>NZ_CP020028.1:1971250-2293125 GCF_002240415.1 Paenibacillus kribbensis
CTATCCGCGCTTGCCGGAGCTTCTCCTCTTTCCGACAAAATTAGTCGATCACCGTCCCCACCATTAGACAGACTTTGAACAGCATGACTACTATACTTAAGCCTATCCTGCAAATGCTGGGCGGGTGAACCCTTGGTTGTTTATATCGACTTGATTTTTTTGACCAATTTGTTCATTGATGCTGTATTGCTGATGGTCACCGCATGGATGAGAAAAATCCGTCCGGCGTGGTGGAGGCTGATTCTTTCGGCTGTCATTGGTGCAATGTACGTGGTCATGATGTTTGTGCCGGAGCTGTCCTTTTTATTTACGTTTCTGATCAAATTTGCATTATCGGTCATTATGCTGCTGGTGGCTTTTGGATTTGGCAGCATGCAGAAGTATCTTCGTACCATGGGTGCTTTTTACATGATCAATTTTGTAGCTGCAGGCGGAATTTTGGGGATGCATTATTTTCTCCAAAGTACGGGGGAATTGTTTAATGGCATCTGGTATACCGCTTCGGGTGGAATGTCCTTTGAGTTGAAAATTGCATTCTGGTTTATTTTATGCGCATTTGTCGGAGTGATGCTTTTCTTTCGTATTGTACAATCCTCAAAGCAGCGCACAGAAAGGATGAGTGGGTTTTTGGGAGAAGTGCAGGTGTGGATCGGGCAGGATCATATTGAGTGTACAGGCTTGCTGGATACAGGCAACCAACTGCATGATCCTTTGACCCGAATCCCGGTCATGGTAATGGAGGCGGCCTTGTGGGAAGGCTATTTGCCCTCCTCCTGGCTCCAAAAATGTTCTGAGGGGAATGTTGACCAACTGGTGATGGAGCTGGGAGAAGAATCGTTCAGCTGGCAGGATCGTGTCCGTCTTGTTCCCTATCGAGGGATCAACCGCAGCCATTCCTTTATGCTTGCACTCAAGCCCGATCGGGTGGAGGTGATTATGAATGGGGCTCGTTATGTACAGGATCGAGTGCTTATTGGTTTGGATGGGGGGACCTTGTCGGCAGAGGGCCAATACCGAGCGATTATTCACCCGGATGTGACGGCACACGAAGAGGGCCATGCTGATATGAGCCAGAAGGGGGATGCACGTCTTAGCGAGCTTTTACAGGCGCAGGAGCGTGGAGCGAGAGTACAGGATGAGGCTTGAAGGAGACGAAAGAGATTTTGCACCATTTTCAAATTCAAAAGGGGGAGAAGGTTATGCGGGAACAGATGAAATTAAAAATGAAAATCAGGCTAGCATTGCAATTGCAATATTATCGTATTTTATTTTTATTTGGCCTAAAAAGTGAAGAAATTTATTATATTGGCGGCAGCGAGGCGCTCCCCCCACCGCTGACGAGAGACGAGGAAGAGTATTTGCTCGGAAAGCTCTCCTCTGGAGATGCAGCAGTACGTTCCATGCTCATCGAACGGAATTTGCGGTTGGTCGTGTATATTGCCCGTAAATTTGAAAATACGGGGATCAACATTGAGGATCTTGTATCCATCGGTGCCATTGGACTGATCAAGGCCGTTAACACCTTTGATCCCGAAAAGAAAATCAAGCTTGCGACTTATGCTTCAAGATGCATTGAAAATGAAATTTTGATGTACTTGCGGCGCAATAGCAAAACGAGAACAGAGGTTTCGTTTGACGAGCCCCTGAATATTGATTGGGATGGTAATGAATTATTGCTTTCCGACGTGATGGGAACGGAAAATGATACCATTTACCGTAATATTGAGGAGCAAGTAGACCGCAAATTATTGCATAAGGCGCTGGATAAGCTGACAGATCGAGAGCGTTTAATTATGGAGCTGCGCTTCGGCTTGCAGGACGGAGAAGAGAAGACACAGAAGGATGTTGCTGACCTGCTGGGTATCTCGCAATCGTATATTTCGCGCCTGGAAAAACGAATTATAAAGCGCTTACGAAAAGAATTTAACAAAATGGTATAACGTTTGGGCATATCCGGAAGCGATGGAAACGGCGAATAAAAAAACGCCCTCAGGAGATAATGTACATTAATGTTGCTCCTTGGGAGGTAAGACACGATGACCCGAAACAAAGTGGAAATTTGCGGTGTGGATACCGCCAAACTGCCGGTATTAACCAATGCAGAAATGCGTGAGCTGTTCACATCACTTCAGCAAAATAATGAACGATCAGCCAGAGAAAAATTGGTCAATGGCAATCTCCGGCTCGTCCTGAGTGTAATTCAGCGGTTTAACAATCGGGGAGAGTTTGTGGATGATTTGTTTCAGGTAGGCTGCATCGGCCTGATGAAGGCGATTGATAATTTTGACCTTTCGCAAAACGTGAAGTTCTCCACTTATGCGGTTCCGATGATTATCGGAGAGATACGACGTTACTTGCGGGATAACAATCCGATTCGTGTATCGCGTTCGTTACGGGATATTGCATATAAGGCGCTTCAGGTGCGGGATAGTCTGACGAATCTGAACTCGCGCGAACCGACGATTTTTGAAATTTCAGAGGCGTTGAATGTGCCCAAAGAAGACGTTGTGTTTGCATTGGATGCGATTCAGGATCCAGTTTCGCTGTTCGAGCCGATATATCACGACGGGGGCGACCCAATCTATGTGATGGATCAGATCAGTGATGACAGAAACAAAGACGTCTCATGGATTGAGGAGATCGCTCTGCGGGAAGCGATGCATCGCCTGGGCCAGCGTGAAAAGATGATATTGTCCATGCGTTTTTATGAAGGAAAGACGCAAATGGAGGTTGCCGACGAAATCGGTATCTCTCAAGCCCAGGTTTCAAGATTAGAGAAATCGGCTATTCAGCAAATGCAAAAGCACGTAAAATCCTAACGAAATGAATGGCCTGAATGACTGCGATAAAAACGATCCTGCGTGGATCGTTTTTCCGTTTATTGGACATTTTTTGGGTTCTCCCGCACATATAGTGAAATAAAGGATGTGATGCGTGTGAATGCGCCGGAAACGTCGGTAAGGGCGATGAAAATTTCCGAGTTCCAAACCAAGGATGTCATTAACATTGTAGATGGGCGACGACTGGGACAAATTAGTGATTTGGAGATTGATGTACGGCTGGGAAAAATTGAAGCCGTTGTGGTTCCGGGTAACAGCCGGTTTATGGGCTGGTTTGGAGGGGGAAGCGAACTGGTCATTCCATGGCGAAATATTGTCAAGATCGGTTCGGATGTAGTGCTTGTACGATTGGAAGGACTGGATGAGCCAGTTACAGGGGAGGAAAAGCTGTATATCGAACGTCAGGAGCGGAGTGACCGCCGAGGCTTCTAAGCCAGTTGGGTTATGTATTTTAGCTGCTTGTGAAGACACGGCGGCAGCTTTTTGGTACACTGGGCAGTAGAGGTGAGACAAATGGAACCGTTTGTAGTGAATACCGTGGCCACGGGGCTTGCGTCCATGGAAGATGGCGCACGTCCCGTGCCGGAGCTGTTATATATTCAATCCTGGAAGCGGAAGGTTCAGGGCTTGACAGCAGGTTTTACAGGACGTCATGGTGGTGTTAGCGAGGTGCCGTACGACAGTCTGAATTGTGCGTTTCATGTAGGGGATGAACCGGAGAAAGTGATCCGCAACCGACAGCTGATTGCAGAGCAGCTTGGCTTTGCTGCTGAAGCATGGACGTGCGGTGAGCAGGTTCACGGCAATCATGTTGCTGTCGTCAAGGCTACTGACCGCGGACGCGGCTTTATGGATCGTGCATCTGCTTTTCAGGATACAGACGGACTTTTGACAGATGTGCCGGGTATTTTGCTGACATCCTTTTATGCGGACTGTGTACCGTTATACTTTTGTGATCCGGTGCGGCGTGTCATTGGGCTGGCACATGCGGGCTGGAAGGGAACGGTAGCGGAGATTGCCCTGAAAATGGTGCAAACCATGCAGACCGAATTTGGATCACGACCATCTGATTTGCTTGCAGCCATTGGCCCTTCCATCGGTCCTGAAGCTTATGAGGTGGATGAGCATGTAATGAGCCATATCCGTGTTTTAGAGCATGATTGCCCGGGTAATGATGATTGGGAAGGCTCCATCTATTTCCCGTTAACTGGCGGGAAAACGCTGCTTGACTTGAAACAATGCAATCGACACATTATGATGAAAGCAGGAATATTGCCGAGCCATATCGAATGTACTACCTTATGTACGAGCAGCCGTAGTGATTTGTTTTTTTCATATCGCAAGGAAGGCGGCATTACAGGGAGAATGGCGAGCTGGATTGGTCTGGAAGAGAGGTGAGTCCTCCCGTGTCTTTGGAGGAACGGATTAAAGAAGTGAACGCCCGTATAGAAGCAGCATGTGCTCGCAGTGGACGCTCACGTGATGATGTGAATGTGATCGCTGTTACGAAATATATTTCGGCTGCGACAATGGAATCGGTTTTGGACGGCGGATTGGAGCATGTAGGCGAAAATCGCTGGCAGGATGCTGCGGATAAATGGAGCAAGCTGGGTGACCGGGGAACGTGGCATTTTATTGGTCATCTGCAAACCAATAAGGTTAAAGATGTGATTGGAAAATTTGAGTTTATACATTCGTTGGATCGTCTATCACTGGCTCAGGAGTTGGAGAAGAAGGCTGCAGCTTTTGGAGTAAAAGTCAAAGCCTTTGTGCAAGTTAATATCTCTGGGGAAATTTCCAAATACGGTTTGTCCCCTGAGGCGGTCGCTCCCTTCCTGGAACAAATTCGTGAGCTGGAGCATGTGGACGTCATCGGCTTGATGACGATGGCTCCTCATGAAGAAGACCCGGAAAAAACTCGGCCTGTGTTTCGCGGATTGCGTGAATTGCGTGATACGCTAAATGGACAAGCCCTGACGAGAGAGCCTATCGTTCATTTGTCCATGGGGATGTCCAATGATTTTGAGATAGCGGTTGAGGAAGGAGCGACCTGGCTGCGGCTTGGTTCCGTACTGGTCGGACGAGAGGAGGATTTCCATTGGGCGTAATGAACAAGTTTATGAACTTTCTGGGGCTTCAGGAAGAAGAGGAAGTTATTGAGCGAGAGATTATGAATACGCCGGAAGAGCAAGAAATTGAAACCCCAAGCTTTGATAAACGTAAGAACCAGAAGGGCAATAATGTTGTCAGTATCCATTCACAGAAAAATGTCAAAGTTGTTCTGTATGAGCCGCGATCTTACGATGAAGCACAGGAAATTGCCGACCATATCCGTTCCCACCGCACCGTCGTTGTCAATCTGCAACGAATTCGCAAGGATCAGGCCTTGCGGATTATTGATTTTTTGAGCGGTACCGTGTATGCACTAAGTGGTGGCATTTCCAAAGTTGGTAACAATATTTTTCTGTGTACTCCGGATACGGTTGAAATTCAAGGTTCGATTACGGAAATACTAGCTGACACGGAACAAGAATTTAACAGAATGAGGTGAGTTTTTTTGATCGAGGTAATCGGTTGGCTTTTTCAGATTTATTCGTACATGATCATTGCATATGTCCTTTTGTCATGGCTTCCTAATGCCAGAGAGAGCGTGGTTGGTGATTTACTTGCCAAGTGTGTGGAGCCTTATTTGTCTCCTTTTCGCAGGTTCATCCCGCCAATCGGGATGATTGATATTTCACCCATCGTGGCTCTGATTGCTCTGCGTTTTGCGTCGTATGGTTTGATTTCTTTAATTAGCAATTTTGTTTAGGAGGACTCATGCGTACCGAGATTTATGAGCATTTTCATCCGGATGAACGGGACTATGTGGATCGCGCTTCCGAATGGATCAGTTATGCGGGAGCATATCATGAGCAAAAGCTGACTGATTTTTTGGATCCGCGCCAACTGTACATATTGGAGACTCTATCTTCGAAGGAAGATAAGGTCACGATCAGGTTAGATGGCGGCTACGAGGCTTCGGAACGAAAGCGGGCGCTGATTGCGCCCGATTATTCATATTTAGACGATGAGGATATGGGGATTCGGGTTCTTTCCATCAGCTCAGATGATCATAAAATTAGCACATTGGAGCACGGTGATTATTTGGGGGCCATACTGGGACTTGGAATCAAGCGTGGAAAAATCGGTGATATTCAGGTGCTGGATGATGGATGTCATGTATTGGTAGCTTCAGAAATCAGTGATTTCATTATGCTGCACTTACAGCAGGTTCATCGTGTCCATGTATGGACAGAACTGCTGCCTTCAGAAAGCCTGCGGACAAAGGAAGCTGAATTGGAGCCGTTGGATTTGACGGTGGCTTCTTTGCGTCTGGACGGTATCGCCAGTGACGTGTACAAGCTGAGTCGAAGCAAAATTTTGACTCCAATCCGGGCCGGACGGTGCAGGGTCAATTGGAAAGTGGAAGAGAATCCATCTACTTCACTTAAGGCCGGGGATGTTATTTCCATGCAAGGATTTGGCCGATTCAAAGTGCTCGAAACAGACGGGATGACAAAAAAGGGAAGATTCCGTGTCAAAATCGGTAAGTTTGTATAGCTCAAGGCAGGATTCACGAGCTTTGTGTCGAAAAAATTAAGCTAAAGGGTAGAGCTGGAACGATTTTGCTCTGTACAGTATTCACAAATCGGGGTATGATGACCGATAGATGATAGTGAGCGTCGTGACGCGGAACATGTATTTTTTGTCAATCTTATAGGAGGTGGACGGCATGCCATTAACGCCATTGGATATACATAATAAGGAATTTGCCCGCCGGCTTCGCGGTTATGATGAGGATCAGGTCAATGAATTTTTGGACCAGGTGATCAAGGATTATGAAGCTGTTATACGTGAAAATAAAGAACTGAGCACTGAGTTGCTGAACGTGCAGGAGAAGCTTGACCATTTCGCGACGATTGAAGATACGCTGAGCAAGACGATTATCGTGGCGCAGGAAGCGGCAGATGAAGTTCGCAACAACGCCAAGAAAGAATCTCAACTGATCGTGAAGGAAGCGGAGAAAAATGCCGATCGCATTGTGAATGAGGCATTGGCTAAATCCCGTAAAATCGCGTTGGAGGTTGAGGAACTGAAGAAGCAGGCTTCGATTTACCGGGCGCGTTTTCGGACACTGGTGGAGGCGCAGCTTGACCTGTTAAGTCAGGACGGCTGGGAAGCGCTTGAAAACCGGGAACGTGAAGTGCTGGAGCGCGAGCGTGAAATGAAGGAAATTTACTAATAGTCATTTCTGACAGCGCTTATTAGGCATTGTCAGGGTTGACTTTTATCTGTAAACAGGCTATAACTGTAAATACTATACTGAATATAAACCGTTATCCGTGTATCGGTTAAGGGTTGTTATTCAAGTCAGCGGGGATACTGCTGATTCAATACACCGATGAATTTAACATGTGTAATTCGTTGATGGGAACGAGTACGTCATGATTTTGTTCCTCAGAGAGTTGGCCACTTGGTGCAAGCCAACGTTCAGAACATGACCGAAGATCCTCCCGGAGAAGTGAGCTGAAGCGCTTGTTTTTTACGGCGTGTGTAAGCAATCATCGTTTGCCATACGTTACAATGGCGCCCTGCTGTAGTTGTGTAGGGCTTAGAGCGCCGTGAAAGTACCGTTTCTTATGAAAGGGTTTGTTCACGGAATCAGGGTGGTAACGCGAGCACAGTCTCGTCCCTTTACAGGGATGGGGCTTTTTTTGTTGCTTTTTTAGGAAACGCTACAACAATCAAAATGATGAGCAAAGAAGGAGAATGACATGATGAACAGAGTGGATGTAAAAGAAAAGGCACGGTCCCGCGACCTGCGCATCCTGAACAAATGGAAAGAGGAGGACACATTCCGTAAATCCATCACCAATCGTGAGGGTAAGCCAAATTTTGTGTTTTATGAAGGTCCACCAACTGCCAACGGTAAACCGCATATCGGTCACGTGCTGGGTCGTGTAATTAAGGATTTTGTAGGCCGCTACCAAACAATGAAGGGATACCGGGTCGTACGCAAGGCCGGTTGGGACACACATGGCTTGCCGGTAGAACTGGGTGTGCAAAAGCAACTAGGCATCTCCCACAAACCTGAAATTGAAGAATACGGCGTTGAAAAGTTTATTAAAAAATGTAAGGCAAGCGTGTTTGAGTACGAGCAGCAATGGCGTGATCTGACCGAAGCGATCGGATACTGGACAGACCTCGATCACCCGTATATTACACTGGATAATAACTATATCGAGAGTGTATGGAACATTTTGGCGACGATTCATGAAAAAGGATTGCTGTATCGTGGTCATCGTGTGAGTCCGTATTGCCCGGATTGTCAGACAACGCTGAGCTCTCATGAAGTGGCACAGGGCTACAAAGATGTAAAGGACCTGAGTGCCACAGCCAAATTCAAGCTGCATAGCAGTGGGGAATACGTACTGGCTTGGACGACAACACCTTGGACTTTACCGAGCCACGTGGCACTTGCCGTCAACCCTGATCTGGAATATGCTCGTGTGAAGCAGGAAGACGCTGTATACATCGTTGCTAAAAATCTGGTTGAGGACGTAATTAAAGGCGATCATGAAGTGCTTGGCACGCTGTCCGGTTCAGAGCTGGTTGGTCAAACTTATACCCCGCCATTTACGTATTTCCAGGTCGAGAAGGGTAATCAGATTCTGGGGGCGAAATTCGTAACAGACTCCAGCGGTACAGGTATCGTTCATATGGCTCCAGCGCATGGTGAGGATGATTACCGGGTATGCCGCGAAAATGGCGTTGGATTCATCAATGTGGTGGATCTCCAAGGTAACTATGTTCAGGAAATTACGGACTTTGCAGGCCGTTTTGTAAAAGACTGTGATGTGGATATTGTTAAGATGCTGTCTGAAAAAGGCTTGCTGTACAGCAAGGAAAAATACGAGCATAGCTATCCGTTCTGCTGGCGTTGTGATACTCCGCTGTTGTATTACGCTATGGACAGCTGGTTTATCAAAACAACCGCGATCAAGGATCAACTGATTGCCAACAACAGTGAAGTTGAATGGTATCCGGGTCATGTGCGTGAAGGACGCTTCGGTAAGTTTTTGGAGGAGCTGGTGGATTGGAACATCAGCCGTGACCGTTATTGGGGTACACCGCTGAACATCTGGGTGTGTGAGGAGACTGGGGAACAGTTCGCACCGCACAGTATTGCTGAATTGCGGGAACGTGCGATTGGCGACGTACCAGCGGACATTGAGCTGCACAAGCCCTATGTGGATGACATTAAGGTGCGTAGCAAATGCGGCAAGTACGAAATGACCCGTACACCGGAAGTGATCGACGTATGGTTCGATAGCGGCTCCATGCCGTTTGCACAACATCATTATCCATTTGAAAATAATGAAACGTTCGAGCAGCAATTTCCGGCTGATATGATTTGCGAGGGGATTGACCAGACTCGGGGCTGGTTCTACAGTCTGCTTGCCGTTTCGACCATGCTGACTGGCAAAGCTCCTTACAAAGCAGTTATGGCAACAGGCCACGTACTGGATGAGCAGGGTCAAAAAATGTCCAAATCCAAAGGCAATGTCATTGATCCATGGGAAGTCATTGACGAGTACGGTACAGATGCTTTCCGCTGGGCATTGCTGTCCGACAGTGCGCCATGGAATAGCAAACGTTTTTCCAAAGGCATTGTAGGCGAAGCCAAATCGAAGCTGGTAGATACACTTGTCAATACACATGCTTTTCTGACCTTGTATGCAGATATCGACGGTTTTGATCCGGCACAGCATCCGTTCAAGCCGTCGGCCCATAAGCTGGATCGCTGGATTTTGTCCCGTCTGAACAGTCTGATTTTGGTTGTGGACAAAGCATTGTCTGTAAATGATTTCCTGAATTCTTCCAAAGCGATTGAATCGTTCGTAGATGAGCTGAGCAACTGGTATATCCGTCGTTCGCGCGATCGCTTCTGGGGCAATGGCCTTACAGAGGATAAGCTGGATGCGTACCGCACACTGACTGAGGTGCTGTTGACGACAGCGAAGCTGCTTGCACCGTTCACACCGCTGCTTTCAGAGGATATTTACCTCAATCTGGGCAACGGCGAAAGTGTTCATCTGGATGATTATCCAACAGCCAATGAATCCTTGATTGATCTGGAATTGGAGCGCGATATGGAAACGGCACGTCGTGTAGTAGAATTGGCGCGTAATGTCCGCAACGAAACGGGACTAAAAACGCGTCAGCCGTTGACCGAACTGATTTTGTCGATGGATCAGGATTTTGAACTGAGCGGCTACGAGGAAATCATCAAAGATGAGATCAATGTGAAGCATATTCATGTTGAGACGGACGATAGCGGCTTTGTAGATTTTACACTGAAGCTGAACTTGAAGGTAGCGGGTAAGAAATACGGCAAAAATGTCGGCTTCCTGCAAAATCTTTTCAAAGGCATGTCTGCTGAGGATACCCGTTCGGTTGTAGAAAAAGGAGTGCTGAACGTGGCTTCTCCAGAGGGAGAAGAGCTGCAGGTTACGGCCGAGGAATTGCTGGTGGAGAAAAAAGCAAAAGAAGGCTTTGCATCTGCTTCCGGCTATGGCTTAACGGTAGCGTTGAACACGGACATTACGCCTGAGCTGGAACAGGAAGGCTGGGTACGTGAAGTGGTCCGCGCGGTGCAGGATTACCGTAAAAAGCTGGATCTGCCGATTGAAAAGTACGTGGCATTGACGCTGGATGTAGATAACGAGCTGCGTCAGGCGATCGAAAGCTTCGATTCTGTACTGCGTGAAAACGTTCTGGTCACTACCGTGACATTCGGTCAGGCCGAGCCGGCAGAGCGTGTAGAGGTGAACGGTAAAACGATCAGCGTTCATATTGGGGAATAATTACAAGCCCCCTGTCCCATAATACAAGAACAGGCAGCGTATAAAAACGAGCCTAAGCATCGAAAACGGATCTTCTCCGTTACGTGCTTCGGCTCGTTTGCTGCGTTCAGGGCAGCCATTGAAAAAGGGGGATTGTGCAGATGACGGCACGATCAAGGCGTAGACAGGGGATCAGTCGCCAAAAAATAAACAAAGGAGAAGCTGCCATAGCCGCAGATAAAAGTGCAGCAGGTAATCAGGCAGAGAAGCTAAATCGTGTAGAAAAGCTGATACATGCTGTATCAAAGCAAATGGAACGGACACGCATTGCCGATTACGCTTTGCTGCTGAATAAGCCGTGGCGATTACTCTGGCTGAATTTAATATCAGGCGTGTCCCGCGGGGTCGGCATTGCCCTGGGCTTTACTTTCTTTGCGGCCACCATTATTTATGTGCTGCAAGTACTGGGGGCGCTCAATTTACCGATTATCGGTGATTATATTGCTGATATTGTACGGATTGTGCAGCGACAGCTGGAGCTTACTACGTACTAGGTTACAGATCTTTTGTTTTAATCTAAGTTTATGCTTCGTCTTCGTCCGTCATATCCGGCTCCAGCAAACCTTCACCCTCGCCATTTTCTAAATAACGCTGATAAATGGAGCTGCGAATAACAGATACATTTTTTCCATAAATGTCAGTGGCGATAAAGCTTTCGTATGGCTCTACGAAACCCATATTGTCATCGTTCGCTTCAATCTCCATATCATCATAACGATGGATTTCTCCACTTTCAGCCATGGCCGGGGTATTGGATGTGCCCCAATTTTCAACAATTTGCCAGGCATCTTCACCGTCAAAGCCGTTTTGATCTTCCCGCTCATCCAGACTTGTTCTGCCGAATGCGGGAGCCAGAAATTCCTCCTCGACTGGACGGCGCTTGGACACCTCTGTTTCGGGGTTATGCTCTTTGCAGTAAATCGTATAGGGTACGGCCAGCAGGCGTTCATAAGGAATGGGTTTGCCACAGGCGGCACAAATGCCGTACGTACCCTTTTCCATCGCCATCATGGCTGATTCGATACGTTCCAATTGGAATTCATCGTGCTCCAGTAAGGAAACGTCCTTGGCTCGCTCGTAGGTTTCGGTTGCCAGATCGCCTGGATGATTGTCAATCGGAGATAGCTCGCCGGTTTGATCCCGTTGCGATTCGCCGAGTCCGTAATGACCATTGCCTTGCAAACGATGCTCAATCTCTTTCTTGCGTTGCAGTAGTTCGTTACGCAATCCCTGCAATTGTTGCTCCGTCAATGGGGACATGAAATCCGCTCCTTGTTTTAGGTTAACATGCGTGTGCATTGTCTTGGGGTATGCTCTTTGTAGTTTGTTGCTTATAGTTTGCCCGGGAAGACCTCTTTTACAGTAGGAAATTCTACTCAAAAACTGTACTTGCAAGCTTATGGGACTCGTGGACGATCTGAGAAGGCTTATGCTACAATAAATGGGTTCGACAACGGATATAAGCAGATCGGAGTGACGAAGGACTGTGATTTATTTTGGTATTGCGCTAATTATTTTTTTGATTGACCAGGGTGTCAAATATTTGGTGGCTACGCGGATGGAATTGTACGAACAAATACCGGTAATCGGCAATTTCTTTTTAATCACGTCCCATCGTAATCGTGGAGCCGCTTTTGGGATTTTGGAAGGTCAACGCTGGCTTTTTATCGTGATTACCATTGTCGTGGTGATCGGCATCGTATGGTACTTGCGAAAAACGGTGAAGGCTGGTCAGAAATTGCTTCCCGTAGCACTAAGCTTGGTGCTTGGAGGCGCAGTCGGTAACTTTTTGGATCGGGCTATTTCAGGAGAAGTGGTCGATTTTGCGCAATTCAATTTTGGAAGTTATACGTTTCCGATCTTTAATGTGGCGGATTCGGCGATTGTCATCGGTGTAGCCCTGATTATTTTGGATACATTGCTGGAGTCGCGTCGGAATAAAGAAAATGGCAATGATAGCATTGAAGGGAAGTCGTAGCATGAAAGGAACAAATGAAAGCAGTGAATCCACAGGTCTGTCTTATGAGGAGGAGCTGGAGCGTGAATCATTAGAATGGACAGCAGAAGCCGGTGATGCCAAAACGCGTATAGACAAATATATCGCCGAAAAAATGGAGGATGTGTCCCGTTCCCAGATACAGTTGTGGATCGGAAACGGTCTGGTGCTGGTCAATGGCTCCGCAATCAAAGCCAATTACAAGCTGGCTGAAGGAGATCGTATTGAATTATCCGTACCGGAGCCAGAGAGTGTCGATATTATACCGGAAAATATTCCGTTGGATGTTGTATACGAGGATTCGGACGTGATTGTCATTAACAAGCAGCGTGGCCTGGTCGTGCATCCCGCACCGGGACATACTTCAGGAACACTGGTCAATGCGCTGATGTATCACTGTCATGATCTTTCAGGCATTAACGGAGAATTGCGCCCCGGTATCGTTCACCGCATTGATAAAGATACATCAGGACTGATCATGGCGGCCAAAAATGATAAGGCTCATGCTTCGCTGGCAGCACAGTTGAAGGAACACAGTGTCACGCGTAAATATATCGCGTTGGTGCACGGCCATTTGAGCCACGACCAGGGAACGGTTGATGCTCCTATAGGCCGTGATTCAGGTGATCGTAAATTGTTTACCGTGACGGAACGCAACAGCAAGCATGCAGTCACCCATTTTCTCGTCATTGAGCGTTTGGGGGATTACACCCTGCTTGAGCTTCAATTGGAGACAGGGCGCACACATCAAATTCGGGTACACATGAAGTTTATTGGGCATCCTTTGGTGGGTGACCCTATGTATGGACGTAATAAAGGGATTCGCATGAATGGCCAGGCGCTGCATGCAGCGGTATTGGGTTTCAAGCATCCAGCCACTGGTGAGTATATGGAGTTCAGCAGACCGATTCCTCTCGATATGGAAGATGTATTGGCGTCTTTACGCAGTCGCTAAAAGCAACGAAGGTCTGTATTCGTATTCACAAACCTGAATAAATTATTAAATACAACCGCCTATTTGGCGGTTTTTTTATTGTTTGGGTAAGGTATGGGTAAAAACAACTATGGATAATTATACAATAAAGTTGTATAATTATTAAAGTGCTTCCGGTGGTCCCGGTTGAACAGGTGTTGACACAGGATTTTCAATCTGTCATACTTCTTGTAGTTGCGATGAACTTTGTCCAAGAGATGGTCACCATCTCACACTATGAGAAGCTGGATGAAGGAAATCCTGAATAGCACCTTTAAATCAGTCCCGTGAGGCTGGCAAGGTAACGTGAATGGATCACTGATCAGTGCATCCGCTGCGGCGGTATGTCTTCAGTGTGTCCGAGAGATCGGAGAACGGTGGAAGACTGTTCACACGAGACTCCTTGCCAAACTTGGGCAAGGAGTCTTTTTTGTATCCGAACACGGGGCCAGGTCTGAAGGGAACATCACCTGAGGAGGCTGGGAGCATGAGCAATGAAACACATGTACTGATGGATGAAATTGCGATTCGCCGGGCATTAACACGGATTGCACATGAAATTTTGGAGAAAAACAAAGGTATTGATGATTGTGTGCTTGTAGGAATTCGAACACGCGGGGTTCATTTGGCGCAGCGTCTGGCTGAGAAAATTGCCGAAATCGAAGGTGCGCCGATCCCATGGGGAGAGCTGGATGTCACAGCCTACCGCGATGACCGGAGCAGCGTCGGCGAAGCCAAGGGAAATGGAAAAGAGCTCTTGATGTATCCTGCTGACATATCGGTTCATGATAAGAAAGTCATTCTCTTTGACGATGTGCTGTACACAGGCCGCACCATTCGCGCGGCGATGGATGCATTGATGGACTGCGGACGACCACAAATGATTCAGCTGGCAGTGCTGGCGGATCGTGGACACCGTGAGCTTCCGATTCGTCCGGATTACATCGGCAAGAACATCCCGACTTCCAAATCCGAGGAAATCGTAGTTTCGCTTCAGGAGACGGACGGCAAGGACGAAGTGACGATCAATCAGAACCGGGGGGAACAGGAATGATCACAACAGCCAGTCAACTTAGAGAACGCAGCCTGCTCGGATTAAAGGAAATGAGCCGCAATGAAATCGAATCCATTCTGGATCGCGCTCATTATTGGGAATCACAGCAGGAAAAGCTGATTCCAGTACTGCAATCACGCTTCGCGGCCAATATGTTTTTTGAAAACAGCACACGCACTCGCTTTTCTTTTGAAATGGCAGAAAAGCGGCTGGGCGCTCAGGTTCTGAACTTCTCTGCTGCGGCTTCCAGTGTGGAAAAAGGGGAGTCCATTTACGATACAGTACGTACACTCGAATCCATGGGCATTGATGCTGGAGTCATCCGGCTAAAGCCAGCCGGGGTGCTGCAAGAGCTTGCAGAGAAAGTCAATGTCCCGCTGGTTAATGCCGGGGACGGCAACAATGAGCATCCGACGCAGGCTCTGCTGGACCTGTACACCATGCGCAAAGCTTTCGGTGAGCTTAAAGGCTTGAGCGTATCGATCATTGGAGACATTCTGCACAGCCGTGTGGCTCGTTCGAATCTGTGGGCCTTGCAGAAATTTGGCGCCAAGGTCAGCTTCTGCGCACCGGATAATATGCAGGCATCTGATCTTGCGACGTACGCGCCTTATGTATCGATGCAGGAAGCATTGCAGGCGGACGTGGTCATGATGCTTCGGGTACAACTCGAACGGCATGCGGAAGGTATGCTGCGCTCAGCGGATGAGTACCGAGAGCAGTATGGTTTGACAGAGGAGAGAGCAGCGAGTCTCAAGCCCGGAACGATCATTATGCATCCGGCTCCAGTCAATCGGAATGTGGAGATCGACAGTGCAGTTGTGGAAAGTGAACAATCACGGATTTTCCCACAAATGGCAAACGGGGTTCCGATCCGCATGGCGGTTATGGAACGGGCAATGAAGCTGTAGAAGCTGTCAGCAGAATCGTAGGAAAAGTCGCACAAAACCTGAGCGGAGGAACATTTCACATGAAACAATTAATTATGAATGCAAGCGTATTGAATGAGCAGGGCGAGGCTGAACTGAAATCCATTCTAATTGCCGACGGAAAAATTGCGGCTATCGTAAATGAGGGTTCCGGACTGAGTGTTTTGATACCAGAGGGAGCATCCGAAAAAGAACGCCACATCGAAAAAATCGACGCTCAGGGCAAGCTGGTCATCCCCGGTTTAATCGACATGCATGTGCATCTGAGAGAACCCGGCTTTGAATATAAAGAAACGATTGCAACGGGTAGTCGCGCAGCGGTCAAAGGCGGTTTTACGACGATTGCCTGTATGCCGAACACACGCCCGGTAACGGACAATGTGGACACGGTTCAGTTGGTACTGAAAAAGGGGGAGGAAGCCGGGCTTGCCAAGGTTCTCCCTTACGCTGCCATTACGAAAAATGAGCTGGGACGCGAGCTGACGGATTTTGAAGCACTCAAGGCGGCAGGCGCCATCGGCTTTACTGACGACGGTGTAGGGGTACAAAGTGCGCAAATGATGAAGGATGCCATGGCACGGGCCAAAGCGTTGGATATGCCTGTTATTGCGCACTGCGAGGATAACACGCTTGTGGAAGGAGCAGCGGTGACGGACGGTGAATTTGCCAAGCGTCACGGGCTTAAAGGCATTCCGAACGAATCCGAGGCGATTCATGTCGGACGGGATATTCTACTATCCGAGGCAACCGGGGCACACTATCACGTATGCCATGTCAGTACAGAGCAGTCGGTGCGATTGATTCGCCATGCGAAGTCTTTTGGCATCAAGGTAACTGCTGAGGTATGCCCGCACCACTTGGTATTGTCGGATGAGGACATTCCCGGGCTGGATGCAAACTGGAAAATGAATCCTCCATTGCGCTCTCCGCGTGATGTACAGGCATGTATCGAAGGACTGGAGGACGGTACGATTGACATGATCGTAACTGACCATGCGGCACACAGCGAGGAAGAGAAGGCAAAGGGGATGGAACTGGCGCCGTTCGGTATTGTCGGATTTGAGACAGCTTTTCCGCTGCTGTACACGAAATTTGTTGCTACCGGACAATGGACACTGGACTTTCTGGTACGCCGTATGACGGCTGACCCGGCGCGTGTCTTCCGCCTCAATACGGGACGCTTGGAGGAAGGAGCACCCGCCGACCTGACCATGATTGATCTGGAGCAGGAGCAGGCAGTTGATCCGCAAACGTTTGCCAGCAAAGGCCGCAATACTCCTTTTACAGGCTGGAAGCTCAAAGGCTGGCCCGTAAAAACCTGGGTAGACGGCAAGCTGGTTTGGTCTGCAGACCAAGCAAACTAAAAATACAAATCATTTGAAAAATAGAGTTTTATAGCAGGAAACAATACAGAGGAGTGAGACGGGATGCAGGCAAGATTGTTGCTTCAGGACGGCACGCTGTTTACAGGCACATCATTTGGTGCGGAAGGTGAAAAAACAGGCGAGGTCGTTTTCAACACAGGGATTACAGGCTATCAAGAGGTGCTGACGGATCCCTCTTATTGCGGACAAATCGTAACGATGACTTACCCGCTGATTGGCAATTACGGAATTACTCGCGATGACTTTGAATCGGTACGGCCTTATGTTCACGGCTTTGCTGTTCGACATTACGAGCCGGTGCCAAGCAACTGGCGCGCTCAATACAGCGTGGGCGATTTGCTGAAGGAATATGGCATCATTGGCATTAGCGACATCGACACCCGCATGCTTACCCGGATTATTCGCCATCATGGCACGATGAAGGGCATTTTAACGACTGGCTCTCAGCCGCTGGAAGAACTGAAGGAAATGATGGCTGACATGACCATTGAAGAACTGCGCAATCAGGTGCCTTTGACTTCCACACCTCATCCGTATAGCAGTCCTGGCAACGGCGAACGGATCGTATTGATTGATTATGGGGCCAAAAGCGGTATTTTACGCGAGCTGAACAAGCGAGATTGCGATGTGGTTGTCGTTCCGCATAATACGACGGCTGAGGAAATTCGCCGCCTGAACCCGGACGGCATTCAGCTGTCCAACGGCCCGGGAGATCCGAAAGATGTGCCTCATGCTGTTCGTACGATCGCTGAGCTGTTAGGGGAATATCCTATGTTTGGGATTTGCTTAGGACACCAGTTGTTCGCGCTTGCTTCGGGAGCGGACACGGAGAAACTGAAATTCGGGCATCGTGGTGGCAACCATCCGGTGAAAGAACTGGCGAGCGAACGCTGCTTTATCACCTCGCAAAATCACGGCTACACGGTGAATGAGGAATCGATCCAGGGAACTGACCTTGAAGTGACACACATTAATAACAACGATAAGACGATTGAAGGTCTTAAACATACCAAGTATCCCGCGTTTTCCGTGCAATACCATCCGGAGGCTGCACCGGGACCTTACGATAACGGTTATCTGTTTGACCGCTTTCTCGACATGATCAGAGAGCACAAAAGAAATCATCCAAAGCAACCGCGTCAGGCTGTTATCGCCGCCGCAGTGAGAGGAGAGCGCTAATATGCCGAAAAATACAGAACTAAAAAAAATACTCGTGATCGGCTCCGGTCCTATCGTTATTGGTCAGGCAGCGGAATTTGATTACGCTGGTACACAAGCTTGCCAAGCGCTCAAAGAAGAAGGCGTCGAAGTGGTACTGATCAACAGTAATCCGGCAACCATCATGACAGACACCAACATGGCTGACAAGGTATACATTGAACCGATTACGCTTGATTTTGTCACACAGATTATCCGTCAAGAGCGTCCTGACGGCCTGCTTCCTACACTAGGAGGACAGACAGGATTGAATATGGCGGTGGAACTGGCTCGTGCCGGAGTGCTGGAGCGTGAAAACGTAAAGCTGCTGGGAACACAGCTCGATTCGATTGAAAAAGCCGAAGACCGTGATCTGTTCCGCGACTTGATGCGCGAACTGGAACAGCCTGTACCGGAGAGTGTAATTGTTACTACATTAGAGGAATCCCTCGATTTTGCCAAGGAAATCGGTTATCCGATTATCGTTCGCCCGGCTTATACGTTAGGGGGAACGGGCGGCGGCATCTGTGCGACCGAAGAAGAACTGCGTGAAACGGTCAGCTCCGGCTTGCGTTACAGTCCCATTGGACAGTGTCTGGTGGAAAAAAGCATCGCAGGTATGAAGGAAGTCGAGTATGAGGTTATGCGTGACGGCAATGATAACTGCATCGTGGTCTGCAATATGGAAAACTTTGATCCGGTCGGCGTGCATACTGGCGACAGTATCGTCGTAGCGCCGAGTCAGACGTTATCAGACCGCGAGTACCAAATGCTGCGTTCTGCTTCCCTGAAAATTATCCGCGCCCTCAATATTGAAGGCGGCTGTAACGTACAATTTGCGCTTGATCCGCACAGCTATCAATACTATGTCATTGAAGTCAACCCGCGCGTGAGCCGCTCTTCGGCACTGGCTTCCAAAGCAACTGGATATCCAATTGCCAAAATGGCTGCCAAAATTGCGTTGGGCTACACACTGGATGAAATCGTGAACCCGGTAACGGGACAGACGTATGCTTGCTTTGAGCCGACACTGGATTACATCGTGAGCAAAATACCGCGCTGGCCGTTCGACAAATTCATTTCTGCCAACCGCAAGCTGGGCACGCAAATGAAAGCGACAGGCGAAGTAATGGCCATTGGCCGCACGTTCGAAGAATCTATCCATAAAGCGATTCGATCCCTGGAAATCGGTGTGCATCGTCTGCACCTGAAGGGAGCCGATCAGCTGTCTGATGAGGTGCTTAAAGAGCGTCTGATTAAAGCAGATGACGAGCGTTTGTTCTTGGTGGCCGAGGCATTCCGTCGCGGATGGCAGCAGCAGGAAATTCAGGATTTAACGAAAATTGACTGGTGGTTCCTCGATAAGGTAGAAGGAATCGTCAAGTTTGAAGCTGTCATTGCAGGAGAGCCTGAGCTGACTTGCGAAACGCTCTATCAGGCCAAACGCAAAGGCTTTACCGACCGTTCTATCGCCGAGATTCGCAGTCTGGGTCAAACCACTAACAAGCTGACAACGGAGCAAGAGGTACGGGAGTTCCGCCTGACTCAAAACTTGCGTCCTGTCTACAAAATGGTAGATACGTGCGCAGCCGAGTTTGAAGCCACAACGCCTTACTACTACTCCTCTTATGAGGTGGAAAACGAAGTCATTCCATCCAACAAGGAGAAAGTTATTGTTCTCGGTTCCGGGCCGATTCGGATCGGGCAGGGGATTGAATTTGATTACTCCACCGTACATGCGGTATGGGCTATTCAAAAAGCAGGCTACGAAGCAGTCATCATTAATAACAACCCGGAGACTGTTTCGACCGACTTTAATACATCCGACCGTCTCTATTTTGAACCACTTTTCTTCGAGGACGTCATGAACGTCATCGAGCAGGAAAAACCGATCGGGGTAATCGTTCAGTTCGGCGGTCAAACGGCCATTAATCTCGCAGCTCCGCTTAGTGCGGCAGGCGTGAACATTTTGGGTACAAGTCTGGAAAGTATCGACGAAGCGGAAGATCGGAAAAAGTTCGAGCAACTGTTGTCTCGTCTGGCCATCGCACAGCCTAAAGGCAACACGGTTACTTCTGTAGACGAAGCGGTAGGAACCGCTCAGGCGCTGGGTTACCCGGTACTGGTACGTCCATCCTACGTTCTGGGCGGACGCGCCATGGAAATTGTCTACTCGGATGCGGAATTGCTGCGGTACATGGAAGAAGCCGTTAAAATCAATCCGGAACATCCTGTGCTCATCGACCGTTATATGCTGGGGAAAGAAGTTGAGGTTGATGCCATCTGTGACGGCGAAACAGTACTGGTACCAGGCATTATGGAGCATGTGGAACGGGCTGGGGTCCACTCAGGTGACTCTATCGCCGTGTATCCGCCACAGCACTTGTCTGCCGAGCTGAAGCAAAAAATCGTGGAAATTACGATCAGCATCGCCAAGGAATTGAAAACGATCGGTCTGGTAAACATTCAATTCGTCATTCATCAAGACGAGGTGTATGTCATCGAGGTTAACCCTCGCTCCTCGCGGACGGTTCCTTTCCTGAGCAAGGTAACGAACATCCCGATGGCGAACCTGGCGACACAGGCTATTTTGGGCGGTAAGCTTAAGGAAGCAGGCTACACAGAAGGCCTATGGCCTGAAAGTAACTATGTATCGGTTAAGGTTCCGGTATTCTCCTTTGCCAAGCTGCGCCGAGTAGAGCCAACGCTGGGACCAGAAATGAAATCGACAGGTGAAGTTATGGGGCGTGACATCCAGTATGCCAAAGCGCTGTACAAAGGACTCGTGGGCGCTGGCATGAAAATTCCATCCACCGGGGCGATCATCATCACGGTAGCGGACAAAGATAAAGAAGAAGCTATTGAGTTGATGCAGGGCTTTTACAGACTGGGCTACAAAATTATTGCCACAGGTGGAACGGCAACTGCACTGGAACAGGCCAACATTCCGGTGAACACAGTTAACAAGCTGAGTGAGGGCAATCCGAATATTCTCGATATGATCCGCACAGGCGAAGCCAATTTCGTATTCAACACGCTGACTAAAGGGAAAACGCCAGAGCGTGACGGATTCCGTATCCGCCGTGAAGCGGTTGAAAACGGTATTGTCTGCATGACCTCGCTGGATACGGTGCGCGCCTTGCTGAGAATGCTGGAGACAATTAATTTCACGTCCGAATCCATGCCGGTTCTGAGCAGCTAACAAGATGCCAATAGATGATGAAAAATAAGCAGCACAAGGAAGGACATTCATCAGCTTTTGCTGACGGATGTCCTTTATCACGGGCAAATATACCCGAATTGTCGTGAAAAAGGGGATGTAGAACGGTGAACGAAGCATTTCAGCAGATGGCAGGACGGCTGATGGTCGCGTTAGATTACCCGGATGCGCAGCAGGCGGAGCAGTTCATTCGGCAGCTAGAGGGTATCCCTTGCTATATCAAAGTAGGTATGCAGCTGTTTTATAGTGCAGGACCGGCTTTTGTAGAGCAGTTAAAATCAAGAGGATACTCCGTATTTCTGGATTTGAAAATGCATGATATCCCTAACACGGTGCGTGGAGGGGCAGAAAGCATTACCCGCTTAGGGGTGGATATGTTTAACGTACACGCGGCTGGAGGTCGCAGTATGATGGCAGCGGCCAGGGCCGGAGCCGAAGCAGCGATTTCCGCAGACAGCTCGCTCGCCATGCCGCTCATTATTGCAGTTACACAGCTGACCAGCACGGATCAGGCGACCATGAATACGGAGCTCGGCATTCCTGGTACGGTACAGGATGTGGTCGTGCGCTACGCACAGCTGACTCGTGAGGCGGGGCTGGACGGTGTGGTAGCTTCCCCATTGGAAGTGCCTGCGATTCGTGCCGTATGCGGATCTGACTTTAAAACCATAACCCCTGGCATACGCCCGGCAGGCAGCGCTACAGGTGATCAGTCGCGTGTGCTTACACCTGGACAAGCCATTGCCCAAGGCAGCAGCTACATTGTCGTTGGCCGGCCGATCACGGCAGCGCCAGACCCACGCGCCGCAGCGGAACATATTATTGAGGAGATGATTCAATTATGAGTACATTAAACAATATACCTGAGCAAATTGCATCCCATCTGTTACGCATTCAGGCGGTGGCACTTCGTCCGCAACAGCCTTTTACATGGACATCCGGTATCAAATCACCTATCTACTGTGACAATCGCCTTACCATGTCCTACCCGGAGGTGCGTGAGCTGATTGCAGACTCATTTGCTGCCCTCATTCGTGAGCAATATCCCGAAACCGAAGTCATTGCAGGGACAGCTACAGCAGGGATTCCTCATGCAGCCTGGGTGGCGCAAAAGCTGAATTTGCCGATGGCCTATGTAAGGGATAAGGCTAAAGGACACGGAAAAGAGAACCAAATCGAAGGCCGGATTAGCGCCGGACAAAAGGTTATGGTTATCGAGGATCTTATCTCTACAGGAGGCAGCTCCATTAAAGCAGCGCAGGCCGTAGCACAAGCAGGCGCTCAGCCGTTAGCTGTACTGGCTATTTTTAGCTACCAGCTGGACAAAGCGACTCAAGCTTTTGCAGAAGCGGGCGTGAAGCTGCAAAGCTTGTCCAATTACACGGCCCTGATGGAGGTTGCCTTGCGTGAAGGAACCATTCAGGAGGAAGAGATGGAGCTGTTGCGTTCCTGGCGTCAGGACCCGGCTTCCTTTGGCAAATAAGGCGGAGCGTATAGAGGCAACGGAGCTAATGATTAGTACGGCACAGACTCATTGCCATCCAGCATAGATTGTTATGATTCAGGCGGTGTAAATCGAATTCGATCCGGTTACACTAACTCCTACCATCATGTGAAAAGAGGGAGTTCGGATGTATTGGGTTTACTATGGCAGACTGTACACGACTAAATTTCAGGCCGGGTGTCTGGCAAAAAGGCTGGAGCATGACGGCTGGATGTACGGCTACAACGATCCCCGTGCAGTGGAGGTGTACCGCTCGCGCAAGGGGCGTTATGGCGTCCGATTTATTCCGTGAGCTATTAAAATAAAAAAATATTTAAAAAGCTATTGACGAAACACAAGAAAATGTTGTATATTAATTAACGTTGCTGTTATGAATATGTAGCGTGAATATACAGATTTTTTTGAGGGCCCTTAGCTCAGTTGGTTAGAGCGGTCGGCTCATAACCGATTGGTCGGGGGTTCGAGTCCCTCAGGGCCCATTTCCTCAAAAGCCCTTGCGTAGCAAGGGTTTTTTTGTTGTTTATAGAGGTTGAGAAAATGGAGTGAAGTAGCCTTTAAAAGGGGGCGATATAATTTGTTAACGAACCTTCTCTCTTTCTTCACTTCTTCTGAATGCGATTTAATTTTTTTGACCTTTCATTGCCATGAAGAATGCACCCCTTAGAATATATTGAATTACCCAGAGGGGATCAATATCTATTCTAGGGGGATGCAATCTATACGCTAGAAGAAGCTCCAAAAAGACTACTTTTTTGAAATTTTAAACTTGAATGGATTATTTTTAATGGTAAAATCCTCCGAAGACCCTTTTGCAATTAAGGTTAAATCCTTAGAAGAGTCTACTTTTGAAAATGTCAGAATTCCTTCTGTCTTCATACCAGGTAGTATTTCAGACTGTAACTCAGGATAAGTATAACTTACACGATCAGTCGTTGGTTCGTATTGTTTGTTTCCTTGAACCAATTTAGAACTAGGTCTGTTTTTCTATAAATATTTACAAATAGGCTAACTCAACATATTGAATCTTGTGGGCGTGCTAATTACTTAATAAAGCAATAAATTGTTCATTACATACGTAGGAGGATGACTACGGAGGTTGAAAAAAGAACAGCAACGCGTTAGTATTATGTATCCGAAATTTCAATTAATGGAGGCACATTCATGAATGACATACTAGCTTTTGTGATATTACTTATTTTTATAGTCATGTCACCCGGGATTGATTTCGCATTAATTACAAAGCGAACACTCACCGATGGCAAAAGGGATGGTATCAAAATTGCACTAGGTATAACTACGGGGGTTCTTGTTCATACGGCTGCTGCTGCATTGGGACTTTCCTTGCTCTTGATGAAATCAGCATTCGCATTTGAAGTGGTTAAGTATATCGGGGCTATCTATTTGATTTATATGGGCCTATTATCTTTCATCAAACGGCGTAAACCAACAGAGAATTATGATCAGTCAGTACACTCGAAGAAGTCACCCTTTATGCAAGGGCTCATATCTAACACCTTAAATCCTAAAGTAGCTATATTTTTTCTAACGTTTTTACCGCAATTCATTACGCCAGACTACAATCCAAGTCTGCAATTCTTACTTATGGGGTTCTTTTATGCTGCTGTTTCTATTGTTTGGTTTGCCACAATCGTATTCTTATTAAGCTATGTAAGGAAATGGTTAATGTCTCCGAGAGTACAAAATGTTATTGATAAAGCTACGGGTCTCGTATTGATTGGATTCGGTCTAAATATGATCTTTAGAGTTCAAAGAACAGGACATTGAATAGCAATAATATTGAAGCACTTCGTGAATACGTCGCTATAGGCTAGCAGGATTTGAGTCCATAAAGAAAGGAGTCTAAAAAGAAAGCACTGCCCAAATAAACGGACAGTGCTATTTTTATCGTTTTTATTTTAGGATACCTTAACCGTGTACACCATTCTCAATTTGCCGTTACCACCATAAATTTCGACTCTTGCGTTCGTTGCAGTGGTGGTTGTTACCACGCCGGAGGCGGAGACTGTGACATTTCCGCTTGCCACTTTATAAGTATCTCCTGGGTAATTAGACAACGCGTAAGAGTAATTTCTTGGGAGCTTAGCAGTTCTGTAATATACCCCGTTTACTTGTACAATAGGCGTAATTTCCGGAGAAGGACCTACTGCTGCGGACGCACTAGGAACAATAATACTGCCAATGAGTCCCAAAGACATGGCTGTTGATAATACTACTTTTTTAATATTCATAAAGAATTCCTCCTGATGTGTTGTTAAACGAACTCCCAAAATATACCATGTAAAATTGCTGATTTCACTTCGTTCGACAAATGTTATCAAAATCATACAACAAAACAGTTCTAAAGTCCTATAAGATACAAAAGAATTAAAATATAACAATTAAAGAATTCTTCATGTTAGTTTGTAAGCTCGTGCATCAGACATTCTCCGTTGCCTTGATTCCATCCAACCATACGTCGCTTTAATGCAGACAATTCCGCACATTGATCAATGGCCTCCGCTACAAGCTTGGCGATCTGTCTTGCTCCTTCGTCGGAAAAATGGGTATTATCCGTTACCCCGGCAGGATAATTCGGATGCGTTTGTTCAGGCAAATGCATAAATAGCTGCCGGGAGGCTTCTTCACCCATGGAACGATAGAGCTGCTGAGAAGCCTCAAAAATATCGAGCAGCGGTGTATGGGTTTGCTTGGCAACTTGTCTCATGGCTGCGGGATAGGCTCCCACAGCCAGCGGATCAGGTTCACCGTCTGCGGTAAAGCGGCGGCGGCTTACAGAGGTCAATAGCACGGGAATCCCGCCACGCTGCCGAGCAGATTCGATGCATTGAATAAGGTTTTGACGATATTCCCCATCAGGATCGGTATAACGGGTAGGATCTTCTTTTTTCTCATCGTTGTGTCCAAATTGAATAAACAGATAATCGCCAGCTCGAAAATCCTTCTTAATATCAGCCAACCGGCCTTCTGCTATAAAGGACTTGGTGCTGCGCCCATTCACCGCGCGATTATCCACATGAACAGACGGGTCCAAGTAGCTTTGCATGTGTTCGCCCCAGCCTGTCATCGGTTTTTCGGTAGCTCCCTTTTGAGCTGCAGTCGAGTCCCCAGCGATAAACAGTCGGATTGGCAGCGGCTGTTTTGCCTGAACATAATGATTTTTTTGAAGCCAGGCCTCCGCCAGCTTGAGCCATTGTCGGCATTCACGGTTGTCCTCTGCCAGCCCTAAGCCGTGCCGTCCATCCTCGAATACATGCAGCTCAAATGGAATCCCTTCTTTGGACAATGCGGAAGCAAACAAGAGGCTGTTTTCTACCGGAACGGTGGCATCATTGGCTGTAGTCCACATAAAAGTTGGAGGTGTCTGTGAAGTCACTTGCTGATCGGATGAAAAGGCCTGAAGCTGCTCCTGTGTTGGCTGTTCACCCAAAAAATGTGTACGGCTTCCGATATGCGTATAAGAGTCATGGAACGAAATGACGGGATATCCCAACAGCAGGAGATTCGGTTTCTCTATTCCCGTGGTGGCAACGATGGAGGCTAAGTGTCCGCCTGCCGAGAAACCGATCAGCCCTACCTGTTCAGGAATCACAGCCCATTCCTTTGGGGTTTGGCGCACCCATTGCAGGGCATGCTCCACATCGTCCAGCAAGGAGGTGATCTCGAAATCGCCGACTTGGTACTCCAGCACTCCTGCATGGATGCCCAAATCATTCAACCATCGGGCGATAGGTTCTCCTTCATGTGAAGCCAAATGCTCATAGCCACCGCCGGGCAATACCAATATAAAGGGACGAGCCTCCTGAACTGCAACTGGATAGAGGGAGAGAAAGGACGTGTCTGCTGGAAATTGCTCTTTTATAATCTCTTCTTTAGGACTGATAACGTGTAACATAAGGTACCTCCAGGTTTCTTTTTAGATGCCGCCGCACGAAAAAAATCAACTTAAACTGGAACCATACGGATAGAATGGCAATTAACATTTCGGCTTGAAGAGCAGGGTCGTACGGTTCTGGATGTAAAGAAAAAATAATGCACACGTGAAAAAAATGATTTAAACCTCATAATGAAAGCGCTATAATTTTGGTATAACACCAAGAAAAAGGGGGAGCGCAATGAAAAAAGGAAGAATGTTCTACACCATTTTTATTACGATTCTGGTTTTGGGAATAGGTTTGGTGGCCAGCTTTGGCAGCTACATCTATTTTACAACAATTAGCTCCGTTGTGGAGAGAGTTTCCAATACCAAGCAAAGCTACATGGCACAGATCAGAAACAGTCTGGAGCAGAAGATACAAACGATTGAATATGCTTTTAATACGTACAGTACGACCAGCTCGTTTAATGAAGTTGTGAAACATCCCATTACCGAAAAAGACTTTATAGCCTATCGGAATGTGAATACGCAGCTCAATTATATTGCCACGATGGGATTGGAAGGAACGGAATATTCACTGATCAGCTTGGACCAAAATTGGAAAATTTCTAATGGAAGCCTGTCCTATTTGACAACAACGGAACGGGAGAAGCTGATTCATACTTATATCGAGCAGCAGGATAAGGGACTATTCTGGATTAAAACAGATAAAGGAATCCGTTTTGTGAATACCCTTCCTGTATTTTCCAAAAAGAAGCAGGCCATTGCTTTGTCTGATATTTCGTCGCAGACGTTAAGTCATACCATTCAAACAGAGGATCATATGCCCGTTTTTATTTTGAATAACCAGGGCGATCTAATGTACGAAACTGAGCCTGCTACCCGCTTATTGTCTGCCCAGCAGCTTCAGCACATTTCAGAAGTTACAGCAAAATCAGACAACACAGGCATGCTGACATTGGAGAAAACGAAGCATCAGCCTGCACGGCAAATCATTTATGCCAAATCTGCATATAACAATTGGACTTACTTAACGGTATTAGATAAAAATGAAATTGCGAATGCATTTCAAACGACCAAATTTGGGATCATCCTGATGGGACTTGTGCTGACGCTTTTAATTGTAGTGGTGGCGTATTTCATTGCTATTTATTTTACCAAGCCATTCCAGCAGATTCAACGCAGCCTCCCAAAAAACCCTAATTTCACCTTCAAAAATGAGCCTTCCAAAAATGAAATTGAATGGATCATTGATTCCATCGACACCATTGTAACAGAGAAGGAAAGCCTGGAAAGCCTCATTCAGTCCGAAATGCCGCAGCTTGAAACCCAATTGATTCTCAACCTGTTCCGCAAGCGTATTTCTGAGGAGGAATTGGCACGAAAAATGCCTCGCCTCGGCTATTCGCAGCTTGAGAATCAAATGTATATTACGATGCTGATCCAACTGGACAATCTGGGCGATCGGGAGCCATCGGATAAAGATGTACTGCTGCTAGCCATTAACAAAATCGTAGAAGAAACCATTCCAGAGCAGCAGCGCATGCTGCCCATCATTTTGAATGATGATACCCAGGCTACCATTTTCATATTGACAGACAAGAACGAGCATGAAATAAGAAAGCAGGTACTGGATGATGCGACCCTTTTGATTCAAGCCGTAAAAGAGTATTTGAATGTATCCATCAGCGTAGGCATTAGCACTGCGTACAGTAACTTATTAGAAAGTAAAGAAGCCTGTGAGATGAGCAAGCAAGCCCTGCATCATCGTTTGAATTTAGGTAAAGAGTCGATTATTTTTTACGAAGATATTTCCATGGTCATTTCAGGTCCGGTGCTGCTTCACTATCCTGCGGAATTGGAATCGCAGCTGTTTGACGCCATCCGAATAGGGGATGAAGAGCAGGTACATCATACGGTCCATTCCTTATTGGCGGAAATGATGACCAAAAACAATCATTCCATGAACTTTGAGGTGCTGCTGGTACGGTTTGTGAATAACCTCATCCAATTGGAGCAGCTGTTAGGGATCGAAGTATTGCTGACACAAGACAATCATGCCCTGTATCATCGCCTGCTGGATATCCGAAACCCGGAAGAGATTGAGCGTATGCTGGTAGAGCAAATTATTTTGCCTATGGTAAAAAGCATGAAGGAGAAGACGAATCAGCAATTCCGCTCGCTCTCGGAAAAAATTGCCGCTATGATCCGTGCTGAATATGATCAAGAATTATCATTGGAACTCATTGGTGACCGGCTTCATTACAATCCGAATTATTTGAGCAGTATCTTCAAAAAAGAATACGGAACGACGTTCAGCGAATATCTGATGGGCTACCGTCTGCAAATGAGCAAGAAATGGCTCGTCGAAACGGATATGACGATTAAAGAAATCGCCGAGCGCTTGCAATATCATAATTCGCAAAACTTTATTCGCTCGTTTCGGAAGAAGGAACAGGTCACACCGGGAGCTTATCGGAAGATGAAGCAAGCCAATTGACCTGAACTTCACAGCAATCCAGGGGTAGCTTACCCTTTAACCGCCCCTAACAAGGCCCCTTTAACAAAGTGCTTTTGTACAAATGGATACACGATTAGCATAGGAACGGTTGCAATGACAATGACCGCCATCTTAATCGTCTGTGCAGGTGGGATGACATCTACAGCGGTTCCTTCTGCCTGCATACCACTGGAAACGATTACAATTTGACGGAGCAAGACTTGAATCGGCCATTTGGCAGAGTCATTGATGTAGAGAATCGCGTGCATATACGTATTCCAGTAGGCTACCGCATAGAAAAGGGAAATGGTTGCAATCGAAGGCAGGGCTAACGGCAGCATAATTTTAAAGAAAATCCCAAAATCATTACACCCGTCCATCTTGGCGGATTCCTCCAAATCATCCGGCAAAGCCTGAAAAAAGTTACGCATAATAATCAGGTTAAACGCATTAATGGCCACGGGAAGAATCAAGGACCAATACGAATTGATAAGCCCCATGCTTTTGACGACCAGGAAGGTCGGAATCATTCCCCCGCTAAACAGCATCGAAAACACAACAATGAAATTAATTGTATTGCGGCCAAGTAAATATTTTCGTGATAATCCATAGGCCATAAAAGCGGTAAATATCATACTTACGACAGTACCAACGATCGTTACTCCGACCGAAACCCCAAGACCTCTAAAAATCGTGGGAGTCGACAGAATATAACGGTAGGCATCCAAGGAAAAAGTAACCGGGAATAAAATGAACTTTTTGGCTATCACTTCTTCGGTTGAGGCAAAAGAGCTGGCGATGATATTCAAAAAAGGCAAGAGACAAGTGAGGGCAATGAGAATCAATAATGTACTATTTACAATGTTGAACATACGACTGCCCAGCGATTCTTTTTTTCGTAATTTTTGTTTTTGTAATCGTTGCGTCAATAGGGTGACCTCCTCGTAATCGTTTACATGTCAACCTTATCAAGAGGAAGAAATTCCGTATATAATCAAATCTTGAGGTGTTCCCTAAGAGTGGAAATAAGAGGATAATCATTAGGTTGTATAGTAATCATTAGGTAAGGTGAAAAGGCTGAAGAGTAGGCTGTGCACACAGTTTTGTAAACGCTGTCATTTGATGATTATATGCGGAATGCAAAAAATCACGTACTCTTGAAAACGTATACAGGACGTTTGAAGGAGGTCAAATAAATGAACAAAAAAACCCCAGAAAGCCTTTTACGCATGCAAAAACACAAGCTGCTGTATCTGATGGTGTTACCCGGGCTGGTGTACTTCATTATTTTTAAGTACTTCCCCATGGGGGGCTTGGTCATTGCGTTTCAGGATTATCAAGCCTTTCAGGGAATCACGGGTAGTCCGTGGGTAGGCATGAAGCATTTTATCCGTTTATTTACTGAGCCTACGTTTTTTATGCTGTTACGCAATACACTAATTTTATTTGCACTGAACATTGTAATCTTTTTCCCATTACCTATCATTTTGGCATTGATGCTGAATGAGGTCAGGAAGCTGTTTTTTAAAAACATGATTCAAACCATCATCTACATTCCGCACTTTATGTCATGGGTTATCATCGTTTCGATTTCTTATGTATTCCTTACGGTGGATGGCGGGGTATTGAATGAAATGATTGCCGCGCTGGGCGGTGAGAAAATCAGCTTCTTAACTTCTCCGGAATGGCTGCGAACCGTTTACATGGGGCAAGTCATCTGGAAGGAGCTCGGCTGGTCTACCATCATTTATTTATCCGCAATCACAGTGGTAGATACGCAATTGTACGAGGCAGCAGAGATGGACGGTGCAGGACGCCTACGAAAAACATGGCATGTTACCTTGCCTGCGATCCGCCCGGTTATTATTACACTGCTCATTTTGAAAATTGGTAGCACGCTGGATTTGGGCTTTGAGCATATGTATCTGCTGTTGAACTCACTGAACCGTGAGGTTGCCGAAATTTTTGATACCTACATTTATACCGCGGGCTTAAAGAATGGACAATTAAGCTTCAGTACGACGGTAGGACTTTTTAAAGGGGTCGTAGGGTTAATCCTGATTATGTTCTCCAATCGACTGGCCAAGAAATTTGGTGAGGACGGCGTTTACTAATGACGACGGGAAGGATGCACAATGGTACGGTTTGTAGAAAACATGAACAAATGGTGCATGCGCCTGCTTCAGCTGGTTTACCTTAACCTGCTATGGACGGTTGCGACAATCCTGGGCCTGGTCTTTATAGGTGTGGGGCCTGCCACCGTCGCCATGCTGAGTGTTTTAAGGCAATGGATTCGAGGCAATGAGGATGTGCCCATTTTCTCGACGTTTGTACGTTACTTTAGAGAAAGCTTTAAAGAAGCAGCGATTATTGGCGGACTCTACAGCCTCGTGGGTTATGTGCTTTACGTGGATATCGTCAATGTCTCGTCCTGGTATGTTCGTGTGGTGACGCTTATGGGAGCCTTTTTGTATCTGATCTCTTTGGCGTACATTTTTCCGCTGCTGGCTCACTATGATTGGAAAGGCATCAAACTGAAAATCAAAATGTCGATCGTGATTGGATTTTCGTATTTACAATATACACTCGTTCTTTTTGTAGCCATTGTCGTGCTGTTTGCATTGATTTTAGGCTTGTACCCGGGAATTCTGACTTTTGCCGGAGCGAGTATCCTCGGTTATCTCGTGATGTGGATGACACATCAGGTGTTCAGCAAAATAGAGCGAGAGGTTCTGGTGAAAGAGGAAGATATGGCATAAATATATAAACAAAAAAGGAGCAAACACGATGAAAAAAGGAATCGCAATGAAAAAGGGAGTATCGGGCCTTCTTGCCGTACTTATGGTCATGAGTGTTTTTTTAGCTGCTTGTGGTGACAAGGGAGCGGAGGATCAAAGCAGCCAAACCTATGATCCGAAGTCCAAACTGGAATTTACCTGGTTAAACGTATTGCATACAGCTTCGCCGCCTACAGAAACGATCAAAAGTAAAATCGAAGAATACACCAATTCCAAAATCACCTTCAACTGGGTGCCGGATGCTTCCAAGGAAGAGAGAATCACCACTGCATTAGCCTCGGGTGAATTGGCAGATATGGTGACTCTGACGATGATGACAAATTCTTCAGTGCGGAGTTCATTGAAATCGGGGTTATTCTGGGATGTAGGAAAATATTTGGATGATTATGAAAATTTGAAAAAGATCCCGCCTGAAGTGCGGGAAGCCGCTTCCATTGAAGGGGTGCTGTATGGTGTTCCGTTCCAGAAGAATCTGGCTCGTGCGGGTCTGGTCATTCGTCAGGATTGGCTGGATCGCTTGGGTCTGAAAGTGCCGACGACGCTGGATGAGCTGTATGAAGTTGCGAGAGCGTTTACAGAAGATGATCCAGATGGGAATGGCAAAAATGATACGACAGGGTTTGTTGACAGATCGGATCTGCGCTACAGCAGCTTTAAAACTTTAAGTTCCTATTTTGGTACACCGAATGGCTGGAAAGTAGATGAAAGTGGAAAGTTTACGCCGGAATTTGATACTCCTCAATACATGGAAACGTTAAAGTATTCGCAAAAGCTATACAAAAACGGCTATCTCTCTAAAGACTTTGCGGTAACTGCCAAAACAGACCAGCAGCAACAATTTGCTCAAGGCAAAGCAGGTATTTATACGGGCATGATCGATATCTCTAACCTCAGAACCTTGTCCCAAGGCTTGCAAAAGGGGTTGAAGCTGGTACCTGTCAATAAGATTTCGAATGGAGATGGCAAATACCACGTATGGTCTGAGGGCAGCGGGGTAGGTGGGTTGCTGGCGTTTCCTAAATCCGAAGTAAAGACGGAAGCTGAGCTGAAAAGACTGCTGCAATTTGTAGATGACTTAATTGACAAAGATGTATATATGTATATGACCGGTGGGATTGAAGGCACTCATTATAAGATCGAAAAAGACGGAGCCTTCAAAATTATTGATACAGATTTGTGGCAGGCCGATGTTCAGCCGTTTTCAAGCTCCAGACCAAGTGAAGTGACCTATAACTTGAAAGATGCCAATCCAGAAAAGGAACTGGCTAATGAGTTAGTCCGGGAAAATAATAAATTTGCAGTTCTGGACCCGACGGTGCCTCTGGACTCAGTCACAGCTAATGAGCAAGGCACAGAGCTGGAGAAAATCATTACCGACGCCTCCTTCAAATTTATTATGGGTGAGCTTGATGAAGCCGGATTTAAGGCAGCCGTAGAAAACTGGAAAAAATCCGGTGGAGCACGAATTACTGCTGAGTATGAGGAAGCGTATAAGAAATCCAAAAAATAAGGACCAGATAAGTCGAAGTCAAAAAATGACCATAAAAACGGAATAGGCGGAATGGTGCTGTACAGCGAAGCGGCCGCTTTAAAAGCTTTCTGTAGGAAAGCTCGCTTGGAGAGCACCATCCGACTGCTCCATGTTGCCAAACTGGAACGGATACACGTCCTTTATTTTCCGCATTCCCAAAATACAGAGATAGGAGAGAACAAAATGCAAGCGTATAACATTGTAGATTATGGAGCCCCTCAGGATGGTAAGACGCCAGCAACGGAAGCAATTGCGAATGCAATTGAAGCGGCCAGCAATGCCGGGGGAGGCACGGTTGTTATTCCCTCAGGTACGTACGTTACAGGAGCTATCTTTTTTAAAAGTAATATTGAACTGCATTTAAGCCCTGGAGCCATTCTTTCTTTCAGTACAAATCCGGCTGACTATCCTGTGGTGGAATCCAGATGGGAAGGGGTTCAGCGAGAAGTACATGCTTCATGTATATACGGGCAAAACCTCGAAAACATTTCAGTTACAGGCAGCGGAATCCTGGAGGGAAATGGTCAACCGTGGTGGGAAAAGCATCGAAACCATCCTGAGGAGCTACAGTATCCGAGACCGAAATTAATCAGCTTTGACCGTTGTCAGCGGGTCACCATTAAAGATATCATGCTGAAAAATTCCCCCAGCTGGACTATCAATCCCATCGCCTGCTACAACGTGACGATTGACAATTTGTCCATTCTTAACCCGGCAGACTCCCCCAATACCGATGGCATTAATCCCGAATCCTGTTCCAATGTTCGCATCAGCAACTGCAATATCGATGTGGGCGATGACTGTATTGCGATCAAAGCAGGAACCGAAGATACGCAGGAGCGGATTGCTTGCGAAAATATTACGATTACCAATTGCACGATGGTGCATGGACATGGTGGTGTCGTATTAGGAAGCGAAATGAGCGGAGACATCCGTAATGTTACGATCAGCAATTGCGTGTTCAAGCAAACAGATCGGGGCATACGCTTGAAATCCAGACGGGGACGCGGTGGAATCATCGAGGATATTCGCGTCAGCAACATTGTGATGGAGGAGGTCATTTGTCCATTTATTCTGAACCTGTATTATTTCTGCGGACCTCGTGGCAAGGACAAATATGTCTGGGACAAAAATCCCTATCCGGTTACCGATGAAACTCCGTGCTTTAGAAGAATCCATTTTGCTGATATCACGGCACGTCAGGTTCATGCGGCAGCCGGGTTCCTGTACGGACTTGCAGAGCAATTCATTGCTGAAATTACATTTTCCAATATAGATATTTCCATGGCGAAAAATGCGATTCCCGGTCGTCCTGCCATGATGACAGGGATCGAGGACATGAATAATCGTGGCTTCTATCTGGGGAATGTGAAAGATATCCGTTTCCAGCAGGTGACGATTGAGAATCATGAGGGTCCTGCCTTCTACATTGAAAATGGGGAAGATGTTGAAATCAATCGCTGCCATTCCAGGAATACAGCCCGGCCAGAAAAGCTGATAGAACAAGTAACTGTGGAGCCTTCCAGCCAAAATATTTTGAATTAGGAAGGAGCGAAGGGAGGAAGGAACGTGGATAGGCTGCAAGCATTGTTAGGAGATCTTCCGGAAGATCGGCCTGTGACAGCAACTGTGCTGAACCAAGAGGAGCAGGAGGGATATCGACTGGAATGTCTCCTGCTGGACTTGAATGGGATCGAGCCTGTACCCGCTTATGTAGCCACCCCCTTACAGGGGGACGGCCCGTTTCCACTGGTCATTTTCAACCATTCGCATGGGGGCAATTATACGAACGGACGCAAAGAATTGATCCAGAGCAGTTCTTATTTGCAGCAGCCCTCGTTTGCTGAAACCCTGACAGACATGGGGTATTGTGTATGCTGTATTGACATGTGGGGATTTAATGAGCGCGGGGGGAAAACCGAGAGTGAGCTGGTCAAGGAGATGCTCTGGCAGGGGCAGGTGCTGTGGGGCATGATGCTTTACGATAACCGTAGCTTATTGGATTATATGTGCCAGCGTGAGGACATTGATGCTTCCCGCATTGCAACGATCGGCATGTCAATGGGTGGACTTATGGCCTGGTGGCTGGCTGCCCTGGATGAACGGATACAGGTCACCATTGATATTTGCGGACAGGTCGATGCCCATACGCTGATCGCCAAAAGAGGCCTGGATCATCACGGTTTCTATTCCTATGTCCCCGGCTTGTTAAAGCATTTTACGACCCTGGATATTCAAAAACGGATTGTCCCTCGTCCGCGTATGAGTATAACAGGCCAAAATGACCGGATGTGTCCGATTGAAGGGGTTGAGCATTTGGCAAAAGGACTGCTGGAAGCGTACAAAGAAGCGGGTCACCCTGAGCATTGGCAGCCTGTGATTGCGGGCGGCGGACATATGGAGACGCTGGAAATGCGAATGGCGTGGCAAACTTTTTTAGCCGAGCACTTGTAAATCGAATGAAAGGATTGGGTAAACCATGCTGGTAGGAAAAGAGTCCTTTTGTGATTTCCATACGATTCAGGAAGCGATTGCGGTATTGGAGCAGCTGCCTTCCAATGAAATGGAAACGCTAACTATTTTATCGGGTACCTATGAGGAAGAGGTGCGGATTTACCGTTCCAATCTACATATCATAGGTATCGGACAGGTCGACATCCGTATGAATCGGTACGCCAGGGAGCGGGATGAAGCAGGCGAGGAAATAGGCACCTTTGCGACACCTACTTTATTTTTGGGCGGCAGCCATCTGATCCTGGAAAATCTCACAATTTCCAACACGGCCGGACAGGGAGAAGCCATTGGGCAGGCCGTTGCCGTGTATGCTCATTGTGATAAAACCGTGTTTAGAAACTGTACCTTTAAAGGGCACCAGGACACGTTATTTACAGGTCCTCTGCCTCCAGCCCCGAAGGAGCGCTTAAAGTTTGGCGGCATCCCTTTGAGAGAGCATCATGCTCACTATCGCCAGCTTTATCAGCATTGCTATATTGAGGGGACGGTGGATTTTATTTTTGGCGGGGCTACCGCTTATTTTGAGGATTGTGAAATTCACAGTTTGCGCCATCATGAGAACCAAACGAGCTACGTCACAGCCGCCTCTACACCACAAGGGAAAGCGTACGGTTATGTATTCCACCGCTGCTGTTTAACCGCAGAGCCTGATATTACCCCGGTATTTTTGGGACGTCCATGGCGTGAGTATGCCAAGACGGTGTTTGTCGATTGTAAAATGGGCAAGCATATTGATCCACGCGGCTGGGACAATTGGGACAATCCAGCGAATGAGAAAACCGTGTGTTATCAGGAATACGGTGTACCCGATGTTGCTTTGCTGCGCAGCCAGCGCGTTCCGTGGGCGGATTGTTTTGAAGCGGGAACAGAGGTGTGGGGCAAGGAGCAGGTTTTTGATGGAGTTGCATTTTGGAAGCAAGGAGAAGTGGTGTCTCATGATGATCCAAAATCCCATATTAAAAGGCTTTAATCCCGATCCATGTATTATACGTACCGAGGATACTTACTATATCGCGGTGTCATCATTTGAGTGGCTGCCCGGCGTACGGGTGTATCAGTCCCAAGATTTGGCTTATTGGGAGCATTGTACGGATATTTTGACCGATCAGGTTGATTTAAGAGGAAACCCGAAAAATTGCAGTATTTGGGCGCCGCAGTTGAGCTACGCGGATAACCTTTTTTATCTGCTCTATACGGATGTGAAAAGCACCAAGCGTCCGTTCAAGGACGTTCATAATTTTGTGATGACAGCACCTACCATCCAGGGACCGTGGTCGGACCCGGTGTATCTCAACAGCAGCGGATTCGATCCGTCTTTATTTCACGATGAGGATGGACGCAAATGGCTGTTGAATGCGGTGTGGGATTACCGCATGCTGGAAAGCAATAAATCTTCGGGGATTGTCATGCAGGAATATGATAGCAGGCAGCAACAGCTCATTGGCGAGCCTGTTAAAATTTTTGATTGTACTCCTTTGAAGAAAACCGAAGCGCCTCATATCTATAAACACAACGGATATTATTACCTTATTACAGCGGAGGGCGGAACGGGTACGGGACATGCGGTTACCGTAGCCCGCTCGAAGCAGATAGACGGGCCGTATGAAGTGGACCCGCATAACCCGATGCTTACGTCGCGTGATCAGCCTCAGTATCCTTTGCAATGTGCAGGGCATGGCAGTCTTGTACAAACACCGGACGGCGAATGGTACATGGCGCATTTGTGTACACGTCCTGTGGAAGGGAAATATGCCATTTTGGGGCGGGAAACAGCCTTGCAGCAGGTGCACTGGGATGATGAAGGCTGGCTGCGATTAACCGCTGGAGGCCATACACCTCAACTGGAGGTGCCTGCACCTAAAGGGACGTTCTCTGTCAAGCAAGAGCAAGGCTATATATTTGAAGATTTTTTCGAGGGACCTGCTTTGGATAAAACGTGGAATACACTGCGCATACTGGCAGACGATAGCTGGTGTTCGCTGAGCCAGCGTCCCGGCTATCTTCGAATTCGGGCTGGAGAATCGATACAAAGCCTGTTCCAGCATCACGTGCTGGCCATTCGGCAAACGGATCATCATTTCCGGGCAGAAACAGCCCTGGAGTATCAGCCTGTAAGCTATTTGCAAATGGCGGGGCTTTTGCTGTATCTCAACGAAGAGGATTATTTATATGCGTATGTTAGCTATGAAGAGGGGCAAGGAAAAGTGCTGCGCATGATGCGGTGTGAAGCTAATTCATTTACATTAGTTCCGCGGGCGATTACGCTTCAGGATGGTCTTCCTGTACATTTGGCTGTGGAAGTTCATGCATCCCAAGCGCAATTTTATTATGGAGTCGGAGACGAACCTGTCCGGACGCGACTTTTTGAAATACAAGATATCAGCTTTTTATCCGGTGGATTTACAGGGAACTTTGTAGGTATTGCCGCCCATGATATGCAACAATTTCAAGGCAGCTACGCTGATTTCTCCCATTTCCTGTATCATGGAAAAGATCATCTCTAAAGCTTACTTATTAAAGCACCTGGTCGGTGCTTTTTTTGTTGCTTCCGAGTTTTTTTACGCTGTATCCCCGCAAAATCTCCAAAAAAACGCTGGTCGCTTTGGTCTCAAATACCGCAGAAGGGGTCAGAAAAGAAAATTTCCGAATAACCGGGAGATCATGGATATTTAATATTTTTAATGTGCCTAAAGTGAGTTCCTTCTGAATGACCCATTGGGACAGAAGCGAAATCCCCAAGCCTGCTTCTACAGACTCCTTGATGATCTGTGTGCTGCCAAAATCCATCATATGAGAAGGGGAAAATTGAAACTGTGCAAACATCCTTTCAGCTGCTTCCCGGGTCCCAGAGCCTTCTTCGCGCAGAATCCAGATCTCCTGTTGCAGCTCGCTCAAATCCACTTGAGGTTTGCCAGCCAAATGGTGATTTGGTGGAGCGACGATAACCATTTCATCATCAGCAAATGATTCAATATACAAATGATCATGCTGAAATTCTCCTTCAATAATTCCTACATCCAGTTGATTGCGGATAGCCAGTCTTTCAATTTCTTGGGTGTTGCCAATAGTAATGGAGGGCTGAATGAGCGGATATTGTACTCTCATTTTGCCAATCACATGCGGCAGCACGTACTCGCCATACGTGTAGCTTGCACCGATAGACAGGTTCCCTTGTGCTGTATTCATCAGCTCGTCCACCAAATACTGCATTCGGGCGTTCATGCGGATGATCTCCTGGGCATGATGATACACAATTTCACCTGCTTTGGTTAAGCGCACATATTTATTGCTCCGTTCCAAAAGCCGCGCTCCTACGGCTCGCTCCAGCGTTTGAATATATTGACTTACAGCAGGCTGAGTCATGTGCAATGCTTCAGCAGCTCGTGTGAAGTTTTGTTTGTCCACGACCATAACAAATACGATTAAAGATTGATCCAATGCTCATTCCTCCAAATCGATCATATCTATTTGCTTATTATAATTATAATAATGATTTATTTTCCTTATGGCAAAAATCGGACTAAGCTGGATACATACAGATTGGAGGGAGTCACCATGAGCAGTCATACAAAATACATCAAATTATCATCAAACAGAGGGCGATGGATTCAATGTGTACTAGGCATCGTGCTAACGATGATATTCGCATTGGCAGGCTACGCGCTGAACGAATTGCCGGGTTTTCATTATGTTGGCCCATTGGCTTGCGCCATGTTTCTTGCTGTCCTGTATCGGCAGTTGCAGGGGTATCCTGAAGCTGTACGCCCAGGGGTTGAGTTTTCGGCTAAAAAACTGCTGCGAGGAGCTATTGTGCTTTATGGGCTAAAGCTTAATATGGATGTTGTCATTCATCAGGGCCTGGGTTTACTTTTGCGTGATGTAGGCATTGTTATATTTTCTATCTTGTTTACGATTGGGCTGGCCAAACGTTTCAAGGCAGATGCTTCGCTGTCGCTTCTTCTTGGTATTGGAACGGGAGTTTGTGGTGCAGCAGCCATTGCGGCTGTTTCCCCCTTGCTGAAATCCAAAGACGAGGATACGGCCATTGGAGCTGGATTAATCGCTTTGGTTGGAACGGTATTTGCCATTTTGTTTACAGTGCTTCGTCCCTGGATTCCTTTGACGGATATACAGTACGGAATCTGGTCGGGAAGCAGTCTGCATGAAATTGCACATGTGGCCTTAGCTGCGGCGTCTGGCGGACAGGATGCTCTTGCGGTGGGCCTGTTGGCCAAACTGGGGCGTGTCTTTTTACTAATACCGCTCAGCTTTATTTTAATGTACTGGATGAAACGTACGGGGAAGCTCAGTTCCGAAGCAAAAGTAGAGTTCCCTTGGTTCCTCATTGGTTTTATCGCTACAAGTATGCTGGGCAGCTATGTTTTTGGAAAATACATTATAGTACCTGCAAGACTAATGAACGGACTTTCCCAAGTTACTGCATTTATGCTAACGATGGCCATGGTAGGCATGGGGCTGAATGTAAGCTTTAAGGCTTTTCGGGAGAAAGCGCTGCTTCCCTTACTGGTACTATCTATCACTTCGATCATGCTTGTAGGTTTAACCTATTTAACGGTGTGAATAAGAGAGAAAATATTCATTCGTATGTGCTGAAAAAAGTCAGTATAAACACCTGAAAGAACTCTGCTTGCTGTAAAGCTGGCAGAATTTTTTTTGTACAGTGAGTGAGGAAGTTTTAAATATATGCTAAACTAATCGTAACTTTTACATATGGTTCGCGTCTATCAAAATAAAAGGTTTTGAGATCATAGATTCCAATATGATAAGCGAAAATTTAGAGAATGGTAGGGTACATATGAAGAACATTCGTTGGTTTGCTTTTCTGTTTTTATTTTTACTCCTATTTCCAGAAGAAAGCCACGCTGCATCTTCAAGCTCACATATTCAGTTGGACGGTAAAGATATAAGTGCTGCAGAGGGAGTTCAGATTCAGGAAGTAAAGGGTAATGTGCTGGTCCCACTTCGTCTCATTGTGGAGGAATTAGGTTATAAGGTCAACTGGGAGCCCAGGACAAGCACTGTAACTATACAGAATCAAAATAAGAATCAGAATCTCAGTCTTCAGGTCAATAATCCCATTGCTACTGTTAACGGACGACAAATGGGATTAGCAGTAGCTCCATTGCTTACAGGAGGTACGACCTATGTTCCGATTCGCTTTGTGTCTGAACAGACGGGAATTGATGTGAACTGGAACAGCAAGCTTAAAACAGTGATCCTGACTACTCCAGCTACCTCAAACGGAAATAGCGAGTCTACCCGCGGCAGCTCTGTCACTCAGACTGCTACGAATGCAGAGGAGAGTGCACGTGCGGCTATCAGCCAAATTAGCTTCACTAATCATCAGCTAACCATTGCGGTGAATGGAAAAGTAACCCCCAAAGTAACTACGTTAACTAACGCAGATCGTATTGTGGTAGATATTCCTGATTCAAAGCTCTCTGATGATTTTCTATCATCGCAACCTTTGGATAGAGGCGGACAAGGGGCTTTCCCAGTCACCGATGATCCGGACGTGTCACAGGTCAGATACTCTATCTTTAGTACAAATCCCGCTTCAGTACGCATTGTGGTAGATCTGAATAGCAGCACATCTTATCATGTACAAAATGCGGATGACGGTAAGGTTGTTATAGCATTGGATCAGAAAACAGAGGAGGCGATACCTGCCGGGCCAGATACACCTATTACAGCAGCTGAGCCTTCGATTGCTTCCGACGGACATGCGCAGGGGATTGACGTTTCCCACTACAATGGCAATATTGATTGGCAGCAAGTGGCGGCGGCAGGCAAGACTTTCGCTTTCATTAAAGCAACGGAAGGGACCAAATATCAAGATAGTCAATTTTTAGCGAATGTCCAGGGGGCCAGAGATGCCAACATATTGGTTGGTGCTTACCACTTTTTGAACGCGACTACTGCGGATGGGGCTCGTCAGGAAGCTGCTAATTTTGCCAGGGCTATAGATTCAGCAGGAGGTAGGCTGGATCTGCCTCCTGTGCTTGATTATGAAAATAATCCCAAAAATCTTACTCCCGCACAAATTAGTGAAGTGGCTCATGCTTTTTTGGATGAAATGGAGAAGCTTACCGGGCGTCAGCCGATCGTATACACAGGCAATGTGTTTGCCTCCAAGTTTGACCCTACATTTTCTATGTATAAACTTTGGGTAGCCAGATACAGCACTACGCAAAAGCCGACGGCAGTTCCAGCCTGGAACAGCTGGTGGGCTTGGCAATACAGCAGCACTGGAAGTGTCCCGGGTATTAATGGCGCAGTGGATTTGGATGAATATAACGGAACGATCGATGAATTGCGTTCTTCACTGGCGGCAGAGCTTGAATAACAGGATACATCACGATAAATCCTCGCTTATCCGGATAGGATACGCGAGGATTTGTGTTGTCTGATCATTTAGTGGGGCATAATCCATACGATTTCGCAGATACGGACAAAGAATTTCTTTCCATGTACATCCAAAACGACATGGTCAGGTTTACAATCCACTACGCATCCCTCAATCCTGCCGCGTGTGGTCTCAAGCACAACATAACTGCCGATCGCGGATCTCAATGCTTCAACTACACATGGGTCTACAGGGTATACCACCACATGGTGAGGGGTAAGGTGATGGGGAAAAGGTTGATTGGTGCTGTAACTGAACGCTTGATTCGAATTCAATTGCTTCACTCCTTAAGATTAGTTATGATATCGTATGCTCCTGCCCAGAAAGGGTGTAGGCTAATGCCTATCAAACGGAAAGATTCATAACATTGCCAAAAAGCCCGCTCCATAGGGAAATTCAATACATAAGATATGTTGTACCTTGAATTAAAGGAGGAACTTATCCATGAGTGAATGTGAAAGAGGTTATGGCGGCGGAGGATACCCAGGTGTTTGGACATCAACAGGCGCTATTCTGGTATTGTTCATTCTTCTGGTCATCATCACCAAGTCTTTATGGGTCTAATTTGAAATGAGCAGGTTAAACCCCTCATCGGTATATAATCGGTGAGGGGTTTAATCATTTTAGAATAAGCTGGATGGTTTATACGATAAAGCACCTCAAATCGCAGCGTACAAGCCCTAACACAATGTGCCGGGCTGGACAGCTGTCATATGAGGTGCTTGACATGTGCATACAGGGTATGACACGGATCAAGGATTAAATTAATGCAATTGCAAGCAAGGTGAACAGGCTCAATGTTAAGATTTGCTCATTAACTCCCCAGTAAGGATAATAGCCGGATGTTCGTACACAACCTTTTGACTCGGGTTTTAAGTACACATTATAACGATCGACATCCATAATAGTTCCTACATACTGTTTTCCGTCCATTGTTAGAATACGCACCTTTTGGTTCATACATCTCATGCAGTTGTAATAAGCGTCCATTCCATCACCCCCTCTTGTACATTCGCATTGTATGAGCGGAAGGATCGAATGGTAACGGCGAACATACAGGAAATGGGGCTTCCCTGGAGCTTAGGCTTTGGACAGAGCCAAGTCTAATTTTGATAGGGATTAAAGGAAAAACCGGGGTATCCGCTTGTATATGCGTAGCTTCTTTCGGGGGTGGGTTGATGATGTGCCACAGTATCGGCAAGTCTCACATGTATGCCCGGTTTTTGAAGCGGCTGCTGCTTGCAATCCTTGGGAGGGCCGATGAGGACGGGCTTTTTAATAGGGCTGAGCGCATCTTGAATTTTATTCTCATTCAGGCAGTACGTATGAGCCAGGATATTACTTGGCGTTAGCCGCAAGACGTCGGAGCCAAGAATGAATTCAGGGATGGGGGCATTAAAAATGGTTAGCAAATGAGTGTTGTCCACCGTAGCAACGAGATAATGCCACCATCCCTGAGGGACGTTAGCCACCTGACCAGGTGTAATCGGGAAATGTCGCAACTCGCTGGTAAACGGATTAATCAGCGAGACCGTTACTGCTCCAGTGACGCAGTATACCAATTCTGTAGCATTTTGATGGTAATGGGGCTCTATCACATTTGCCGTACTGAGACGGATCTCTAGCAACGATACATTGGCCAACGTATTCAGTTGCTGGATCGAAAGCTCGCTAATTGAGTTTTGAGCATCCTTTTGAAACAAGATATTATCGCTTAAATCATAGGTAAATTGTACGGAGGGAGAGGTGTAATCCACATATGAATTCACGTGGGGTTTCCTGCCTTTCTGTTATTCCAAATTTGATGACTGTACGCTACCCTATGTATTCGCCTATGCATGTGTGCATGGACAGGTTTGCGCATTCCCGGCGAGTGGAGACGAAAAATAGCGAAAAAAGTCACGTATTCAAGTGTGGTCAGAACGGGACACATTGTCTCTATTACGCGTCAGCCCTTTAGAACTGGCGTTTATTGGCTGGTGTAGTCTTAGGACCAGAGCCGGATGATACGTAATTGCGGCTTGTGGTATACTGCAACGGACATATGAAAGAAGCTTTGTCCGATTCCATATGTAGCAACGCGTCTTTCCGCAGCTAGGCAATAAGCTATGGCAAAAGAAACATCATCGGATAAACGCCCCTGAGTTGTACAGGCCGGAATGGTTGTACCGGACAGAACATGAAAGAGGAGGTTGTCTGGAATATGAAAAAACGATCTATTCTAATCTTGTCCTGCGCGTGTCTGCTGGGTACTGTCTTATCAGTGGCACCGGAGCAAGCACAAGCGCAAGCATCGGCGTTGAAGAAGGGGGTTCAGAGCGTTCGGGTGCTGGAGCTTCAGCAGCAGCTGCATTCGCTCGGTTATTTCAAGGCCGGTTTTACTGGGTACTATGGTTCTCTGACCAGTAAAGCAGTAGCCCGTTTTCAACGAGACAATGGTCTAACGCCTGATGGTGTAGCCGGAGCGGCTACACGAGCCAAGCTGGATTCCTTCGGCAAGGTGCGCTTAACCGCTTTGGAACAGTTGGCCCGTATCATTTATTCGGAGGCACGCGGAGAATCATTTGAAGGACAGGTGGCTGTTGGCGCTGTCGTATTAAACCGTGTACAGTCCAGTGAATTCCCAAGCTCCATTCCGGACGTTATTTTGCAGCCGGGTCAGTTCACCGCTGTACAGGATGGTCAATACCGCCTCAAGCCAAACCAGACCGCATACCGTGCGGCAAGACAAGCACTGAATGGTGCTGATCCGACGAATGGGTCCTTGTACTATTACAATCCGGCCATTGCCACAGCCAAATGGAGTAAAAGCCGTCCGGCTGTCATTTCGCTTGGCAGGCATACGTTTACGAATTAATTCAATGTAAGATAATAATTTGTTCTCCGCCACTGCTCTGGTAGTCAGAAGTAGTGGTGTTTTTTTGTATATTCACAAATTTGTAAACAATTAGTGGTGATTTTTTAAGATTAATATTAATAAATCTACATATTTTTCCGATATTCTTATAGTCCCATATTCTTATGGGGAAAAATTGAAATTAAAGGAGTATTGCTGAAATGAGTCAACATCCTTACAACATTGAAGTGAATCAAGCTATGAAAACGGTACATATGGCGGTGAATGGAGTTTTTAGCCAAGAGGAGTATGACAGTTTCGTAAGAGATTATGTAGCCAAAACTTCGAGCATTCAGGCATCCGTGTTTACCCTTACGGTAGATTGCACCCAAATGGAACTGCTGGGCCCGGAAGAAGTAGAGAAATTGAAGGGCTCTTTTGTGCGTTATAAAGAAACCGGATTTGCCAAAGTAGTTTTTCACATCAGCCTCCAGCAAACAATTATTAAAATGCAGCTCGGTCGTGTAGCACGTGAAGCGGGATTAAACAACGTTGATATTGTTGTAAAATAATGCTCAAAGGTGAGTGCAAGGGGGAACTGCTGGTGAGCCATATTAAGATGAAAGCATTGGGTGTTTATCATCCGTCCCATTCACTGGATAACGAATATTACATTCGCCATTTTGACGAGCAAGGCAAAGATATTCGACGCTTCATGGAGCATATGGGCAGAAAAAATCGTTATATCATTGAGCATCCGGATGAGAACGGTCTGACGATGGGAATTGCAGCCGCACAAAAAGCGCTGGAACAAGCCGGTATGACAGGTCGTGACGTGGATATGATCGTGTTTTCCACACAAGTTCCTGAGTCGCTGTTCCCGATGAATGCGCTGTTTGTTCACCGAGCGATTGGGGCCAGGCATGACGTAGCCGTGATGGATTCGAATGCAAATTGTGCAGGGATGACAGTAGCGGTTGATCAAGCTAGCCGATCGATGCTGTCCAATCCTGGTGTGCGGACAGCGCTTATTATTGGTTCGGATTATAACTCGCTCATTTCCGGTCCCGAGGATGAAATTACTTATGCGAATTATGGAGATGCAGCGTGTGCGGCTATTTTGGAGCGAACAGAAGAGGACACCGGCTTTATAGATTCCATGTATTATACGGACCCGATCAATATAGATAAAATTTTATATCCGGCTCAGGGACTAGCGGCAACACTTCAAAGGAATACACCCGGAAAATATATTCAGTGGCTTCCGTTTGATGCCAATATGGCATTGCCCCCAACATATGATCTGCTTGAACGTATTTTAAAGAAGAATGGACTGGCACCTCAGGATGTACGGGCTTACTGTCTATCTCAGTTTTCGTTGGCAAATGTGTTGAAGATCCAGGACCATTTGCAGCTGGAGGACGCCCAAATGATCTATGTGGGTGATCGCTATGGCTACACGGGTACCAGCAGCCCGTTCATTGCCTTGTATGAAGGGATTGAATCCGGCCGTATCCGTCGTGGTGATTACGTGCTGTTCTGGACGATTGGAGCCGGATATCAACTGGTTGCTATGCTGTTTAAATATTAAGACTACGAAAGATCTTGCGGCCGCAAGGTCTTTTTTGAGCATTCTGAAAATTAAATGGTTGATAGAAGATATGTTTTCTATAAAAATAAATGTATATGGTGTTTGCGATGCATAGATTGTGTTATGTTCGATTGTTTTGTAAAATTTAAACATTGAATTCATAAAGGGGAGCTTATATTGCGGGTATTTAATAGATTGACAGTTATGGTGAAAAAAACGGACAAAATGTACAGCAGGAGATGAAGCGCGTATGAAGATCGCAAATTTATTTTACGGAGAACGAATTAAACTTGCCGCAGTCAGAGAAGAGGATGCCGAGGTGATGTTCAAATGGGGAGAGGATGCAGAGTACCTGCGAAATGTTGATACGGATTTGGCACTCCCTTACACATTGAAGCAGATGGAGTCAGAAGGGACTCCAAGCTCTAATGAGGTGTATTTTCGGTTAAGAACATTAGCAGATGATGTCTTGATCGGTTTTGTTGCTATTCATGGGATTGAGTGGAACAATCGAACCGGGCAGCTTGCAATTGGCATAGGTGATATGGAATATCGCGGTAAAGGTTATGGGGCAGAAGCAGTGCGTCTCATTCTTCGTTATGCCTTTTGTGAATTAAATTTGAACCGGGTCGGATTGGATGTCATTGAATACAATAATCAGGCCATTCGGACCTACGAAAAAGCAGGTTTTCAGCTTGAGGGAAGGGTTCGTTCTGCTGTTCTGCGTGATGGTAATAGCTATGACCGTATCATGATGGGAATCCTGTATTCTGAATGGAGAGCGGCCGTAAAAGGATGATGACTACACAGTTTGTTCATAAAATATCCCATAAAACACCTTTTAATATGGTAAAAAGAGGTATATAGTTAGATTGTCACATGCTGAAATGGCTGTTCGTTTTGGTATGAGTCAAAGCTGAGGAGGAATTTACATGACAAACATTGTAAGGTCCGTTACTTCACCCAAGAAATTTATTTCTGGTCAAAATCTGCTCTCGTCATTAAATGACTACTTTAAGGATTATGGCGATAAAGCCTTTGTTATTTGTGATGAGTTTATTCTTGAAAGGGCCCAAAAAGAAGCTGGTGCTTCTATTGAAGCAGCTGGAAATCAGGCGGTTTTCGAAAAATTCCAATATGAATGTACAAAAGAAGAAATTGAGCGTAACCGTGAATTGGTGCGTAAGCATGGCTCAAATATCATTATAGGGATTGGCGGCGGTAAAACGCTGGATACTGCCAAGGCAACCGCTTATTATGAAAAGCTGCCTGTCGTTATTTTCCCAACAATAGCTTCTACAGATGCCCCTTGTACCGCGCTCGCGGTTATTTATAAGAAGGACGGCTCCTTTGATGAATATCTGTTCCTGCCTACGAACCCAGACGTGGTACTGGCAGATACAGGCATTCTGGCAGCAGCACCTGCGCGTTTCTTTGCAGCTGGAATCGGTGATGCGTTAGCGACTTATTTTGAAGCCCGGGCTTGCTATCAGTCCAACGGGGACAACCTGGTTTTGAACAAGCCTTCCACCACAGGACTGGGACTTGCCCGTCTTTGCTATGAAACACTGCTGGAAAATGCAGTGAAGGCCAAACGTGCCGTGGATCGTAAAGTATATACTCGTGCGGTGGAGGACACGATCGAAGCGACCATTTATTTGAGTGGTGTTGGTGCGGAATCAGGTGGGTTGGCAGCAGCACACGCCATTCATAATGGTATGACAGCTGTTCCTTCGCTCCACAAAGCACAGCATGGCGAGAAGGTTACATTTGGTCTGTTAACTCAGCTGGTGCTGGAAAATGCTCCAAAAGAGGAACTGGAAACTGTAATTAAGCTGGTTAAGGATGTAGGTCTCCCATTGACGCTTCGTGATTTGGGGGTAGAGGAATTTATTGAGGCCGAATGGCGTCAAGTAGCTGAGGCTGCTTGTGCATCCAATGATACGATGGTCAACATGCCATTTCCAGTCAGTCCTGACGACGTGTACAATGCTATCATTGCAACAAATGCGATAGCAGAATCCTATAAATAATAATTTCCTCTTAAGTTACGGAAACAGCTTTACAGAAACGGGTCTGTCACATCACTGACAGGCTCGTTTCGTTTAAGCGCAAAATTATATGAAACGGGTAAAGAGTACCAAGGACTTATATCCTATCTTGTTCTGACCGATATACATGTAACAGGGAAACTAGGATGTTACATCAGGAGGAGATTTGATGTTGGTACATGGTAAAACACGAAGGGGCAACTTGTACATCCATATGTCCAGCGGTTTTCACAAAATTGGGGATTTTCGGGAAGAATATTCTGTAGTACCGGGTGATCGGCTAATGTCAAGACTGACCAAGCGGATCTACACCATTGTATCCGTGCATCTTGGTGAAGAGGCATATGCCGATATCGATCTGGAAGAAGTAATCAGAAATAGTTAAGGACTTGATTGGGTTTTATTATAAAGAAGCTTCAACCTCACTCATAGAGCGAAGTTGAAGCTTTTTTGTCCTTTCAGCGGAAGGATTCAAGGAGAAATTCTCGTGTGATAATATTGTTCTGATTCATAAAATGTCTGATCGCTGCCTGAGAGTTGGCTGCAGACAGCTCTTTTCCCCATGTCATGGCATAGGCCCAGGCGGGCTGATTTTGCAACACCTTTGCACTCGGCAGAATATCACTTTCCCCGATTCCGATAGGCTTGCCCTGCGCAAGCTTTAGCAATTCGGTGTAGTAGGAGGCTTTGTAATCATTGTTGTAGATATCGGCTGCGAGAATATCCACACGATGAATGCCTGGAAAGGTTTGATTATAGGGGGTGCTATATGCGTTCGGAGCATTGGGGCTCCATACCCACAACAGGTTATCCAGATGATGGACACGTACAAACCGATCATACATCAGATCCCACAGCTTGGCGTAATTTTGCTTGTTCCCCCACCAAAACCAGCTGCCGTTCATTTCATGATACGGTCTCCATAAAACAGGTACATCTGCGTCTCGCAAGGTCTTAAGTGACAAAGCAGCCTCGTCCAGATCAGCGATCAGCTTTTTATATTGAGGGGTGCCTGGCGTAATGTAACGATTGAACTCAGCTTGAGTCAGTTTAGCCTGTACGTTTTTCCACGTTTTGGGTGTACCCGGTAACGCTTGATGAAAGGTGATAGCTACGATCCCGCCGTCCTCACTCCATCGAATAGCGCTGTCCACAACACGCTGCCGCTGTTCTCGCAAGGCAGTACGGGACTGGTTGGCCAATCCTCCAAACTCATAGCCATGCAGCCCTGCGTATTGGCCACTGATTTGTTGAAGCTTGTTATTTTGTTCATCTGGTGCCTCCAGGTAATCGTGCTGCCCGGAGATCAGCATGCCAGTCGGCACATTGGAAAGGTAGGCAAGCAGCTGCCTTGCTTTAGCTGAGGCCTGAGCATTAACAGGTGGGGCGGCATCAGCTATGATAAACGATTGCTGTGAGCCGCTAAAAAGTAAAACAAGCATGAGCAGTAGCACCCTCTGTAACCAAAAGCGTATTGAGTGAGATTTCATGGCGCTCCTCCTTTGATGCATGTTATGAGACTAGCTGTTTCCTTTTTGTTTTCCAAGCTGTATGCATGCGCTAATTATAATCACTAGCAGGCAAATCATCGTCCAACCATTGAACTCCTGTGAATATACCCAGTTTTTCCATACAATGAGGCCTACTATCAAAGCGAGCAAACCCAGTGTAAGATACATTTTGGTTTGTACCGGGCGGCGAGTGTGCTTGGAAACCCAATGTATAATGCCCAGAACGATGGCTGACTGAAATAACAACAGACCCAGTATCATTATAGTAGCTAAAAAGAGTGGTGACATCGGTATCCTCCCTCGGAATTACAATCAGAATATGCAGGTATGTACCGGGATGCGGATGTTTGGATGTAAATCCATCAGTGTTGGGGAAGCAGCTATACTCTGATTACGTTCTTGAACAAGTTGACTAAATTATACCATAACTACCGTCCTGCAATGAAAGGCGTCTAAATACCTACTCTGCCCTAATTCGCCATCATACTTTATATTCAGTGAAATATCGACACTTGGTAATACACTTCATAAATATGAAGACATAGTGGAAAATATATAGCAAGTAGCAAGTAGCAAGTCGTAAGTGCAGTATGAAAACAATGGGAAATGAGAGGTAAAGTTTGGTATCATTAAGATGATACTGAATAAGGAGGTCGTTCACATGAATGAAGATAACAGACCGTTTTCTACGCCTGTAGATGCTGAAGGAGCCAAAGCAAACTTTGATGTAAATCAGCAAAAGCTTCACTCTGAGGGGGGGACTGGTTTATGGCGCCAGGTCAGTAACCTGCTTATTCTGGTTGGCGTGATTGCAGTGATTATTATTTTAAGTCAGGTGCTCTAATGAAATATTCAAAATCAATCGAATAGATGAGCAAAATGAAGGAGATGAAATGGTGTTAAAGGCAGCGTTACTTTTTATTTTGGCTGGCATCGCTGAAATTGGAGGAGGTTATTTGATCTGGCAATGGCTGCGTGAAGGGAAGACATGGTATGTCGGACTTTGCGGCGGAGTGATTTTGGCTGTGTATGGGATCATTGCAACCTTTCAGGTTTTCTCCTCCTTTGGGCGTGTGTATGCAGCATACGGAGGTGTTTTTATTGTTCTTTCTATTGCATGGGGCTGGTGGATTGATAAAAAAACACCTGATATGTACGATATTATTGGTGGATTGATTTGTTTGGTTGGTATTGCTGTCATACTTATTCCCCGCTCAGGGTGATAGGACAAAAAACCCTTTTTTATTTTATAAAACATGACTATTGATCTACAAAACTGAGCTTCATATTCCGAAATAGAACTTAAGGAGGGGGTTCTATGAACTGGAATCAAATGAAGCTTAGATTGAAACTAGGAAAAGCTCTGCCGAAGACTGAAGGTAATTTCTCTGTAGGTATTGTGTGTGGGCTTGTCATCAGCACTATGCTGTGGATTTCAATTATTGGCTGGATTATGCTTATTTTTAAGTGATTTTGCGAAATCACTGTATATACGCAGACTCAATTATATGTGGATACTAGGTCTGTTTTCCTATGCTTTATTTTGTAAAATCGTTCCGCAGCTTATCGATTCCATGGCCTACGGCTTCATCGATCATGTCGGTAGCAGCAGGTGTATCGGCATCGGCGTCAGGAATACGATTAAATCCCGGCTCGCGCTTGTCCAGGGATTGTTTGTGCTTGATTTGATCGACAGTACGCTTCTTTTCTTCGGAGTTATTTTCTCTCATAGCGCTTTACAAGCTCCTTTTAGGTCAGTATTTTGCAAAATTCCTCAGGTATATATTCAGATTCCGCACTGTACATAAATGCCAACGCTCTGACTAAATGTTGATAAAAATAAAACCGGGAAGGAACTGCATCCCGCCCGGCACTTCCCAAACAACTAGCGACGCCCAATCAGATCAATCGCTCCCAGAACAACATGAGCCAGTCCGAAACCGAGAATGCCTGTAGCTGCAAGTTTGTACCTACTGCTTAGCAACGCAGCGCCTGAAGCCGATACTACCGTTCCGAGAACAGCTGGAATCATACCTTCACGCATTCGTAACACCCCTTCTGGTAGTTTGGAAAGACGTTTATTAGTGTAATTCAAATGAGCTAAAGTTATTCAAACAGATTATTTTATTAATTTTGAAAAAAACACTTTACAATGCGATGAAATTGTCGTATTATATGTTGGTGACCAATTGAACGGTATTTACAAAATGAGAACAAAAGTTGAATGTTTCTCTGATACTTGTAAGACAAGTAAGTGTAAAAATAACGTTCCTAAATGCATGCCGGGGTGGCGGAATTGGCAGACGCACAGGACTTAAAATCCTGCGGTAGGTGACTACCGTACCGGTTCGATCCCGGTCCTCGGCATATCAACGTTTTACCCCGATCACATTAGCGTTAAATGGACGAAAATAACGCAAGGTCCTGCGTACCTGCGGAGTATTCCGATTTAGGTACACAGGATCGACGAAGCGCCTCACCGTTAACATGCGGAGGAGGCGTTTTTATTTTGGCAAGATTACGAAATATAAAACCCACGGCGGGCAACCGAACGGACTGGCGTCAGCTTCTCACGGAGTTCCTAGCGTATAAGAAGTTAGAGGACGGAGTCGGCGATTATACGTTACACGACTACGATCGGACCGTTAAGCTGCTATTCAAGCGGTTTCCCAACGCATGGGACTCGGAAAAAGCCTTGAGGGACGCGGTAATGGAACACCTAGCGGAGGATATCGCTCCGCCAACGTTTAATAACCGACTCGTCTACTTGCGCACGTTCTTTAACTACTGTATAAGGGAAGGCGAGCTATCCGCGAACCCTCTCGCAAGTGTGAAGAAACGCAAGACGGAGAACCGAGCCGTCGCCGTCGAAATTGACGTATTGAATGCGTTACTGGCTGCGCCCAATCAAGGCACATTCGTCGGTCTACGCGACTATACGCTTATCCTTCTAACGTTAGATACCGGCATACGTCCGTCGGAGGGTACGAAGCTAATACCGCAGGATTTTAACGCGTCTTTGCGGGAAATTTACGTACCGGCGAAAGTGGCGAAAGGCCGTGTTGCGCGGACGCTTCCTATATCTGAGACTACAACGAAGGCGATGCGGAAATTGATATCGGTGCGTGCGCCTGAATGGGGCGATGACGTTCCGATCTTTTGTTCGTATGAAGGGCGACCGCTCAACCGCCATACGTGGGGCGACCGAATGGAGATATACTGCAAAAAGATCGGAACGCATATTCGACCGTACGACTTGAGGCATGTATTCGCGTTGGAGTTCCTTCGTAATGGAGCGAATGCCTTTGCGGCGCAGCGAGCTCTCGGCCATTCTACGATGGAAATGACACGGCGTTATGTAGCGCTTGTAAACGATGATTTGAAAACGGAACACGCGAAGGCGAGTCCGGTCGATCGACTAGTTAAGAATACGAAAGCAAAACGGAATACGAAAGTATAAAACATGTGTGCGTAACGCTCATCTCTTCGGAGGTGGGCGTTATTTTGTTTGAGTTGTATAAAATGGTAGGCAGTGAGAGGGGAGGTGTTATATAATTAGGCAAGCAAGGCATAGCAAAAAGCGGTACTCTCTTTATCGATGGGAGGTGACCGCCTATGACCGTATATGAGACGTTGTCTTTAATGATAATGTTCGCAGCACTCGTCATTGTAATAAGACGCGAAAAATAGCCGACGATCCGCTCAAAGATACCGACTATTTTTCGTAATTTCATACCTAAACAGGGCCGTGCTATGTCTTGCGATAATAGCGGCCTTTTTCTTTTTGTAATGCGTTACATTTTCAGTTTACACAATATCATCTTGAATGTCATTAACTAAATAGTTAAATTGGTTATAAAACCAAAAAGTTAAATAGATTATTTAGTTGATGGGTAAATTTAACTGGCGGAACAGCGTTTAACTAACCCGTTATTCATCGCGGCGGCCGTCGGCCTCGCGTACCAAATCCTCGAAAAGTATAACGTAGCGCCGGATTTCGGAACGTGGCAAATCGGCGTTGATATCGTGTCGTACGCGTTAATTGGGACGGGTGTGTATTCTACGTTTAAAGCAGAGCAGAAGGCGGAAGATACGAAGTAACGGACTTTAACGGACTCATTTGCGCGATATTGCGCAGGTGGGTCCGTTTTCTTTCTATACATAGGGAAAATATACTAGATTATGACGGGGTTCCATAGTAAAATATGTCTATATTAGTCGAGAGGATGTATTTCATGGAGGAATTAAGCAGTAGTTTAAGCCTAGATAAGCAAAAACAGTCCCCGCAGATAAATAAGTTAGCTCTAGTAGCGACTGTCTTATCTGGAACCACTATTATTGCGGGGGCCATTGCTTTAATAGTAGTGAATAATAATTTTAAAACGCAAGTTACAACGCTCAAAACGGAGAACGCAGCGCTGATTAAAACTGTGAAGTCTGTAACTGAAAAACAATCCGCAATTGAAAGGGACTTGCACAGTCTTAAAATAAGTTCTGCATTTCAACGTATAGCCCATACGGTTGAGGGAGCATTAGTTACGGACGATTTTGTAGTTAACCGTATCAATATATATACGGAAGATGCGGATACTAAACTGACTGGAATTAATATTGACCTCGAAAATCAACCGCGTATGGCATTGGTCTACAAACAGAGTGGGCAGTATAATATCTCAGATCGGGAATTGAGGGCAAAAATTAAACCAATTGTGGATCAAGTTGAAGATTATTATAAGAAGTTCCCAGACACGCTGGATTGGACCAGTAGTACACCTGTAAATATAACGGTTAATAATTATTCAATAGCAACTGTAAAAAATGGAGAAGTGAAGCTAGAGGGCGAGAAATAACCGTATAATCGTTACTCTTCGTCCCATTTTCACCGTAAATCAGCGCCGTAACTCCGTCCAGAATACCCACGTAAGGGTAGCGCCATAAACGCCTAATTTCACGTGAAAAGCCCGTGTCCTCAACGTAGAGGGATTACGGGCTTTTTCGTTGTTACGGACTCCAACGTATCCCTCACCGCCTCGTAATCGTCCTCCGCCTTCTCTGCGCGCGCCTCCGCTAATTCTCGTGCTTCGCGCTCCGCCTTCAGCGCAGCCTTTACTTCACGTAGCTCGCGTACGGTCATTTCGTCGACGGTTTTGGTGGCGCCGGTTGACGGGATGGTGTGCGCTGAAGATACGAAAGATGGGCGGTCGATTTCAGACGGTAACGAGAGCATTTCGAATATCTTTCCGACAGGTATCCGACGCGACGTCGCGCCGAACTGCTCATAAGCAGAAATCAGTTTATTAGCTGAGCTTCTACTCGTATCACATTCTTCCGCACACCAACGCTCCCAATCGCGATACCCGGACAGGCCGTACTTTGAAGGCTCATCACGTACGTGCTTTAATCTCCGCCCAATCTCGAATATCGCTTCGCCTGCGACGCGCTTGTATGCGTTGATTTCCGCAGTAAGTGTAGGTAAATCGGATGATAGAGTTGCGATTTCGTAGAGGGCTTTGACCCCCAAACTTCGGTGCCCCGAGGCACTCAGACTATCGAATGTTCGGGTCAGGTTCATCGTGAACCAGACCTCAAACGGAGGTTTTAAGCTGAAGATGTGTATCGACGTCGAAACATCTCTCCGTAAAATCACCGTGAATTAGCCCGTTTAAGCCTACGTCAAGGGGTACGCAAGGGAACGGAGGATAGGCGCTTATTTAACGCAAAAAGACCGCTAAATTAACGGTCTTCTTTCTTTGGTTCGGTACTCTCTTTGACATTCGTTATGTATTTAATCAAATCCCCCGGTTGACAGTTTAATACTGAGCAAACTCGATCAAGTGTCTCGATAGTAATAGACTTTACGTCAACGCCCTCGTTTGTTACCCATTGGCTTATGGTGTTTGGGCGGATACCTGAGCTTTTAGACAATGCATACATACTCATTTCTCTTTTCTTGAGCATCTCTTCAAGTGTAAAACGAATCATCCGCGACCCTCCTTGTAATTAATTTTATTTTATCATAAAAGGGGCTTGACTATATTAACTCATAGGGTTATTATCGTATCAGGTTATTAACGTATTGAGTTATTAATAGTTTCATCTTTATCCGAGCAACATCGTACCGTAACGAAGCATCAACGCAATTCATCCTATATATCCCGCTTGGAGGCGAATCATATGTCAATCACGTTAGGTTTCATCCGTAATCGTCGCGATAGTAACGTCATCATCACGGTCGGAAGCGGCCGCACTCGTCAAGAACTCCGCGTTACATCGGAATTATTCTTTTCTATTATACCGCAAGCTAATCCGTTTCTCTACGGTGATACAGTCGAAGCTACTCCGGCACAGCTCGTTGAACTCGGCTTTGAGTTGGACGCAGAGATGAAACGGGAAGTCTTCCGTGTCGTCCGTCCGCTAGTTACACCGGCTCAAGTCCGCTATGTACTCGATCCGATTACGGGGAACTACATAGTTCGGTACGTCGGCACACGTCAGGAACTCGTCATACAGGCGCGGGCGTTCTGGCGGATAACGGGAGTCAGTCGGCGGTCACCACTCGGAAGCCTAACGTTGTCAATGGACGTAATGAAAGAACTCGGATTCATCGTCGGGAAGGGGGGCGTCCAGATTGAACGTTACAGTAAATTCGCCAGCTACGCGTAACATCGTATTATCACGCAATGTTCGTAAACGTATTGTCGCGGTCCTCAAGTTTATTTACGCTGTCGTGTTGATTGCGCGAGAGGTGTTGACGTAATGACGTACTTGGAAATTTTCACGGATTACCGGCTTGGTTCCGAAACGACGGGCGAGGCGCTAATGATCGCATTCCGCTTCTATACACTCGCGGTCGGTAACATATTAGAGAGTCCGCATTTCACCGATGTGGAGCGGATTGAAGCACTTAAGGAACTTAATGTAGCATTTAACAACGTATTTCCGAAAGAATGCGTTTCTTAATGGCGGCCGACCACTGTTACAGATGCGTAGTCGATTTCGGTGACGTCCGCATGACCTTTCCGGTGTATTCATCGCGTCGGCTTACGAAGGACGAACTCCGGCCTCTTGCGATTGAGCAAGCGGTTCAGAACGCGAATGACACCGGACACAACGTTACAGCCGCCGATATGAAACCGGTCGGATTTAGATACGAAGGAGCGTACGAAAATGGAGACTAAGTCAACCGTATTAGAACGGGCAGCTCTTGCTTACGGTCCGTACGACCTGCCGCATATGTATGAGCTCGTGGAGGGCGTTTTGTACGCCGATCACTACTTTTTCCACCTTGAGAACGGTATTTTATGGCTTCGTCACGTCCGCAAAGTCGACCATCCGGAGCACACGCACCTATTTATCGACGGGGATTCCGGCGGCCTTCAGCTCGGTAAAAACGTTCAGCGCGACTTATTGGAAGTAGTCACGGAAACGCTCGATCGGCTCCGGGCTATGGACGGGTTAACATTTTTGGTGGATGAACTCCTCTGGCTCAACGATCGCGGTGATATCGAATTGAATCTCGTTAAGAAGAAGGGATAACGCGTCCTCCAATGAACCTAAACGCAAACGGTTCGACGCCAATCGTTCCGTCTACTTAAATGGGGAGGAGACGCGCGTGTATTACCCGGCTGCCTTTGCGCCAACATTGGCGGCTAAACGTTTCATGTCCGTACCTTCCGACGCCAATCGGAGGGATCGCCATGCGGACGCTTGTCCTGCGCTAACAGGTCGATGCTTTAAATCTCCGGCCATCCGTAGACTGCGCGCCAACGCATGTATTACGGTTCGGCCGGCTTCGATAATCCCTACGTCCGGATACGGCAATATCCGTCAGGCAGGCGTAGTTTATATAAATTTCCATCCTCGGACGATCGGCCGGTAAATCCGGTTCAGGCACCGGTCGTCCGCTTGTTATATCGAGTAATACGATAGGAACTTACGTTTGGTTTCAAGCTGTTTTTGAATTATTTGAAATAGAAAACCACCTATAAAAAATTAGGTGGTTTTAAAATTAATTTTTAAGCCATAATGAACCTTGCTATTTCGGATGCTTTAACACATACCAAATTTACCGGTGAAGGAGCATGAACGCATACTTTTACATCGTCAGGATCAGGATTAAATAAATTTACTTGTCCCCTAACGTCATAGGTAATCGAGAAGACAGTTATTCTAATCCCTGTGTTTCGTTCCTTTTTCACTTCCTTACTTCGAACACTAACTTTGAAATTCAGCACCTCACCTTCAAGTTCACAATTCTCAATATGCGCGCTACGCTCATTACCTATTGCAAACTTATCTGCAATGATCTGCTCAAGTTTTGACTTTACCACCTGCATATCAACTGTTGTTGCCATTTTTTAATTCTTCCTTTCAAGATTATTTAACGAAATTAGCATGTTCATTGATCACCTAAATAATACGAACCTTTATTTGGGGGGGGGGGGCTTGATACCATAGTAAACATTACATTGTTAATTTTGATAGTTCCACACCGACTAGTGCGATATAATATGTTGATGATCAAATGAATACTTAGAGTTAAATGGGAGAGAGGAATAATTACGTGCATATGCCTAAGAAATTTGAAAGGGAGGAAACGCATGCAATTTAAAGAATTAATCAGAGCGTACCAAGAAGGTGGAGACCTCTCTATTGTTAAATGTATCATGGACGATGTCGAAACGATTGATTTTATGGAAAATCCTACGCGGAAGTACATAGCTTCTGAAACGCGAAATGTCTCCGTAGAGCTAAGTGAGCCTCGACAATACATTGCTTACCGGATCAAGGCTATACGTGAAATGGCGGTAAAACACGCTTGGTACGTTCGGCAGCCGTTAAAATATAGCTATCCTGAGTTGAACCGCTATCTCTCCATAATGGCAATCGACTTAAACATTGATATTCCGTTTGAGCCGGTTGAATTTGATAGGTATTTGTACACATACGAAATTAACGCGGAACTTATGGCGTGGCTCCGGAAAGAAGAGAACACAATAGAGGAACGTTTTATAGACGGCGGGTTCGGACACGATTATAAATGGTATCTTCACGTATTGACTCTTATTGAGAAGACGGAGGTAGAGGCAGTTAAAGAGGAAGCGCGCATCCGTACGGAAGTTATGGAAGATATGGAGAAGGCACTCAAACACGTACTAAAATACGTCGACCTCGAACGCAGCGAACAAGAAATAGTCAAATACGTTAACGCCTCGCTGATGACCCGGTATTATGGCGAGCAATCAAAGCGGAACGGCTTTCGACGTGTCCGGCGTGGTGGTGACGATTGGATGATAAAACCGCAGTTCGCTAGTCCGATCGCGTCCATACTTGGCATGGATGTACCGCCATCGAAGTTGGCGAAAAGCTTAACCGAGCGGCAGAGCGAGTTCTTACGCAAGCTTACGGACAAGGCGGAAGAGGACATACGAGAAAACCGAAATGAGGGCTACAGCGTTACGAGAGAAGGGCGATTCATAATGAAAGGAGCGTATGCGGCGCAGGTTAGCGGCCTTTCGTACGAGGTCGCAAAGCGGAGGTTAACAAGAATCAAAAATAAATTTCGGAATTTTCGCCTCTAGTTGTCCCTTTTTGACAGTATATCTATATAGACGAGGGGACAGGGAAGGGGCATAATAAACCAATCTTATTATACTTCTAAAATCCTTGATTTGCAATACAACTACTAAAACTGATTGCTCTCGTGTCGATTGCTTGACGACATGATGGCAATCTTTTTATTTACGCAGATAGTTAAGAATTATCTAACAAAGGGAGGGGGCAATGTGCTCATAAATGCCACATTGTTGACGGAGCTTCGCAGTATCTACGAGTTGAGTCAAACGGAATTTGCCGCCTTGTGTGGTGTGACTCCATCGTATGTCAACATGATCGAGCGAGGAAAACGGATTGTGACCAACAGAATCAGCGCAGCTATCGTTACAGAGTTCGAGCTAACCGAGGAAAAGTTGGCAGACCTGCGGAGAAGCTACAACCGTGAGAAGGCGCACTGTGTTGCTGAAGTTGCTCGCCAAAAAATACGCGGCAAAGAGGCCACTTAAAAGGAGTGACTAGACAATGAAAGGCTATTACTTTTGCTATGACGAGAGCGTCAGCCGACAGTTATGGCGAGAAGGCTTCGAGACGATAACGATAGCGCTCCATCCGAAAACCGGCCGAAAGTTTTGGCTGTATCAACAAACGCCTGAATTAACTCGGGCACTTAAACAGGCCACCTCAAATAGATGAAAAAGGGGCACATTAGACAATGGACAAAATAATAGACAGAATCTTCGAGCTATACCTGATCCAAAACACACATTATCTTGTTCAATTTAGGGGCGGCTATTACACGACTCGCAATGACCGATCCAAACCGCTCAGAAAATACCTCTTAAAGGAACATCTTGAAGGAAAACGGACGGTCGGAACATTTGCCGGCCAATATTTTACGAAATTCCTGACGTTCGACATTGATTACCGTAACCAGGATGTCGCCCGTTGGGTCACGTATAAGATTGCAAAGTCTCTCGACGATACAGGAGTCCGCGAATATGCCATCTCGTTCAGCGGAAATAAGGGGTATCATGTAGACATCTTTTTGGACAAGGCAATTTCTATAGACGCAGCACGGCGATTCTTTGATCTTGTTGTTAAACTTTCGGAGGTCGATGTGGTTGAAGGCGGGGAGGTTGAGTTTCGCCCGTCGGGACTACAAGGCGTTAAGCTTCCGTTAGGGACGCATCAGAAGACCGGCAACTATTGCGGATTTTGCGAAGTATCTGACGGACTAAGAGTAAAGAGTCCGGAAGAGTCCGAGGCTTACTTCTTGGCGCTGAAGAAAGCAGACCATATGCTTATTCTCGGCGCGTTTGACGATGATACAGCTTATGATAGTCGGGACGCATCGGACATGGAGGAGGCAGTTGCTCGCCACAAACCGCTTGAAACGTACGATCAAAGCGAGAGTTACACATTGAGCCGCGCAGCCGAAAGGTATCATAACGGATTGACTGGGCCGGGACAGCGTCATAAGTCGTTTCTTCTCCTTGCACAACTGTTTAACCACAACGGAGTGGATAAAACGGAGGCATATACCGCGATCACGGATTGGTTCGCTTGGCAAAACGCAGACTTTTACGACTCTGACGCCGAGTTTTGTGCATGCGACCTTCAGGAATGCGTTGACTATGTTTACGAGAAGAATTTAACGCTGACAATAGAGCAGCGTGATTTGACCGTAGCCTTCGGCGAGATTGATGGCATCATGAGGAAGTGTCCGCAGAAGAATCAAAAGGCGCTTGCATATGCCCTGCTTGTGCATTCGAAGCGTTGGGGAGGCGGGGGCGGAACATTTTACATGACCTATGCTCAGATGGGGGCTACTGCGGGAACGGATGAGAGGACAGCGCGACGACAGGTTGACAAACTGCAAGAGCTCGGCGTTATCGAGATTGTACACCGTGACCAACGAAGGAAAGGAACGTACAAGAAGAAGCCCAACGTTTACCGGATGACGCTGGAGAGCGGCGGCCGAGAGTACGGTGTTGGGGGTGACTTGGACATTAATGAATGCCTCGCTTTTTTCTACACAGAGGTTGAGTTGAGGAGGTTGTTACCGCGCCGACAGTTTCAATCGTTCGTGAACTCTCGTGACACTGATATACCTGCTTAATCCCTACTTCATTTCACTAAAGTTAATAAATAAACCTATTATAGGACAAAACGTACACGACTAAAGCGGTCCGGATTTCGAGGCGGCTTATTTGTCATGCTTTCAGGAGGTGAAACAGATTAGCGCTAAAGATGACGCGAAAGCCTATTGCCCGTATTTCAAACCGGACTCAAGCTGTGTGCTACTCCACGCGATGGCGAAAACGGATAGGCGCTGCAAGGTGTGGCGCGGAGACTCTTCAATCCCGTGTCGCTATCTAAGTACGCAGGTTGCTAGACGATAACGAGGAGGCAACGAGTATGAAAACCAAATCACTAAACGTGAGGCACACGCTAATTAAAGTTGGCCCTCAATGTAACGAGCGTGTCGAAATATTCCGCGAAGGCCAGGCGGAGCCCATTCACGTACTGGATCGGGCATTTCCCGTTCAATTTGGGGACGAGATCGAATGCGCAATTCAAAGCCTAGTGTTCGGCGGAGTCATTGCAAGAAAGCTGACGAAGAAGGACGAGGCGATCGAGTATGAGTCGAATGTGCCGGAGGCTGTCGCGCTATACCTAGCCGCAGAGGAGGCGATTTGATGAAAGCGACCGTTTATCAGTACGTGTATGTATCAGGCGACAAGACGATGACGCTCGTTATTCTCGTGGATGAGAACGGCAGCGTCATAGATCGCCATAACGTAACCTACGAAGCTTATCCGCTTATTGACGTTGCTTGGTCTAATTTTGAGCATGTGACGCGCATAGTTCATCGATGCCTCGGAGCAGACATCGTTGATTATCACTGCAATGTATTAGGCCATTATCAACTTACCAAAAGAGGGAACGGATATGGTCGCAAGCTTGTACAAAATCGGCTGACGGGAAAGCAGAGTACAAAGATATCATGGTCAAACGCGACGGAGGAAGAACAAGGGGAGGAATCAGCGTGAGTAAATTTATCAATTCAAAAACGTGGACAGGCGGCATCGGTACGGGTGAGGAGATCGCCAGCATCGGCCCGTCACTCGGTATCAGCCGGAGGAAGTCGGTTGAACTGGCGAGAGTAAAGCGTAAATCCGGCGTAGTTTCGTATTTTAGCGATCGGGGTTACGGGTTCATCTCGTCCGGTGATAATCGTGTATTTTTCCATCTATCCGACTGCGAATCATTTGACACGGCAGAAGTGCCGGTCGGATTGCACGTGAGTTACGTATTAACGGAGGGTAGAGGCGGCAAGCCTGCGGCGAAGGACGTACAAGCAAACTAAACTAAAAGGGGAAATGAAAATGAGTTACGCAAAAGCAAAGGCAAGTTTAGAGAGAGCACGCGAAATTGAACAATCCTCAACTGGTATGATGCTGGAATATAAAAGGAAACTCTCCGCTGAAATTTCACAGATAGAATCGGACCGCCGCCTCACCGAAGATGGCAAGCAGGAGGTCAAAGCCGAAGCTAAACAAAAGCATGCGATTGAATTCTTGCAAAAAACACACACGATGAGACAAGAGTACGTCGCGCACATCAAAAAGACAATCCAGGAAGCCGAAAAGGTGATTTACACGCCGCCGAGAAAGCCGGATGCGACGAAACTCGGCCGATTTGAGGACGCTTTCCGGTCACTGAAAACGGAATTAATGTTCGCCACGTCGCAGAAGTCGGCGTTTGATAAGCTGCGCGGCTTCATCGAAAAGTTGGATGACCCGTACCTTGCGAAGCTTGTCCGGGACGACTTTGCGGAGCTCACAACGAAAGTCCTCGCTACTCCAGGGGACGGTAACTCCCAAAAAGGCACCGGCGCTGCAGCGGTAACGACTTCCGTCCGTAGAGAACTCGGCGAGATGTACGACGGTTTGATGAGGCCGTTTCAAAGCGAGGATTTTCGCGGGGCCAGCGAAGTCCTTGAGATTGCGCAAATGCTCGTTGAGGATTCACGCATTCACCGTAGCGTTATCGTAAACAGCGCGGCAGAAGAAACATTCGGGGCGGATTATGCGCGCTATATCAACGATACGGATTCGTTTTTTGTTAAACATCCAGAATACACGCCAAAGCCGTTTGTGGACGAAGAGGGGGACCGTATCCGCCAAACTGAGGAAGACTTGGCTTGGATTTATAAAGACGACGAGAATCCGACGTTAAGCGTTGGGGCAGGAAAGGCGGCGGAGTAATGAGCGATGGTGTTTTAGAGACCGCAAATAAACGCCTTGTCCGGGCGGAGTTTCTGGTCGTGTCAAGAAATGCTGGCGTGCTTCCAGATGCACTCGACGCCGCGTACACACTGGCGGACTTGTCCGGCGTATCCATTGACGATAACGGCAAGGTGTGGGGAGTTGAGGACGCGATTGAAACACTTAGGACTAGGAGTGGTTATTTATTTGCACCAGTAAAGCCAGCGAAGCCGAAAGCTATTGGCAGTTGGTACTTATAAGTTGTCAAACGGCGATACGATTACACAAAAAGACCTAGACGACGTAGAACGCCTCACACGCCAGAATAGTTCGATTGATAATCTCGCCCTTTACACGAGAATTAAACGTGCGTCAACGTCTTAACGCTTTATATCGATAACATGGAGGTCCTTCGGGGGCCTCTTTTTAATTCAAAAAAACATACGGGGGCTGAATATATGACAACAAGCAGACTTGAAGCATTACTCGGAGCCACTACGGATTTACAGGAAGGCGTGTATATTCCGCGCTTGGGTACGGACTTCATCGTCAAAGCGCTGGATGAAGACACGCTCGAAAAGGCTCGCGCACAGGCAACAACCGGTAAGGACGGCACGGTCGACGAGTCGCTATTTAACCGGCTGCTTATTGTAAAAGCCGTTGCTGACCCGGACCTTAACGATAAGGCGCTTAAAGATCACTACGAAGCGTCCGACGCAGCCGATGTCGTCAAAAAAGCGCTGCTACCCGGCGAACAATCCCGCATCGTACAAGCGTTGCTGAGACTGTCCGGATTCGTGGACGATGCGAAGTTGATTGACGAAGCAAAAAACTGATTAAGTCGGGCGGAGAATCGTACGTGCTGCATGAAATCTTTCAGCGTCACGGCATCCCGCCCGACGAGGTTTACGCCAAAGACCGGAGACACCGGATGTTTATGTACGCGTCGATGATGCTGCAACTCGAACGTGAAGCGAAGGCGGCGCAACAACGATAGGAGGAGTAATATGTCGGACAATATTACGGTAGCTTTCGAGCGCGTAGTCCCGATCGCGAACTTACTCGCGGAGATCATTACGTACACTCGGCCGGGTAACTATAGATTTCGGACAAACCATGCGGAGCAGTACGCAACGTGGACGGAGACAGCCGCACAGTTTGAAGCTTCCGGGGTTCACTCAATTAAGACCGTGAGTTATCACATGCGTAGGCTTTCGGATGCGCTTGAGAAAGCGGATAACGCTGTGGATCGCGGTCGAAATGCAATGAGGCAGACGCTAACCGTACACGATGCGCTGCGTAAGTTGCTGCGTGCGATCGATCGTTATCGGGAATGGGTGATTCGTCATCGCGTTTGATATTACGGGTTATCTGCGCCTGAAGGACGAAATGTCCGGAAAGCTTAGTAAAGCGATGGGCGGAATGGTTAAGTTCGGAGCAGCGGCGGGCCTTCTCGGGTCTGCCGTTTCTGCTGTTGCGGTGGCAGGGAATAGTGTTAAGAAAGCGATGGACTTCGAAAGCCAAATGTCCACGATCAAGGCGCTGACGGGGTCTACAGACGAACAAATGAAGCAGATGCAGAAACTCGCGCTAGAGCAGGGAATGGCTACTAAATATAGCGCTATGGAAGCGGCACAAGGGATCGAGGAACTTCTCAAGTCGGGCATGTCCACCGCGCAAGTAATGAATGGTGGGCTTAACTCCGCATTGAACCTAGCCACAGCCGGGGGACTTGAACTGGCGGAATCTGCGGAAATTATGTCGACCTCGCTCAACTCGTTTAAGAAAGAAGGCTTAACCGCAGCTCAAGCGGCTGATATTCTCGCCGGTACTGCGAACGCATCTGCTACGGACGTTCACGATTTGCGTTATTCATTGGCGCAAGTTGGTTCCGTGGCTGACCAGGTCGGTATGTCGTTCCGTGATACGAATACCGCGCTTGGACTTTTCGCAAACAACGGCGTTAAAGGTGAGCAAGCAGGTACTTCTTTGAAGACTATGTTGTCTAATCTCGCGCCAATGACGGATAAAGCATACGCCTTGTTCGAGGACTTCAATTTGCTGACCGTAAATACTACGGATGCTCTCGCTTTTATGGCGAAGAAAGGCATTAAGTCTACGGGGACCTCCGTCCAGGCAGTCACGAAGGACATCGAGAAGTACGTTGCAGCTCAGACGGGACTCAAGGTCGGAACGTCTAAGGCCGCGAAGGAAACGAAGAAATTCCTGACAGCGAGCAACCTCATTCACTCGGCGTTTTACGATAACAAGGGCGAGATTAAAGACTTGGCACAAGTAGCGGATTTGCTGAGGGATCGCTTCGGGAAATTAACCGCCGAACAGCGTCAAACCTATATGTACTCGATGTTCGGGTCCGATGCGATTCGCGCGGGAAATATTCTCTTCAAAGAGGGCGCAGCAGGAGTTAAGAAGTTTCAAAAGGAAATGGCGAATGTAAGTGCGCTTAGTGTTGCGAAAGAAAAAATGAATAATGCAGCAGGTGCAGTGGAGCAATTTTCCGGAGCCCTAGAGACATTGCAAATTTCCGCCCTAATGCCGACCATGCCACTAATAACGGCGCTGGCGAATAAAGGGTCCGAGCTCGCTATTCAATTAAATAACTGGCTAGACTCCGATCAAGCAAAAGCGTGGGGCAATGCGATTAAGTCCACGTTTACCGGCGTCATGGCTGCGTTGGCTCCTGTTGGTCAGGCTGTAATGAACGGTGTTAAATCGTGGCTTCCGAATGCGCAAGCGATATGGACCGCACTCGTAAACGGGGTCACGAACGTAGTTGGCATATTTAAAAGCTACTTTCCGCAGATATCGAGCGCTCTCCAATCGGCTTGGACGTTTATGCAGCCGGTATTTACGTTGGTCCAATCGGCCATCAAGGCGATCGGTGAGGTTGTGGTCGCGGTATTGCCTACTGTTCTGGACATCTTTAACACGGTGTTCCCGATTGCGGCCAAGCTCGTCGGATACCTCGCACAAGGGATTAAGTTCCTCATAGACAATGTTGTGAGGCCAATGCTTCCAACGTTGGGCGAGGCATTTTCGTCTGCGTGGGTTACCGTTAAGCCTATCCTGAAGTTCATGGAGGCGGCGATTGATGCGGTGGCCTCTGCAATCGAGTACGCGTATAAGAAATGGCAAGAGTTCAAAAACTCAGACGCGGCTCAGGTATTATCTGGTAATTTCTCGTTAGGTATGCCGGAGGCTTTTGGTGGAGACGGCGTTATTCAAGTCGAACGTCCAGATGCGAATGGTCATGCAGGCGGACTCGACCGAGTTCCGTATAATGACTATCCTGCGCGCCTCCATAAGGACGAAACAGTCCTCACTAAGCATGAAGCGTCCGAGTGGCGCGATCAACAGCGTGGTAAGGGTAGTTCAGGAGGCGTGAACATATATCTCGGCGGGGTCACGATTAACAACGATTCTGACATCGAGGTACTGTGTGGGCGTCTTGTAAAAGCGTTGTCACGTGCTTAATCTTCACAGGCGGGCTGCGGCTCGCTCTTTTTTACATACGGAAGGAGTTGCGTTACAATGACGAATAAGAAACGCAAAAGACGCGCACGGCCACCGCTTGACGAGCGTCATAGGCTTGCAATCGAAATGCTAGCGCGCAAGGGCGTACATTACACGATGGATGAAATTGCGGCTCTATGCGGAGTTGATAGGCGGACATTGTACCGCTGGAGGCAGCGTGAGGATTTTAATAAAGAATACGAGAGGGTACACCGAGGGTTCATATCCGCAATACGCCGACGACATAGGAGTGCGGTAGATTGGCTTGCGCTTTCAGCGGATGAAATCACGGAGAGATGCCGAATGTTCGGCCTTATTTAAGCTACGAGTCGGTTCGGATTCATACCGTATGCGAAATCGGTTGAAATGGCGTTATATCAGCGATATATAAGGCTTTAGCGGCTAGTTATCGTGTCCCAAAAGTGTATTTTATAGCGAATTTTTCTACACGAAGCTCCTGACGCGTGACCCCTCCGAAATTTTTCATATACGAAAGCGTGCTTATAGCTGAGAGTCCAGTTGGGGCGCGGAGTCTCGCAGTTTTATAGCTACGGAAACTTTCGGGTGTGGCGGATTTACGTTACACATTCCGGTTGCATACGCAATGCATAACGGACGTGGTAACCAGCGCATTCCACTGCATATGTTACCAGCGGGTAGGTGGCCAGAGAGAGCGGAAATCTGCGTAGCTACGGGATTTATACGGTTTAATACGCTGGTAATGTATATACAGTGCATAGGGTACGTTTATGCAGCGCAGTATCAACCGCATAACGGCGCGGGTTCCGGGCGCAGACATATACGCAAAAGCTGAGTTTTGTGAACATGTCCGTGCATATTCGGTGTATAAAAGGTGGGCGGGTGGTACGTACGGCAGCGCGTGTCCGATTGAAAACAACGCTTATTTACGCTATCAAAAGCGAATGAATAAGCGTATTTTTGCGTGGAGATTGCGAGGGCCGTACCCCCAAGGCCCCTGTGCGACGGGCCGAAATCTGGTGCGTAAGAAATCGGCGTATCAAAATTAAATTCCGGAAATTATAAAGCGCTCGTCTACGGTAATGATCCGTGGGCGGGCGCTTTTTCTTCGTTTATAGGCGTTGCATACCGGTATTATTTACCGTATAATATAACAGTAGCAACCGCACAGGAGCGGGAGCCTACGAAATCACATCACGCATAAATGAACGGTGAGGTCCTCGGGCACTTGTCGTCAGTTTAACGTATATAATTGATATAAAACGTTGATACAGCGGGGTTTCTAAACGCTTACTAAGCGTAAGTGACTTAAAATCCTGCGGTAGGTGACTACCGTACCGGTTCGATCCCGGTCCTCGGCATATTTATTTATCGCATGAAACCCTTGATACTCAAGGGTTTTTTGCTTTTTTAGGAATTGAGATCATAGCACCCATTTATAGGGGACGAGCGCTTTTTTCGCTTTTGGGGACGGATTGGGGATGAACTTTAAAGTTACGCATACTTGGACAATTCGGGAATTTTACATCTTCATCCGCTGGAAAGTGAAGCGGCCAAGCATGGCAAGTATGTCGGCACGAATCTGGATTATGACGAAAGCGGCTTCCCAATCATTGGCGGCGAAGGCGTAGTTTACTATATAGACAAAACACAGCCTATGTAAACGGAAATGAACATGATAGTTCGCTGTACCAAGTGGTCTTAAAGCATTAGCTGGCCAGCTTCAGTAATTTTTTTAAACCAAAACTAAACCGAAGACAGGACTCAGGGGGTAATATAAACCCAGAGCAAGAAGGATGCCCATTTAAGACCCAATCCGGGCATGGGGATTAGTGGTAGCCGCATGTTATAAATTACCGATCACTACATAAGAGCAGTAATTCGGAACGTTCCAAAAGAGTACAGAGCGCTCCAGTTGTTGAAGAGGAACCAGAAATACCAGACGATGAAGGTTTGACCCCGAAACAACGCATATTCGTAATGGAATATTTGAGAGATTTTAATGCAACCAGAGCGGCAGTGTCCGCAGGGTACAGCAAGAAGACTGCACACACTAATAATAACTAACAGTTTTTTCTTCATGTTCCTATCCTTTTTAATCCGTCTTACATATCAAATCCTCATTTACTTCTTTTGCAGTACGAAAGCGATAAAGTTCAGGTATTTCCCACCGCCAGCTTCCATTGTTTTGCGGTCATTGACCGCAATCTCATTTTCTTGGTTCAGCCATTCCACCCAAAGTTCCTCATTGCCCTCCATCTCGTATATGGAAATGATTTTTGTTTATTTACATTTATTTACAATTGCTGTCCAATAGTGAATATCTCGCAGATAGATAAGCTGTTCCGGTGTCCACGAGAGAAGCAATTCTTCCGGCAGATTATTATGGCAATCCTTTTTCATGCCGGGGACACAGGCATAAATATAACCGCCGCTTTTGACGAAAGGCAGTAGCTTTGCATCCAAGTATTCCGGGTCGCGTCCCCAATAATTATAAGAATCTGTGCTGACTACCTCATCGAAGAATTCTTTTTCAAATGGCAAATTGGTGGCGTCAGCCTTGACTGGTATAATCTGTTCGTGGGTTAGCCCCATCTCGTCAAAGAATTTGCGATTTTCCTCCGGGTCACTCCACAAATCGGCGGCGTAAACAGTGAAACCATAATCTTTGACAAGCATAACGCTTGTAAGCCCCTGCCCGCTGCCCAAGTCGCAAACGAGGCTTCCGGCGGGAATTTTATGCTTGATAAGCATTTCCTCCTGCAATTTTAAGGGGTTAGGTCCCATCATTTTTGCTTGTAATTTGGGTAAGTCGTATTTTTGGCTTTTAATATATTCCATTGTGATTACTCCTTATCTTTACTCATTTTCGCTATGTTTTTTTGCATAAAGCCCTCAATGTGCGCCGCAAAAAGATTCGCGGCTTCCTCTTTATCCGGGGATACGTCATAAATACTTAACAACAGGTAATATGGTGCATAAAACTCAAGTGCTAATTGCTTCGGATTACTTTTGCTCAAAATACCTTGCTCTATCATCTCATGGAACAAATCCTCCATATAATCTACCGGCCCACCTGCAAGGCATTTTTGATATAGATCTGCTATATCAGGATTTCTGTATTGCTCCAATGTAATCATTTTGCGAAAATTGCAGCCAAATTCATCCTCTGTCCAAAAGCGGAATTGCGCCTTGATGAAAGCGTTTATTTTATCCACAGAAGTATTGTGGTATGGTAATGGTGCTTTCTCGAATACTTCTTCTCAGTTTTGTGAAGAAATCAATTATTCTCTCTCTATAAAGAGCATTTGTGGCATTATAACTATTCAATGGATATTGTCTTTTGACATTCAAGTGTTTATTAAGATTTGGTTTGAAGATTGCAAAGTATAAAATCCAATCTTAAATACACAGGAGTATAATTGCAGAAAGGTAAATAATAGTATAGGTGCTATTCGCAGAACTCATTTATTTGCAACCATCTACGCTACGAGACCAGATGGCACAAATCGACAACATCGATTTACAAAAACCAGGATCAGATCTTTCCAGAAATTAAAAATATGTATTGGAGCGGGAATAACTTAAATGTAGAGTACCAATGGAAGTACAGTGGAACGAGGAAAACAGCTACTTTTTACAATTTGGCATCACCTATACAAAACCCGTAGTTTATCTTTCAAATTATATATACGTGTTATAAGGAGCTGGGCCGTAGCCGCGATGAAGCGGTGGCCCGGCTTCTTGATATTCGTCATGATGTTGAGACCACAGGAACGTATGATCATACATATGATGAGCTGACGCATGGGGCACAGATGGCGTGGCGCAATAGCAATTGCTGTATCGGCCGATTGGTTTGGGACAAGCTCTTGTTTTTATAAGTTATAAGTATTAGACTGCACTCAATAATAGAAACAACGGCAGCCAAGACCGAGAAAATAAAATCCTAGACTGCCGATGTTCTATTGAACTATCGTGTCTCTTTAGTTCAATCTCTTCCCTTTTCATAAAAGTTGTTGTGCAAAGCTTTCTGCCGTTGAAATCATGTCTTATTCCAAGTCACTTTGTAAAATTCTAATCCCCACCGAGTTCAATCGTTTTCGTGGCGACACGGTCATGAAATTCCCGATCATGCTCCACGAATACAATGGTCGGCGTGTACTCAAGCAGCAGCTCCTCAATTTGCATCCGGGAAATCACGTCGACAAAGTTGAGCGGTTCGTCCCAAATATGCAGATGAGCCTCCTCACATAGACTTCTCGCGATCAGAACCTTCTTCTTCTGCCCGCCGCTAAACGCCGATATATCCTTCTCAAACTGGATGCGGGCGAAATCTAGCTTACGCAATACAGCCTTAAATAAGCTTTCGTCAATTCTGTGCTCTGCTGCATAATCGGAAAGCGTTCCTCGCAGATGAGAAGTATTCTGGGATACATAGGAAACGCGAAGCTGCGGCTCCCGCTGAAACGTACCTGTATACTGTAGCGCCTCAGCGTTGAGGAGGCGGAGCAAGCTAGACTTACCTGAACCATTTGGACCTGAAATTGCAATCCGATCTCCTGCTTCGATCGTCAGACAAACGTTCTTGCAAACCGCTCTTTCCCCGTAGTAAACCGTGACGTGATCCAGCATCGCCAGTTCCGATTTGGAATACACGAGCTGAGAGATCGCAAGGCTTTCTGACTGTTCGATATTTCGGAGCAGTTTCGATTTTTCCTCTAAAGCGGCGTGTTGCCGCTGTTCGATGGATTTCGAGCGTTTCATCATTTTTGCTGCCTTATGCCCGACGTAACCCTTGTCAAGCTTGGAGCCGGAATTTCGTGTGCCGTTTTTCGATTTTTCGGTCTCGAAAGACCAGCTGCTAGTACGTTTAGCAGAAGCTGATAAACGCTGTATGTCTTTGTACAGCTTTTCGTTTTGTGCCATTTCGAACGTATCCTGGCGAGTTTTGTTCGTCCACCAGCTGGAGAAGTTGCCTTTTTGGATTACGATATTCGTTTTGTTGATCGATAGAATATGATCCACGCAGCGGTCGAGAAAAGCCCGGTCGTGTGAAACAAGAATAAAACCGCGCTTCGTATTCAAATAATCGGCGACAAGCTTGCGTGCGTGCAAGTCGAGATGATTGGTCGGCTCGTCGATGAGCAGAAATCGATTGTCTTGGATGAATAGCACGGCCAGCAATACCTTCGTCTGTTCTCCTTGGGACAGCGATTCGAATGGCCTGTACAACACGTCTTCTGAAACCTTAAGCAGGTTCAGTTCGCGCATCAACTTCCAGCTCTCATAGCTTGGCACGATCTCTTCGACGACGTCTAAGGTCAAATACTCCGGGTGTTCAACGGGAAACGGAAAATAATCAAAGGCGACTGATGTGGAGATCGTACCGCTGTATTCGTACTTCCCCTGCAGCAGGTTTAAGAACGTCGTTTTCCCCCGACCGTTTCGCCCCGTAAAGCCCAACTTCCAGTCTGTATCAATTTGAAAATGAACATTTTCGAATATAGGGTCATAGCTGCCTGGATAGGCAAAAGTAAGATTGGTTACCTGAATGGCGGGCATGGCAATCATCCTTTCGTTTGGAAATAAAAAAAGAGCCGCAAGAAAGGTGCTATCTTGCGGCTCTAATCCATACGAGGAAATACGGCCCCATTCCAAGGGGCCGTATGACTGTCCGGAGAGGGAGCGCAAACGAAACGCAGACCTTTCTTGCAGAGATGAAATAAAACGACCACAGCCGATCGCTGAGTCCGTTCTTTTCGTGATCTCGAGGCAAGAAAAGTTCTACATGTATCCGTTCAACTCCCATCATCAAATTACATTCAGTTTATCATAATAGTAAATTAACTACAACCTGCGTAGTCCCGTTTAGGCTGAAGCCTCGCGTAGGTCGACATGCTCCTTAGATTGATTACTGTTATTCAACTATCTTGCTCGTTCGTATTAGGTTAATAACATATGGGGTTTTAAAATTCGTAGCGTTATAGCAGCAGAACCAATTTAAGATACGAGCATGAAAGCCTCTGATAATTCAGAGGCTTATTTTGTGTGTTTAGGAGGTGATGAAACCCATGGCAAAGATAAAATCTACATTGGATATTCAATTGGATTTGACCAGACCGGTTGAAGAAATGACTGAGGTTATTTCTGCTGTAATTGCTTTGCAGCCACATAAGCGTAAGGAGATTCTTAACGCGCTGGATACGGCGGTGGGAAATGTATTAGCAGAGATACAGGTCCAAAAAGAAAATCAGAAAACAAACGATGATAGCTCAGGAAAAGTTTCCTGAACAGAGAGATGGGGGAAAAAAGGTTGGATAAGTGGGAGAATTTTAAGTTCAGCACAGCTTTAGGAAGTAGTGCAGTGACGTATCTTTATGGTGGGGAGTCGGGAGTATTGGGGGTGTTGCTGGCACTGGTCATATTTGATTGTGTGACCGGACTATTGGCAGCGGGAGCAGAAGGGAAGAAAGGAACGGGAACAGGCTTAAAAAGTAAAATTGGTCTTATTGGTATTTCTCGTAAGGCTTTTATTTTTGCAATGGTAGCCGTAACGCATCTGGTGGATGGGGTGTTGGGAGACTCGCATCTTTTCCGGGACGCGGCGGCTTATTTTTATATGGCAAACAAGCTGCTTTCGATTGTTGAAAACGGCGGTAGGCTTGGTGCGCCAGTCCCGTCGATCATTCGGCAGGCTGTGGAAATTTTAAAGAGTAAAAGCGGAGAAAAGGAAGGTGACTGGGAAAATGCAGACAAGGAAAAAGGTAACGCGCAGGGGATCGACGTATCTCACTATCAGGGCAATATTGATTGGAAGGCGGTAAAGGCAGAGGGTATCTCTTTCGCTTTCATCAAGGCAAGTCAAGGACAACGATACGTCGATCCGACATTTACCACGAATGCAAAAGGGGCCAGAGCAGTTGGGGTATTACTAGGCGCGTACCACTTTTTAGATGCAACCAGTGTTGACGCAGCCAAAGCGGAAGCGCGGCATTTTGCCGAGGTGTTGGAACAGGTTGGCGGAGCGAAAGGGCTTGACCTTCCAGCGGTGATGGATTATGAAAACAATCCTGGCAATCTATCCAAAACGGTTGATCGTTTTGAATTTAGAGTAGATGTGAAAAAGAATCCTGCCTGCGAATAACTAGTAGAATCTTTTTTAGCAGGACAAGCTTCCCCTTACTTCGACAAACTTAGAATAGTATATTGATAATGTAATTATTACAATATTCTAGGAGGTAACACTGTATGAAGAAGTTTAAACCGATATTATTAGTAATGATCGCTGCCTTTTTGATGTTTACATCAAGCGCTTTCGCATCAACCCGTTATGTCGATATAACTAAACATGAAAATGAAAATCATGTACAAAGTGAAAAATTGTATACAGAAGGTGAACAAGTATCATTTGATCCATATATGATGGCTGCTGGAAATGCTAATGTCTATGTATTGTTTGAAGATGCAAAGACTGAGGATACAATATTAATGAGCCAACTGGTTTTCAGACCTGAAATGAAAGGGCTGAATCTACTAACTTATCACCGAAATCCTAACCCAGGCTATTACTACGTTGAAATTAATGGGGATTATAACGCTTTTATCACAGCTAGACTAAAAAAAGTAAAGTGATAAATCTGTAAGGAAAGTATTCTCTCCTTTTTTCGGAGGAGAGAAAGAAGAGAAGATCGCATGGCTCTTATGAAGTAATGAGAGCTATGCGATTTTTTTATTTAAAATGTCAGAACCTCGCTCATGGTTTGCGCTGAAGATACCTTGGAACTGTATTCCAAGTGAGAATAGGTGTTAGCTGTTCTGGAATAATTACTGCGTCCCAACCATTCTTGAATTTCTTTCATGCTGATTCTATTGGCAATTTTTTCTTTCGATATAAGGATGCTGCGTGCTAGGTGTGTGTACTCTCTTAAATGTAACAAAAGGAAAGGCTGCTCGAATGAGCAGCCTTTCGCCTTAACCTATTTTTTCTATCTACCCCACACCATATTCCACATCCGTCTGCGGTGGTAAGGGTTCTGGGGATCTACGCCGCAGCCCATCAGCCATTGTGCCGCATTTTCTCTTTCAACTGGTGATACCGGTACACCCATACATTCGGAGAGGCGATCAATCATACTGCAGCAGCCATGGTAGCATTTTAAATCCTCATATTTCTGGGCACGTAAAATGCCGCACACTTTGTGAAAACATCGTGGGTCCATCATTCTACGGCGGAATGTTCCCATTAAACGGGGATCAAGTTGGGACATGCTTGTTGTCTCCTTTCACATATGTTCCATTCTTGTCTGTAGCCGGAGTTATAGGTTAAAAACTACTTTTTATCATCTTGAAGACGAGTTAGTATAGCATATGCGGATCGAATAGAAAGTACAGGGTGTATACCTGCAATCCAGGAAAATGGGGCATTTTAGCAGTCTTTATATTTCTGTTCATAGTGACTAAGCGTGAGTAGCGGCCAGATCCGCGGATAACTGTGATACTGGATATAGAAATGCCCCGGAAGACCCGCTCCGGTCGGATATGTTACTCGCTTGCTACCTTCCTCTCGATTCCAGTCGATCAGCAGGGAGGTGGCTTCTTTGATTTCCTTCACAGGTGTATCATGAACCGCAATCAGCAGATCCAGCGCCCATGCGGTGTGAACGACCGTGGAGTAAGGAGCTGCAATGTAAGTTTTCGCTACATCACTCTTGCAGGACTCCCCCCAGCCACCATCCGGCTGTCTCATGCGGAGCAGCCAGTCTGCTGCTTGTTGAATCGCGGGATGCTCTGCTGATAAACCTACCGCTCTTAGTCCTGTTACGGCAGCCCATGTCCCATATAGATACGATACTCCCCAGCGGCCATACCAGGATCCATCCCGCTGCTGCCGCTTCAGCAGCCAACGCACTCCCGCCTGTACCCGCGGATGATTCGTTGTCAGCTTCACATGACTCCCCAGAAACTCCAAAGTCCTCCCCGTCACATCCGCTGCTGAAGGATCAAACGCCGTATCTTCGAAGTTCTCTACTGCAAACAGACGAGTCATGAAGGAAGTGCTGTTCCGCTCAAAAGCGGCCCAGCCACCGTCATCATTTTGCCTGCGGAATAAGTACTGTACTCCTTTTCTCCATGACTCAAGACTGTCTGCGTGATAAGACGTGTACCGCGTCAGCGCCCGCAGCACCGCCTGCGTATCATCCACATCGGGGTTCGCCTTGTTGCTTTCGGAGAATCCCCAGCCGCCTGTCATGTGCAGCAGAGAGCCTTCTGCCTGCGCCTTCTTCTCTGTATGCTGAAGCGACAGCAAAAACGCTGCTGCCCGCTGCACGGTATCATCCTCTGCTGAAAGCCCGGCCTCCTGCAGCGTGTAGGAAGCAAGCGCCGTATCCCATACGGTGGAAGGAGAGTTCTGAATATGCATCCCCCCGTCATCCGTCTTCGTTACAAAAGAGAGCAGCCCCTTCATCGCACGGGAGATTACAGGCGAGTCCGGCTGATAGCCGATCGCCAGCAGCGCATAGATCATAAAAAAAGTGGCACTTGCATAGCTGTGTAGCGTCCCGTCCTCTTCAATATGCTCGAGTATAAAACTCTCGGCCTTTTGGATGGAACGGTTTGACCTTTTTCCTTTCGCGGACCGTCTGCGGCCGTGGCTCTGATGATGGAGCTTATTGTACTTCGGCGTCGTGTAGAGATGGGAGATGTCTGCACCAGAAGGATGCGGTAGAGTGAATTTGAGGTGCCCCAGAATGAGAATTGGGGCGAAATGAGTCCTGACGTACGAGCTCCAGCGGTAAAAGCTAAATGGAATCCATTTCGGGAGATGGATCAAAAATAGAGGCATCGGATAATACGCAGGCCACGGATACAGGTCGTTCAAGGCCAGCATAAACTTAGTAGAGACATGTGCCTTCTCGACTCCGCCGCTGCGGAGAATATAATCCTTGGCCCGTTTCATCGGCGGTGCATCCCGCTCCAGATAACCAGATAACAACAGCGCGGTATACGCCTCTATTGTGGAGGATAGGTGGCCATCATCGTCGTCGTACTGTTTCCATTCGCCTCCATCCGCCTGTTTATGCACCAAGCGCTGGGCCAACCGCGAAAGGAGTTCTTGTTCTTCAGGATACAGGGAGCTGATGAGAATCATCATACTGGCATCCGTCATCGGTCCTGTTTCAAAATCATATCTCCATGACCCATCTTCCTGCTGTTCCGACTGAATCCGGGTCATATAACGGTTGATCTCGGCTTGTACTTTCTCCAGCAATTCCATAAACTTTTCACCCCCTACCTTGGTTTGCTGTATAAGGAAAAACAGCATTGTTGTCCGTGATGCTCTTATCGTATGTAGGGGATTCGTTATTGGTGGAGGTGTGTACCTAAAGAACTGTTTAAATTAAAAGGGAAAGTTCGATGCATAAGAAGGATATAGGGCTTGGGATGGGCTATGTGACGCATGAATAACCGTTAATCAGGACTAGCTTGCCACTACATTATCTAAAGGATGGTATGGTGTGAAAATTCTGATGCTGCCCGGCCATAACAGGCCTATGTTTTACCGTCGCCTTTACAAGAAACTTTCTGATCTTTACGCCCACTATCTCGGAAGCTTCAGCGTCATCGGGGCGGTGTTTGTTATTTTGTGTATTAGGAAGACATCATGGAGAACTATTACGAAGCTTGGTCTTAGTAAATTTCGGTATGTTGAGAGAGTTGTTTTATGTATAATTGATTTAGGCAGACGAGAGACCGGGTGGTAATTACATCACATCCTTTCAACATTTTAATTTAATTTTAAGTGGTCTTTCATCAATTGTTGCGTTAATTTTAACGGTGCGACCCTTTTGCAAAGGGTATAATTTTCTTTAAAACGGTACATCTTTTTTATAAACGGTACGATGCCTGTTCCCCCATAGAATACAGAAAATGGGAGTATAGGTGTTTTTTATTTTCCTATTTTAGGGTTCAGTATACGTTTAACTGGAGGTATTTTTTTTGGATTTAAGTAAATTTATATCAGGAAAAATTTATTTGAATCAATATGTTCATCGTCTAGAACAAAATGGCTCATCTTTTCATTTACATTATTGGGGAGTCATGCCAAAACATTATGACATTGTACCGCATAAACATTCGTTTTTTGAGATATGTTTTGTAGTTGATGGCGAAGGGTATTATATTGACGTCGATTGTACTTACTCCTTACAAAAAAATATGATGTTCCTTTCAAGACCAGATGTTTTACACCAAATAAAAAGTAAAGATGGATTAGCCCTCCTTTATGTAGCATTTGAACTAATAGAATCAGAATCAAGTGAAGAATGGATAGAAATAATAAGGGAAGCTCGGAAATGTTCCAAAGTAGTTGTGCCCGTAAGCGATGATACAGTTGCTACATTGCTTTGGAAATCTCTTCTTATCCAAACAACAAAGTCCGAACAGGTTTTTTATGAAGAAATGCTAACAAACCTAGCTTACTCCCTTATTCTTTCATTACTGCAAATTTTTGTTCCTTATTCACATAGTGATCGCCCAAAAAAATCGGTTGAAATGATTTCTCCACTTCTTCGTCAAGCAAAGTTATACATTAATGATAATCTGGAAAGTCCTTTAAAACTTCCCGATGTAGCTCGTCAATTCCATATATCGGGTCGGCACTTGTCGAGAATATTTGTAGCAGAATTAGGTGTAAGTTACTCAGAGTACGTTCAAAATGAGAGAATACAGAGAGCTGCCGCATTACTTAAAACAACAGATTTATCCATCAGAGATATTTCAATAAAAACTGGTTTTAAAACGGTTCACTATTTTACTCGTGTTTTTCACTCTGTAATGGGTAGTCCACCAAGAGTCTTTCGCTTGCTTTATATAGACTCAAAAACAACTTCATATACAGAGTATTGAACTATCCCCACTTAATGTTATGCATTGAAGTGGTTTTTTTGTTCTAAAAAGGATATGTATACGACGAATCAATGGTTTTCTTAGAAATATCATGTCTTAAAAGTATAAAAACGCGTCTTGATAATCTAAATACACGTATTGTGTAATATCCTATAATCACAATTGTAAATGAGAAATTTTTATTTATGTTTAATCTGAATGACAACGCTTGCAATAGAGGTTCCAGGCTCAATAGTAACTTAAAAGGGAGGCTGATATTAAGATTACGAACCGATTTTCTATTTAATTGTATGTCTTTAAAATACCATTTGTTCATTATATATGGAGGTATTGTTAATGATGAAAGCTGGCTTAGTTACTGATATCTTAGGATTCATGCCGTTGGAAGAAATGCTTGATACATGTGTAGATCTGAGATTTGAAGCTCTAGAATTAGGGTGTGGTAATTGGTCTAAAGCACCACATATTGATTTGGATGGTTTGCTGGAGAGTGCTGTTAAACGTGAGAAATTTGTAGAGGCTATTAAAAGTAGAGGGCTTGAAATTGCAGCTTTAAATTGTTCAGGAAATCAACTCGACCCAACGGAAGAGGGAAAAGCTCATAAAGCAGTTATTGAAAAAACATTTCAGCTTGCAGGGCTTTTAGGGGTAGAGACAGTTGTTATGATGTCGGGTTGTCCTAGCGGAGGTCCAAATGATGTGACACCGAATTGGCTAACACACCCTATTTTACCTTCCCATTTTAAAATACTAGAATGGCAATGGAATGAAGTAGCCTTGCCATACTGGGAAAAAGCCGTGAAAGTCGCGGAAGAACGCGGCGTCAAAAAAATTGCAATTGAGAATCTTGGCTGTAATTTAGTGCATAATCCAGAAACACTTTTCAAATTAAGAAATGAAGTTGGGGACATGGTTGGCATGAATTTTGACCCAAGTCATTTATTTTGGATGGGTGGAGATCCAATTGCAGCAGCAAGGGCATTAGGAAGTGCAATATATCATGTCCATGCCAAAGATGTACGGATAGAAAGAGGAGTAAATGATATACATGGGCTTATCGACGTGAAACCGATGGAAAGTTTTGCTACCCGTTCATGGAATTATGTTGCACTTGGATACGGACACGATGTTGGTTATTGGAAGGAGTTCTTTACTGTCGTGAAAATGGCAGGATATGAGGGACCAGTAGTTCTTGAAATGGAAGATTTAACAATGGAACCGCTTACTGGTGTTAAAAAATCCATGGATGTTCTCAAAGAAGCGTTACCTAGAGATTTTAAGAATACAAGGTTAAGCTTGTCAATCAGTAAATAAAAGAAGGAGGTATATATTACATGGTTCTAAAAATAGGTGTTATTGGTACAGGTGCTATTGGTCAAGATCATATTCATAGGATCTCCAACACTTTATCGGGAGCTAAAATTGTTGCAGTGACAGACGTGAATGCAGAACAAGCCAAGGCTGTTGTTAATAACGAAAATATGGATGCAAAGGTTTATGAAAATGGACATGACGTTATTAACTCCGAAGATGTTGATGCAGTTATCGTAACCTCTTGGGGTCCTACCCATGAAGAATTTGTTTTGGCTTCCATTGCTGCGGGTAAACCGGTTTTCTGCGAAAAACCACTTGCTACAACTGCTGAGGGGTGTAAGAGAATCGTTGATGCAGAGATTGCACACGGTAAACAGTTGGTTCAAGTAGGATTCATGCGACGTTACGATAAGGGGTATCGCGCATTAAAACATGTTATTGAACATGGAAGGATCGGTGAACCGTTAATGGTGCATTGTGCACACCGAGCTCCTTCAGCCCCAGGCTGTACCGGTGATATGGCGCTTACTGATTCTTTTCCTCATGAAATAGATGTTTTACGGTGGTTACTTAATGACGATTATGTTTCCGCCCAGGTAATTCTGCCAAGAAACACACGTTTTGCAGCTGAAGGGCTACAGGACCCGCATATCGTCTTACTGGAAACCAAACAAGGAATCCGAGTTGACACTGAAATATTTGTAAATTGTCAATATGGATATGACATTCAATGCCAGGTTGTTGGAGAAACAGGTATAGCCAGCTTACCTGAGCCATCCAGTGTACTTATGCGTAGCGAAGCGAAGCTTTCAACCGAAATTCTAGTAGATTGGAAGGATCGTTTCATTGATTCCTATGATGTTGAACTGCAAGAATGGATTAATTGTACTGTAAAAGGTGAAGTGAATGGGCCATCGGCTTGGGATGGTTATGTTGTAGCAGTGACGGCGGATGCCTGTGTGAAAGCTAAGCATACAGGTCAGATTGTTCCAATTTCTATACAAGAACGCCCATCATTTTATATCAAACAACTTGTTTTATAATAAAAAATAGTGATTCTATTTAACATGATAGATACAGTTATAAGGACAACGGATTACCTTTTTTGATTGGAATAAGGTAAGTTAAAGGTTAGCGGCGACCTTTTCCGAAATTGAATCGGTAAGAGGTCGCCGAGTTTTATTTTTTGTGAAACTTTTAAGCCGAACCAAGGGTACATACGATGTCTGATCTTTTGTATGATTGAGCAATATCCGCAATATTATAGACTATCTAAGTCTGTCGCCAATCTATACAATAAAGGTAAGAAGAACCTTCACCGTTGAATAGGAGATGACAATCCATGAAACCCTGTGAACCTATGATCATTACATCTGAAAGCGGATACAATCTTCAAGTTGGCGGAAATGTGCCGATTGCACACGCTTGGAGAATGATTGCGCGAGATCATAAGCAAGTGTTTGGCAGAGAGCCATTGCAAACAGAAGAAGAGGCCTCGATCATGATCCGTTATGCGCAGGAAGAGGATGGATGCCCACAGTGGCCGGAGGGGTATTGTTTGCGTTTTGTTGCTGATGGCAAGAGAACGGTACTTCATATCATTGGCCGTGATGAGCTCGGGATCATTTACGGGCTGCTCCATTACAGTCGCTTCGTTCTGGGTGTAGAGCCGTTCTGGTTCTGGGCAGAACTTCCTCCGACCAGGCGGGATCCCATAGTCCTCCCGGGCCAGGATTATGACAGTATACCGCCCAAGGTTCGCTATCGGGGCTGGTTTGTCAATGATGAGGTATGTCTGATTGGTTGGAAGGATGATTATCCGCCGACGGAGCAGGTATGGGAGCCCGTTTTTGAAGCATTACTACGCTGTGGCGGCAACATGGTGATTCCGGGAACGGATTTACCGCGCACAGGTATCCATCATAAGCTTGCGGCAGACATGGGATTATGGATTACACACCATCATGCCGAGCCGCTGGGTGCGGAGATGTTTTTGCGCGCTTTTCCAGGGAAGCAGGCCAGCTACAAGGAGCATCCCGAGCTGTTTGAGCAGCTATGGCGGGAAGCAATCGAACGGCAGAAGGGGGAGAAAATTGTATGGGTATTGTCTTTTCGTGGACAGGGAGACAAGCCTTTTTGGGAAAATGACCCTTCCTTTAATACGCCGGAGAAACGTGGACAATTAATATCGTACGTGGTTCGCAAACAGTACAGTATGATCTGCGAATGTGTGGAGCAGCCCGTGTGCAGTATGGCGATGTATGGCGAGATTGCCGAGTTATACAAGCAGGGGCACATTGAAGTTCCCGAAGGGGTAATTAAAATATGGGCGGACAATGGTTACGGCAAAATGGTATCCCGGCGCCATGGCAATCTCAACCATCGTGTACCGGCATTGCCCGAGGTGGAGGATGAAGGCAAGAACGGAGTATATTATCATGTGACCTTCCACGACCTGCAGGCGTCAAACCATCTTACTCAATTTCCCTCCTCTGCCGAGCTGATTGTTGACGAATTAACAACAGCATTTGCCGTAGGAGCAGACGAGTATCTGCTGGTCAATTCGGGTAATATTTTGCCGCATTTATATACGCTGGATTTGGCAGCGAATTTATGGACGTATGGTAACACGGATGCTGGACAGCAGCTTGCTGATTTTATCGGGCGCTTGTACAGTCGTCAGCATCAAGAGATTTCCCGATTGTACCAGGATTATTCCCGTTGTAGTATCGTTTATGGTCCGCACAAGGATGATCGGGCGGGGGAGGAATTCTATCACCATCCAGCGCGGCAAATTATGGGCTTTTGGCTGCAAGGCAAAGAAGGCTATGATGAACGGCTGTGTTGGGCTGCTGGAGAAAAACCTTTTGCTGAACAGGTACGCTGGTTCAAGGAAAAAGCCGAATCGGCAATCCTGGGCTGGGTTGAACTGCAAGAGCGGTGTCTGCAAACGATGAAGCAATTGCCGGAGGATGAATGTCGCAGGCTGTATAATCAGCTTCTTGTGCAGATTGAAGTGCATCTGAGCGGTTGCCGAGGGCTGGCCAACATCTGCAACGCTTACGGGTTATTTCTTGAAGGAGACTATCCACGAGCATTTATACAAGCTTCGCATGCCGTTTGGAGCTACCAGAAGGGGAAAGAAGCGCTCTCGCTCGCAGGGACTGGAAGATGGGAGCATTTCTACCGGGCGGATTGGTTGACCAATCTCGATAACACCATTTCTCATGCGGATACGGTGCGAAGATTTCTACGGATTCAGGGTGATAGCCCCGATATGTTTCTGTGGTACAAACAATATATCATGCCGGAGACCGAAAAACATATCTACCTGGAGAATACGCATCGCAAGCCGCTATCTGATGATGAATTGGCACACTGCCTGGAGAAGGTACTATGTTAAAGGATCTTAGAATTTGTCCTGCAACCTTTCCAGCTTGTACTACGTCATAGAAGTTGTTAATGGCCAAGCGGCCTAATTCAACTACAAGGTGGAACTTAATATGAGTATGAAAAAAAGTGCATTCGCAGCCGTTACAGCCGTAGCCATTTTGTCCTTTTCCATTGGAGACCCATTGTTTGCGGCAGACAGCCAATTCAAGGATTTAGACAACGTAAGCGGCAAAGAAAAAATCATATCCCTTAAAGATCAGGGTCTACTCAAAGGGGTCTCTGACACGCAGTTCCTCCCATCTTCTAAAGTGACCGCTGCACAAGGAGTTCAGCTGATCTCCGGTGCATTCCGGTTCAGTTTGATTGCCATTGATTTTATAAAGGCACCGCAGGCCAGCGACCTGTTCACCCATGTCAAGGATACCGCATGGTACGCCGATGCTTTTATCAACGCGCATTATAATGGTGTAGACATTCCAAAAGATATCGATCCTGCCAAAGCTCTGACCAAGGAGGAGTTTACCCACATGCTGATTCAGGGCATCGAAAAAGCGGGCGTTCTTCCCATGATTAAAATCGCACCTGTGAATATCTCTGACGACAGCGAATTGGAGCCTGCTTATCAAGGCAGCATTCAGCGCTCGCTAGTGTACAAGGTCAATACTTTGGATGCGACTGGAAAGTTTCATCCAAAAAGCGAGATTACACGCGCTGAAGCTGCTGTTATGCTATATAATGCATTGGAATATTTGAATACTCATACAAATTCGTCACAAATACAGCAATAAAGAGCTTTTCTCTGGACGGATTTAAGCTTTCAGTCACTTGACATCAATATCGTGAATGCTATAATAAGGAAATCGAATTTAGACCCTGCGGTAGCTGACTATCGTAAGAATACTTTTCTGGTCCTTCGGCAAAACACAAGTAACGAATAAATAAGCTGGCTCCGGATGAGGGGTCGGCTTATTTTTTTGGATAAAAAAGCTTACAATTTGCGAGATCTACATAGCGAGAGGAGACGGGAGTTATGTTTGGAAATGATTGGGATGATGTATTACGGGAAGAGGTCGAAAAATCTTACTTTAATGAATTAAGGTACACATTAGCCCGTGAGTACAAGATACACAAAGTATATCCCCAAAAAGAAGATTTGTTTTCAGCACTCAAATTAACGCCATATCATCTTACCAAAGCGGTTATATTGGGACAGGACCCCTATCATGGAGAGGGACAAGCTCACGGCTTGAGCTTTTCCGTCAGACCCGGTGTGCGCACGCCGCCGTCCCTACAAAATATTTACAAAGAGATGCACGATGATATCGGGACTCCCATTCCGAATCAGGGCTACCTTGTTCCTTGGGCTGAGCAGGGCGTGTTGCTGCTGAACAATGTGCTGACCGTACGTGAAGGACAACCGCAATCTCATCAGGGAATAGGCTGGGAACGTTTCACGGATGCTGTGATTGAAGCGATTAATGAACGTGAGCAGCCAGTAGTGTTTATTTTGTGGGGCAGTCATGCTCAGAAAAAAGCAAGCTTCGTGAATACCAGCAAGCATTTGGTACTGAAATCCGTCCATCCGAGTCCACTCGCGGCTCACCGGGGATTTTTTGGCAGCAAACCTTTTTCGCGTACCAATGCATTTTTGCAGGAGCATGGAATGGAACCGATACGGTGGGAGATTCCTAGCCGCTAGCACTGGAGGTGGGGACATGCGTCAATGGAAGGGACGTCAGGTCATCTTATATCACGGCAACAACGGTCATACCCAAAAGGTGCGCGGGACGCTCGAGAAATGGGATGATACACGCAAGTACGTTATTTTAGGCCCGAAAATGCTGGCTATTCCTTTTGAAAATATTGCGTATATTACCATGCTTCCTCCCGGACGTGAGCGCCGAAGCCGCCATCCGGCCAAGCTGAACTCCATTGGCTATGTGATGAGCGTTCCAATACAGTTTGATAATGCCATCTATTTTCAATCGGCAGTCACGGTTTGGAAAGATGACCAGCTGATTGCTTACAATATCAAATTAGCAAGTCATACGGATCATGATGTCGTACTTGAAGATGGACAAACCTTGTCGAAGGAAGAGCATTTGTTCGTGGTGAGGTCGCTGCGCGGGGAACTTTAACTGTTATATTCCACCTATTTTTGTTGAAGGGTTCAATTTAGTGCGTTGTTTACCGATAAAAGGTACGGGGCTGTTAATAATACCCTATTTATAAAGATGAAACCAAGGGAGAGAAACGAATGAAGAGTATGAGCAAACGGAGTACCTTCTTACTTGCTTTGCTGATGTTTGTAGTTGCAGCATGGCCAGCAGGTTTGATCCGGGCTGAGGAGAGCACGTCTTACACAGTGGAGTGGGATAGTCAAAATCCAACCACAGTCAATCTGGGTGGAAACCCTGCGCAATTAAAAGTGTGGTTGGTGACAGAAAAAGGGAAAACGGATGTAACCGAAAAAGCTGAATGGATCTCCGGAGACCCAAGTATCTTAAAGGTAGAAAAGGGACTCATTACCCCGGTATCGATAGGGCAGGTCAAAGTTACCGCCACACATGAAAACAAGACAGTAGCGACGAAAATTACAGTAAAATCGCCTTACAGCAAGCTGCAATTAAATCCGTCTGGTCCTTTGAATCTGACCATTGGCGGAGAATCGAAGCAACTGACAGCTCAAGGTGTGCTTAGCGGAGGCGGGACGGAAAATGTGTCCGGTGTGGAATGGACATCTTCGAATTCGACCGTTGCTACCGTAGAGAATGGACTTGTACGCCCGCTTGCCAAAGGTGTGACTTACATTAAAGCCGACAAGGATGGACTTAAAGCACAAACCATCGTGTATGTGCGTTCTTCCTCCCAGGCATTGACATTAAGCGAGTCCGGTTCCAAATCGGTCTTTCTGGGCAGCTTCCCCATTCAGGTCAATGCAACCGATGTGAGCCTGACAGGCAGCAAAACCGATGTAACCAACACGGCAGAATGGACTTCGTCTAATCCGCTGGTTGCTACAGTGGAGCAGGGTAAAATCACTCCGATGGACGCAGGGAATGCGACGATTACAGCGTCCTATCACGGTTTGAGCAAGACGCTGAAGATTAATGTGCTGCCGACTGTGGAAAAGCTGGTATCGAGCAAAGCGAGTCTGACTCTCGAAACAGGCAGCAAAACTTCTCTTCCGACGATATCTGCTTATTTGGTCAATGGGGCTAAAAAAGCAGTTCAATCCGATGTGAAATGGAGCTTAAGCAGTGAAAGTGCAGTCAAAATAGCAGGTGGCAAGCTGGTTGCAGTAAATCCAGGCAGCGCAACATTGACAGCGACAGTAGGTGCGCTCAAGCTGGATATTCCAGTGACCGTGCAATACAAAGTGCTCAAGCTGACCGCTTCTGAAAAGAAATATGTACTGGTTGCAGGACAAGAAGCGAGTCTTCCGACAATCAAGGCACAAATGGCTGGTGGGGGAACACTTGATGTTACGAATCAGGTAAGCTGGGCCGCTACAACAGCGGCAGTTACAGTAGGAAACGGTAAAGTAAAAGCGGTAAGCGGTGGCAACTCAGGCATCAAGGCCATGTATATGAATAAATACGTGAAGGTGCCTGTCATTGTAGAAGGAGCCATTTCTACATTGACCCCAAGCTTTACAAGTGCTGATATGAATTTGAAAGGGAGCAAGTCCATCAAAGTTATCGGCATATATACAGATGGTAAAAAAGCTACGCTGAGCAGCAAGGTAAAATGGACTACATCGAATGCTTCTGTAGCGAGCGTAAAAGGGTCATCTATTAAAGCGGTTGGAATTGGAACAGCAACCATTACAGGCACATACCAAGACAAGTCGTTTAATGTGGAGATCAAGGTAACGCCCAAGCTGCTCAAGTTGGTCTTGAGCAACAAGAACCTGAAGCTTCCTAAAGGCTCCTCTCAAGTGCTTAGTGTAAATGCAGTTTATGATTCAGGCGCAATGACCAATGTGACAAGCTCAGCGGTGTGGACATCTTCCAAGCCGTCGATTGTACAGGTAACAGGCGGACAGGTGAAGGCAGTGGCGACCGGAAGTTCAAGCATCAAAGTGGTCTATGGTGGTAAAACTGTATCGACATCTGCGAGAGTGTTAAAATAGTCTGCGTACGCTGCCACATTCACGTATACAAAATAACCCCCGGTCCAAAGACCGGGGGTTATTTTCAACTTACTCTACGCCGTCCTGATAATGGTTTTTCCAGTGCTTATCGCCCCTGTGGGCGAAGTCTTCAACTGTTTTTTCCAAAGTGGCTACCAGTTGGGCTTTAATCTCGGAAATCGTATCACGAAACAGTCTTTCTTCCGTGCCATTGATTTTCTCACCATATAAAGCCTGAGCGGCTACAAATTGACGATGCTGTTCCACAAAATTATCAATCGAGTGCAGTGCATGCTCCACGTATTGCGAGATGCTATGATGCTCGTTAGGCAGTTGCAATTTTAATTCCTGAACTCTATTTAGTAATGCCATGATGATCACCTCGTATGTTTATTATGTCAATAATTATACATAATTTTTGAGAAACTTTCCTTAAATTTTAATTAAAATGTGACTTTTATTATGGCATGATTGCATTTTCATGGGTGATCGGGCATAATTTTCGGAATTATTGCACACTGCCTTTGTACTGTGATTTTAAAATTTAAAAAATATAATATAAAGATGATGTGAAGCGTGCTGCGACAGCTCTCTTTCTGACATGTTATAATATCGAAAAGCCAGTTGGAAAGGTTGTCAGTATGGTATGAAGCTTTTTAAAGGTTTGTTCTGGGGATTATTGATCAGTCTTCTCCTGTGGTGTGCCTTGTTTGGGCTTGTCCGCTGGATATTGCATTGAGTCGCTTCATGTATCTTATACAATAACTCGTGCGACAGTATCCACGTCCTGAATTGCAATCGTATATACGTTTTCGTCATCGTAGAGCTTGAAATGCTGATCCTCTTGGTCAGACAGGAGCTTAGGCCAGCCAATAACGGTACTTCCATTGTGTAACCGGATTACAACGGCTTGCATGTGGCTCACGGCCAGCTTGATCTCATCGTTCATCTGTGCAACCTCCTCTCTGTATTATTTGTCGTCGAATATTCAACCATTTTTTATAGTCCGTAAGGGGTTGCAAAAAATAAAATCCAGGGATTCCTTGGTTGAAGGCACCCACTGGAATAGCTTGAAGGGAAGAGGAAAATTGAAGAAAAAACTGTTGAGTTTTATAACCGTAGTGCTATTGGCCGCGGGTATGTATTGGTTTAAAGGAGTCGATCTCCTTACGAAAACACCACAAGAGAACCCGCCCTCATCGGTACAGGTTACACTGCATTTTCCGTCGGATCGGTATCCAGAAACGGCGCAGCATATCAAGGAAGCGATTCAGACGGGAAAATCATCGGTATGCACAATTGATCGTGAAGGAGCCGAGCAAAATCGCAAGCATTCGCTTGCAGGAGTTCCCGCTCGTAAAGGCTTCGATCGTGACGAATGGCCGATGGCGATGTGCTCAGAAGGTGGTAAAGGTGCAAATGTCAAATACATAGCTCCTAAGGATAATCGTGGGGCAGGATCATGGGTAAGTCACCAATTGGATGAGTATGAGGATGGAACTCGTGTAAAATTTGTCGTGAAATAAAAATGCTATGAAATCGTATAGTTATTTTTTATTTCCCTTATGAGGTTGTTGTTTGGCCCTGATCAGTGCCACAACTTCATTTCCCTTTCCCTTAGAAGGTTCCTGTTTGGCTTTAACCAATGCCAAAAAAGCAAAAAAATCACCTAATGTAGTGAAGCCGGCACCTAATATCGCCAGATCTTCAGCGGATAGTTGATTTAACCAGTCCATTTGCTTAGCGTCAAACATGTTATCACCGCCAACCGTTGATAATGTATAGTATGTACTGACAGCGGGGAAGGTCAGGGCTCAAGCAAACCTTTTTAGTATGCCTGTTTTTTGTGCAGAGGATGTGTAGACCACATGTTAAAATTTAATTTTTATACGAAAATCGTCTCTATCGTTATTCTATTGCTGATTCCTGTACTAGTTTTGTACGTCTACTCCAATCAGATGACGACAAGAGTGCTACGTAACGAGCTGAACCAGTCCAATTATAATCAACTGACTTTTTTTCAAAATCAGGTAAACACCAATATTGAAATGATATCCGCCTGGCCGCATTTGTTGATTCATGATCCTGATGTTGCCAGCTTTCAGGCCATTTTTTTAAAGGATAAGACTCTCAATTTAGATGGAATTAATCTTATCAAACGTATCCAGACCAAGCTGGGACTTCAGGAAAGCTCATCGAATTGGAGAACCGGTCTGGATATCTATTCCCCTTCACTTGGACGTGTTGTGTCAGAAGATGGAGCCGGTTTTTATGATCAGAAAAAACTAAACCAGTTGATTAAAGATGGCTGGCAGGTATCCAAAAAAAGAATGTACGGGAAGGATCAGTTTATATTTTCATTGTATACGTTATCCCCGTTTTCCTCACTTGGTAATCCTGAAACCGCCAACACGATTATTAAGGTCGAATTTGACGGCAGCAACATTCAGGACATGCTTGACCGCTTTAAAGGTGATGGACGGAAGGAGCCTTTTTATTATAAAAAAGGTGTAGGAGCGATCTATAATCGTACTGCGAATGAAGAGCTGTCCGGCAAGCTGATTACAAAATTGGAAAAAATGGGGCTGCATGAGGTTGATAATCTGACCGTGAAAATTGGAGAAGAGAGCTACCTGGTTCATGCCGTTCTTTCGCAAACGACGGGCTGGTATTTAATTGACTATATGCCTTTGTCCGATATAATGTCTCCAATTTATTCTTCAAATCGATTATTTTATATCACCGTTGTTGGCTTGCTGCTGGTAGGCTTGATTGGTGCTTACCTGCTTCATTCACAGGTACAAGTGCCGATTCTCCAGCTTGTGCGGGCATTTCGGAGATTAAAGGATGGAGACTATGCTGTTCGATTAAGCCCAAGGGGGAGTCATGAGTTTGCTTTCCTGTCCCGTCAATTCAATCTGATGGTCGAACAGATTCAGGAGCTGTTTGAAAAGGTGTATGTTGAGCAGCTGCATGTCAAGGAAGCGCGTCTAAAGCAGCTCCAGTCACAAATTAATCCACACTTTTTTTATAATTGTTTTTCGTTCATTACAAGTATGGCGAAGCTCCACAATCATGAGGCGGTCGTGGCCATGGCGCATAATTTATCAAGGTATTATCGATATACGACAAGGCAGGAACGGGATTTGGTGCCATTATCAGAGGAAGTCGAGTTTGTTCAATATTATTTGAAAATTCAGCAGATGCGTATGCCACGGCTAACGTTTACAATTGATGTTTCTCCACAGGCCAATAGTCTGCTGATTCCGCTGCTTGTAGTGCAACCGCTAGTGGAAAATGCGGTGCTGCACGGGATAGAACCTCAAGTGGAGGATGGCATCATCCATATTAAAACCGAGTGTGTCGGCTCGTATATACACCTGATTGTGGATGATAATGGACTAGGCTTGAGCCAAGAGGCTATAACAGCCCTGACATCAACGCTTGACAAGCCTGTAGAAGAGAAACATGGCTACGGCTTATGGAATGTACATCAACGCATGCGATTGCATTTTGGAGAAGACGCCGGACTGGCTTTCTCGTTGTCACCTTTGGGAGGACTGCGTGCGGTTCTAAAATGGCCGCTGCCAGCAGAAGCAGAGCAGACGAACGGCTTGATTGTACCTTCCCCAAATTCGAATATGGTTAAACTGGAGGGACCTTATGGTTCAGATATTATTGGTAGATGATGAAAGCTATGTAACCGAAAGCCTGGCGGCTACCATTCCATGGGAAACGCTGGGCATCGAGAGGGTTCATCAAGCAGCTTCCGCATTGGCAGCAGTGGATGTGCTTGAAGCGTACGACATTGATATTCTGGTTACGGATATTCGTATGCCCGGCATGACGGGATTAGAGCTGATTGTTGAGGTGAACGAGCGATGGCCGCACATTCGATGCTTGCTGCTCACAGGCTATGCCGATTTTGAATATGCCAAAAAAGCGATCCAGCTTAAGGCTTTTGATTATATTTTAAAACCGGTGGATGATGAGGAGTTTATGAAATGTGTATCAGCTGCCATCGATTCGCTAAAGGAAGAATGGGAGGCCTTTGACAAGGTTCATCAATTACAGTACAGTCGCAGGACCGATTTTGGTGTGCTGCGTACTCACCTGATGCATGATTTGGTGCTTGGGCGTCATCTGTCTATACAAGTAATAGAGGACAAGTTGTCACAGTACGAAATTATGCTGCGCACAGGACAACGTGCCAGTATGCTGCTTATTCAGCTAGGCAAGCATTTTTCTGATATGGATTATCATTCAATATCTTTAATAGAGTATGCGATTGGGAATATTGCTGAAGAAGTGTTTGCGCCCGATTTTTACGTTTGGCACTGTAAAGCACCGCATGACTGTCTAATTGTATTGATAGAAGAAAATTGGAATCTGATTTCCGATCGGAGCATGGACGAGCAGAATCATATTTTGCGTGCGACGATTGACAATTTCCGAAAAAATGTGAGCAACTACTTAAAAGGCGAAATTTACGTTACGGTAACCGGCTGGTTTATGTTCCCACAGGAGCTGCCTAAGGTATACCAGTCAGCTATCAGGTCCTTATACTGGAACCAGCAGGAGGAAACGGATACGCTGCTCTTTATAGAAGAACAGCCAGAACATTCGTACAATTCAGCCAAGCTGCTGGAGGGGTTATACGTACACCCAACGCTGACCCATCTTCTGGAGTCCAGACAATGGGAGGAGGCTGAAGCGAAGATAAATCGTGTATTTGGCAAGATAGAGGAAGCAGGGTATACCCGTGAGCATTTATATGAGCTGTTTATTACGGTAACGAGCGCATTTATGTACACGGCGCATAAGCAAGGACGCTTCATTACGCAGATGGATCAAACGGGCTTTGACCCGCTGCATGCGCAGCAAATGGTTCAATCGTTCTCCAATCTTAAGGAATGGATATTTTTGATGATGAACAAGCTAAAGTCGGAATGGTCTGAAAGTGAGCAAAGCGCCAAAAGCTATGTGGTCAAGCAGGTTCAGGAGCTCATCTCCCAGGATAAAGGTCAGGAGCTATCTGTTAAGACGATTGCCGATCAGGTTTATCTTCATCCGGTCTATCTGTCCAAAATCTACAAGGCTGAAACCGGAGAAGGTCTGGGAGATTATATCATCCGAATGAGAATGGAGCGGGCTCTGTATTTGCTCAAGTACTCCAACAAAAAAATATATGAAATTACAACAGAGCTGGGTTATCAGAATCCCCAATATTTCAGCAAGATGTTCAAAAAGCATTATGGAATGACTCCGCATGAATTTCGGGACCAATAAAGACGGGACCAGTAAGAGGTAATAGCAAGAGGTAATAGTAAGGATCGGTTGGGAAAGGTGCAGAAATATTTATTTTGTGACATAGGCTGCATAGAAAAGCCCTCTTATAATAAAAGAGTAGAAAATGATTTTTTGAGGGGGAACAATATGCGAGTTCATTCGAAAAAAAAGCTGTTGTCGCTGCTCGCCGCAACTATGCTATTAGGAGTTGGCCTTGTGGGCTGCTCGGGCACGGGGAATGGTGGAGATACCAATAGCGCAGCCAAAACTGAAAACGTATACAAAGAAAAATACAATCCGGAAGTCACCATTTCCACCGTATGGGGTGTAGATCCTACCTTAAAATTTAAAAATGGCGAATCGATCGAAAATAACGTTGCGACCAAATGGGCTAAAGAGAAATTCGGTATTAATATAAAATCACTCTGGTCTGTCACGGATACCAATGGTGCATTTGCCACGAAGCTGCGTTTGGCGATGTCCTCCGGTCAGGAGATGCCGGACGTCGTTGTACTGGGAACGGAAAATGAGCAGCTGGCGCAGGATATGATCGATTCCGGCATGTTCGCGGAAGCTGGTCCGTTGTTCGATAAGTATGCTTCGGATTCCTGGAAGCAGGCGATGAATCAGGATACGAATGTATGGAACCAATATAGCCGGGACGGCAAAAAAATGGGAATTCCAGTACTCGATTTCGCCTATAACCACGATTATGTGCTGTGGGTGCGGCAAGATTGGCTGGACAAGCTCGGCATGAAAGCTCCTCAGACGATGGATGAACTGGAAAAGGTGATGGATGCTTTTAAAAATAAAAACCCGGACGGACTGTCTCCAGACAAAGTGATTCCGCTCAGCATCGGTTTCAAAACGTCTATGAACACCTGGATGGGTGACCCGTCCTGGATTTTCGGAGCCTATGGCACACTCCCCCAACAATGGAACAAAGGCGCGGACGGCAGCCTGGAATATGGCTCCGTGCAGCCAGGTATGAAGCCGGGTCTGCAAAAGCTGAGCGAATGGCTCAAAAAGGGATACATTCCGCAGGAAGCAGCATTGTGGGATGAGAATAAAACGTCAGAGCCTGCAGTCGCAGGAACAGCAGGCATCATACCGGGTCCATACTGGATGAGCGGCTGGCCGCTTCAGGATACGGTGAAAAATGCGAAGAGCGCTGTATGGAAGCCGATCAAAATTCCAGTGGGGCCTGACAACAAAGCCATGCGCCATGGAACTCAATACACCAATGGTGTCGTACTGATCAACAAACAAATGCAGCATCCTGAAGCTTTTTTCACCTATCAAAATTACTTGTTTGATCATTTTGCAAATGCCAAACCGGAAGGAGATTTGGCGAACGGGTTGTTTAAGGGCTACGACTATGATCTGGATGCGAATGGAAAGCTGTTGCCTATCGACAAGATACCAGGCGGTTATGTAAACTCTGTTCGTTATTTGCTGGTTCGTGATGGTGCGCGTATACCTGATGCCCAAATGAAGGCTTTGTTAAGTTTGGCTGACGGCGCGGAAGCGAAGACTCGTCTGGAGAAGGATGTAATGGTCAATTACGGCAAAGATACACCTGCGGCTGCCAAGGTGTTAATGGAACAGAAGGACATCTCCATGAAGGATCAGTTCACGGGACCTACTACGCCAACTATGAAGTCCAAAAAGGACTATCTGGATAAGATTGAAAACCAGACCTTCAATGAAATTATTTATGGCAAACAGCCGATTTCGGCCTTTGATACCTTCGTGCAGACGTGGAAGAGTGCCGGAGGCGAACAAATTACAAAAGAAGTGAATGAATGGTATAAGAGCGTTGAGAAGTAAACACAGTTGAAATAGATAGACGGGCTGTCCCACACGGGCAGCCTTTTTCATACCAATCACCAGATTATATTGGAAATAAATGCGCTGTCATTATGCTTGCGAGATAGACTACCAGTCACATGGCGAGGCTGAAAAATGATTGCTTTTGTGCCATGTATGTTGGTTTTTTGAACTGTTTCGTTAGTAGGAACGCTTCTATAATTGAAGTATACCATGAGAGTTACAGGAGGAACTGCAATGAGAAGTCTGCAACGTACGTGGCCATTTCATATCATGCTGCTGCCAGCCATCATTTTTTTAATTGTATTCAGCTACATTCCAATGGGCGGGATCGTGATGGCCTTTCAAAATTACAAGCCTTGGCTGGGTATAACTGGCTCCGAGTGGGTTGGGCTGGATAATTTCCGTTTTCTGTTCCAACGGGAGGACAGTCTGCAAGTCGTCTGGAATACGCTGATTATCGCGGTTCTGAAGATGTTTTTCAATCTGCTCGTTCCGTTTGTCTTCGCCATTCTGCTGAATGAAATTCGCAAGGTTGGACTTCAGCGATCCATTCAGACACTGGTTTACCTGCCACACTTTCTGTCGTGGGTCATCTTGGGCGGGATTCTGGTTGATCTGCTCGCTACAGATGGTTTTATGAACCGTATTCTTGGCAGTTTTGGAATCCAGCCCATCTTTTTTTTGGGAGACAATAACTGGTTTCGCTTTACGGTAATCGTGTCAGATATATGGAAGGAGTTTGGCTATAATACTATCGTTTTTCTCGCCGCATTGGCGGGGATCAATCCTTCGTTGTATGAAGCAGCAGAGATGGACGGGGCAAGCCGCTGGAGACAGACGCTGCATATTACTGTGCCTTCGCTGATTCCGATGGTTGTGGTTGTGGGTACACTTGCACTCGGTAATGTCCTGAATGCCGGCTTCGACCAGATTTTCAACCTGTACAACCCGCTTGTATACCAAAAAGGCGATATAATTGACACGTTCGTCTATCGGACAGCATTAATTAACGGGGAAATGGGCTTTGCTACCGCCATCGGATTGTTTAAATCTGTGATCAGTATGATTCTCATTCTGATATCCTATCGACTTGCATACAAATGGGCAGGCTACCGCATATTTTGATTCCACAAGGCTGAAAGAGGGAGAGTCATGTATCATAAAACAACGGCATATCGCATCTTCAATGTGTTTAACATTTGTCTGCTTGTGCTTTTATCCATCATGTGTATCGTTCCGCTGATTCATGTATTGGCAGTATCATTTAGTGCCAAATCAGCAGCAGACGCCAATCTGGTTGGACTGTGGCCGGTGCAATTTTCACTGGAAGCCTACAAGAAGACGATGAATAATCCTATTTTTCTGCATTCTATCTGGATTTCTGTTCTCCGGACCGTGCTCGGTACTGGCTTGACGCTGCTAATTACCTTTTTAGCTGCTTATCCACTTTCAAAAGAATCATCTGTATTCCGCAGCCGCAACGTATATTCATGGCTGTTCGTATTCAGTATGATTTTTAACGGTGGTCTGGTTCCATTTTATATGGTTATTCAAAAGATTCATCTCATGGACAGCTTTTGGGTACTTGTTTTGCCGGGAGCGGTCAATACATTTCTGGTCATCCTCATGCTGAACTTTTTTAGAGGCATACCCAAGGAGATGGAGGAGGCCGCACTGATCGATGGGGCAGGACATTTTCGGACTTTGTTTAGTATATTTTTGCCGATATCCATGCCGTCTATTGCGACGATTGCGTTGTTCAGTATGGTATTTCACTGGAACTCATGGTTCGATGGTCTGCTTTATTTGAGCAATGCCAAGGATTATCCACTGGCTACCTTCCTGCAAACGGTAATCATTCAGAAGGACATGAGCTCCATGAGTATGAGTCCCAAAGAAATGGAATTGCTTTCACAAACGACGGTGAATGCAGCGCAAATTTTTATTGGTGCAGCGCCTATTCTTATTGTATATCCATTTTTACAAAAGTATTTTGTTAAAGGTATGACGCTTGGTTCTGTCAAGGAGTAAACCCTATTGATCTAAAGGAGATGATTTACAGTGTCGCATCCAAACATATTCAAATACCCGCCAATCAGTGAGCGAGTTCCGCGTATGCTGCATGGAGCGGATTATAACCCGGAGCAATGGCAGCATGATCCCGAGGTGCTAAAAGAGGATATCCGGCTGATGAAGCTGGCTAAATGTAATGTGATGTCCGTCGGCATATTCTCATGGGTTTCATTGGAACCCGAGGAAGGTGTATTTACGTTTGAATGGCTCGACCGTATCCTGGATTCGTTTGCCGAGAACGGAATTTATGCGTTTTTGGCCACTCCTAGTGGAGCCAGACCGGCCTGGATGTCACAAAAATATCCTGAGGTGCTGCGAGTGGAGGCTAACCGTGTCCGCAACCTGCACGGGTTCCGCCATAACCACTGTTTTACCTCGCCAGTATACCGGGAAAAAGTACGCATCATGAATATAAAGCTGGCCGAGCGCTATGCGAATCATCCGGCTGTCATTGGCTGGCATATTTCCAATGAATTTGGTGGAGAATGCCACTGTGATTATTGTCAGGTTGCATTCCGCGCCTGGGTACAGGATAAATATGGCACACTGGATAAGCTTAATCACGCATGGTGGACGACCTTTTGGAGTCATACGGTTACGGATTGGAGCCAAATCGAGTCTCCGGCCCCTCACGGTGAAACACAGGTCCATGCTATGAATTTGGACTGGAGACGGTTTGTGACCGATCAGACCGCAGATTTTATCCAACACGAAATTGTGCCGCTCAAGGCAGCGAACCCGGCACTTCCGGTCACGACCAATCTAATGGAATTTTTTGAAGGACTGAATTACTGGAAGTTTGCCGATCTGCTGGATATTATATCCTGGGACAGCTATCCGACGTGGCATGACCGGGGAGGTGATGAGAGCCGTCAGGCTGCGAAGGTAGCGATGATGCACGATATTATTCGTTCAATCAAAGGAGGCAAGCCTTGGATGCTCATGGAGAGTACACCGAGTTTGACGAATTGGCAAGAGGTCAGCAAGCTGAAGCGACCAGGAATGCATCTGCTATCGTCTTTACAGGCTGTAGCACACGGGTCAGACACCGTTCAATATTTTCAGTGGCGGAAAAGTCGCGGTTCGAGTGAAAAGCTGCATGGTGCAGTCGTCGATCATGTCGGACATGAGCACACTCGGGTATTCGCAGACGTGACAGAGGTCGGCAATGCGCTGGAAAAATTGGAGGAGGTTATCGGTACATCTGTGCCTGCTGAGGCTGCAGTTATTTTCGACTGGGAGAATCGCTGGGCAGTCAATGACTCGCAAGGGCCGCGGAATAAAGGTGTGAAATACGAGGAGACAGCCGAAGCGCATTATTTGGCATTGTGGGAGCAGGGTGTGCCTGTAGATGTCATTCATATGGATGCCGATTTCTCCAAATACAAGCTTATAGTAGCTCCAATGCTGTATATGGTCCGCAGCGGTGTGGGTGAGCGAATACAAAAGTTTGTTGAAAGCGGTGGCATTTTTGTAGCAACCTATTGGTCCGGCATTGTGGATGAACATGATTTGTGCTTCCTTGGAGGCTTTCCGGGGCCGCTTCGCAAGACGCTGGGAATATGGTCGGAAGAGATCGACGGACTGCATGATCACGACCGAAATCGCATTTTGCCGGTTGAGGGCAATGAGTTGAATCTGAATGGTGAGTATGAGGCTATAGAGCTGTGCGACCTTATTCATACGGAAGGTGCAAAGGTACTGGCTGTATACGGTTCAGACTTTTATGCAGGACGTCCAGCCTTGACGGTGAACCGTTTGGGACAGGGAAAAGCTTATTACATCGCTTCACGCAACACGGGATCGTTCAACAGTCATTTTTACAGAAGCTTGATTGAGGGTGAAGGAATCAGTAAAGCACTTCATGTCAAGTTGCCGCATGGAGTAAATACAGCGATTCGCACTGATGGAGTTTACGATTATATTTTTATTTTGAATTTTACGCATGAGTCGCAAGAAATTACACTGGATGGACGAATCTATGTGGATATGCTGGAAAATCGTGTGATTGAAGACGATAAACTTCGATTGAATAACTATGCTGTCAAGGTTCTCAAGACAGAGCGCATACATTAGAAATGGTATAAGGCTAAGGGCTGACTTTTTCCAAAATTCAGATAGGAGATGACTTATGAAAACAAGCAACCGAATGATACTATTTGCGGTGTTGATTTTGTTATCCAGTGTTTTGTACCCGTTTGGCTTTGCAGGGTTGGGGACGGCTTCAGCCGCCCCTGCTTTTGCCAAAGGAGCAGATATAAGCTGGGTAGCAGGAATGGAAGCACAAGGTATGACCTGGAAGGATAAAAAAGGGGTTCGTCGGGATGTACTGCAAATTTTGCGAGACGATTACCAGATCAACTCGGTACGTATCCGTGTATGGGTAAACCCTAACATGAACGATTATGCAAGCGGTTACATGAATGCGGAGAAGGCGGCAGAGCTGGCGCAGCGAGCCAAAAAATTGGGTATGAGCGTTATGCTGACCTTGCATTATAGCGATTCCTGGGCTGATCCAGGCCAGCAGAACAAGCCTTACGCATGGCGCAATTTTAACTTTACACAACTGATGGATGCAGTCTGGTCCCACACGGTTTATGTTATGAACACGATGAAAAGCAAGGGCGTGACCCCAGACTGGGTACAAATCGGCAATGAGACGAACAATGGAATGCTCTGGGATGACGGTAAAGCCTCGGTGAATATGAAAAACTATGCATGGCTCGTCAATACAGGCAATAACGCTGTAAAATCGGTAAGCAGCAGCACCAAGACGATCGTACATTTGGCTAACGGGGATAACGGTTCCACGTTAAACTGGAATATTGGCGGGCTGATTGACAATGGGGCCCAGTTTGACCTCGTCGGGCTGTCTCTGTATCCGTCTTCTTCTGACTGGCAGGGCAAGGTGGACCAGACGATTGCCAATGCCAATAGCCTCATTGCAAAATACGGCAAAGGCATTGTCATCAGTGAAATCGGGATGGATTATAATGAACCCGCAGCTTCCAAGGCATTTATTGCCGCTATCAAAACAAAGGTGCGGAACATCGGGGGTGGCAAAGGCGCAGGGGTATTTTATTGGGAGCCGGCTGCAACCCCAGGTTACAACAAGGGCTACAACAAAGGTGCTTGGCAGGCTGACGGAAAGCCAACCTCCGCTTTGGAAGGATTTCTAAACTAAACTAAAACGAATCTGAAACTAGTCTGAAACTAATTGTGGAAATGTCAAAGAACCTCTAATTCGCATGTTGTGCGGAATAGAGGTTCTCTATTTTTATCTATGACGGATGGATGAAGCTACATCCTTAGGCTTTTCGGTCGACTTTGAAGAATGAAATAAGCTCCTCCAGCTCACGAGACATCGACGACAGCTTGTCGGAGGCATCCACGATGGCAGCCATGGATTGGGCCTGCTCTCCGATCGTATGTTCAATTTCCTTGCTGCTGTCTGATGTTTTGCTGATCGTGGAGGATAACTCGTCAGAGGTTGCCGTCATTTCCTGTGTACTGGCTGAAATCTGTTCCGTTGCACTGGAAACCTCCTGAATTTGTGATGATACTTTATTGGCGGCATTTAAAATCTCTGAGAACATTTCACCTGTCTGTTTGGTAACTTCGAGTCCAATTTGGACCTCCTTCGAGCCGAGGCTGACACCTTCTACGGTTTGCTCAATTTCTTTTTGAATTTCCTCAATCAGCTCGGCGATTTGTCTGGCAGACTCTTGGGACTGTTCAGCCAAATTGCGCACCTCTCCCGCGACTACAGCAAAGCCTTTACCTTCCTCACCTACTCTGGCAGCCTCAATGGAGGCGTTCAGTGCAAGCAGATTGGTTTGGCTGGCAATGCCAGTAATGATGCTTACGATGTTACTGATTTCGTTGGAACGGCTTTGCAGTGCATTAATGGAGACAACGGTTTTTTCCATCGAGTTGGAGATTGAATCCATTTGAGCGGAAACTCTTTGCACGATCTGATTACCTTCAACGGAGCGTTTTTCCATAGAATAAGCTTCGTCTGCTACAGAAGAGGAGCTTCCTGCAATCGTCTGAACGACCGTAGACATTTCACTCATAGCCCGTGAGCTTTCCATTGCAGCTTTGTCTTGTGCCTCAATTCCTTGGGCAATTTCTTTCATATTGCTGTTAATGACGTTCGTGTTTGTACTGTTTTGCTCGCTGATACTTAGCAATTCCTGAGCCGACTCCGTAACTTCTTGCGTCGTATCCTGTACTTTTACCATGGTATCGTTAATACGTTTGATCATGGTATTAAACTTTTGATTGATGATGCCAAGGTCGTCCAGACCTGTCTTGATTTTTACATTCAGATTTCCCTCGCTGACTTCCTCAATGCCCTTCATCAGGGAGCGAATCGGGGAGAGAGTGCGTTTGACCAGCCAATATTGAATCGTCAAGAAGATAGCAAGGAACAGAATGAGTAGGGAAACGCCATATACAAGCAGCTTATGAAGTCCGGCTGGTACAGAGCTTGCGTCTACGTCAAAGTAAAGCGCACTTGTGATTTTGCCGCTTTCATCTGTAAGCGGGTAAGCAATAGTTGTCCATGTACCAAATTCGTCAGTGTAGAAGCTGCTTAACGCCGCTTCTTTGGATTCAAGCATGTCATTTACAGCTTTTACATTTGCGTCAGAGAGCGTATACATATCGCCTATATTCAGTTTCAACTCTTGGAAAGACTGAACTAAGTTGGTCGGAATGCCAATAATGGAGGTTTGATTTCCTTCTTTTAATTCTGTGCCGAATATGTAAGCTTGGGCAACATTAGGATACAAGGTATGAATAGAATCGAGAAATTCGCGTAAATCCTGTTGAGCAGAACCGTTATAATCTTTTTCGCTTAATGCTTGTTGCATTTTTGTTTTGTCAACATCATTTGCCCATTTTTTGGTCAGTACTTTAACCTGATCTTGCAACTGGGTGGTCAAAATATTCTTTTGAAGAATATAGCTGGATGTGATGAGAATAGCACCTATTAATACAATGTTGACAAACGAAATTAATAGATTTTTACCAAAAAAGGACATAGTACTCCACTTCAAGTTTTTCACGTGTCTCTTCTCCTTTGAATTAGAAATTTTAGTTTAAGTGCGACTTACGACCTATTACTTATATATTTCGTCAATTACCTTTCAAAATGTTAGGTATTTATTAAAATTGGAGAATATCGGATGCTTATCAGTGAAACTTATGGCAAAGAACGACAAAACTTTTCCTGTCAAATAACCAATCTTCAATGGAGGGGAAGACCCGGTCATTTTTGCGGGGAAGAGGCCATATACCTATAGGAATGAAGTACTTTGGTCTGAAGGGGGGGATGCGCTTGCGTTCTCATATGATTTTCCATTGGAGCCGGTTGAATTGGTGTTTTCCGAACCTCAGGATGAAGGAGGAATTTGAAGCCCGCCAGTATTGGAAAAATGCGATCCTCGTCGGCGTCAAAGTCGATCGGCAAGGGCACTATTACGTCTGCGTTCCCCGTCTCGCCCCGGGCATTCCCGCCACGATGAATAGAATTGTTATCCAGAACGGAAACCCCCTCCTGGAGGCTTTTCCCAGTTGGGAGTGGAATGAGGCCGGGAATGTGCGGGCGATGAGGTCCATTCAGGGATATGAAATCGATGAGCTCAACCAGATCTGGTTGCTGGATCAAGGAAAAATCGCTTATGCTCCCTCGCCCGAAGGCTCGCAGAAGCTGCTTGTCTGGGATTTGAATACGCGCCGCATGATCGACGTCATCCCGATTCCCGATGAGATCGCTTCGTATCGGACCTCTTTTTTGAACGATCTGGTCGTCGACAATAAGAACGGCTTCGTCTATATTACCGATTCCGGCAACGGCTGGCCGAATCATCCGGTGACTGGCGGCATCATCGTGTACAACATGCGGACGCGATCGCTCAGACGGGTGCTGGACCGGCAATTCAGCACACAGGATCTTCCCGGTTTTCAGTTTGCCATTGACAATAAGCCGATGCTGAACCGCATCGGCGTGGATGGCATCGCCTTGTCCGCCGACCGTTCCACCTTGTACTATTGCCCGCTGACCGGACGCAATCTTTATGCCATCGATACCTGCGTCTTGATGGATTTTCAGGCTCCGCCCGAAAAAATCCAGCGGGCCGTACAGGCGATAGGGAGTAAAAGAACCACGACGGATGGGATGCATGCCGATGCCCAAGGAAATGTTTTTTACACGATGCTGGAGGGAAAGGGCGTGGGGATGTACAGCCCCTACAGCGAAACGTTCCACGATCTCGTGTCGGACGACCGGATGGTGTGGGTGGACGGGGTCGCTTTCGATCAGCAGGGCTCCATCCTGTTCAACAGCAACCGACTGCATGAAATCACGGGCGGGTACGACATCGATTGGACTTATCCGTATAACTTCGTGATTTGGAAAGCATTTGCGGGTCAAGGAGTCAAGTCGTATTTGTATGCCTAGTAGATACAATAGCCTCGTCTTTCAGACCGTGAAAATAGCTATACGTAAAACGCGAGGCAGCAAACCAATGCTTCATAGCGATCGGGGGTTTCAGTACACCTCACCCAAGTTTAGAAAGTTATTTGCCAAGAAACTGACCCAAAGCATCTCACGTGTGGTAGATGTATTGAGACTACATCCGTTTTTACAATTACGAACGACTACAAGCCAAATTAAACGGCCTCAGTCCGATGGAATTCAGGACCAAGGCCGCTTAAAACGCCTTTATTATTTGTACTGTCTACTTGACGGGGGGGCAGTTCAGCCCCAGTTAAATAATTACTATTAAATAATTTCTTTTAAATAATTACTATTAAATAATCATTTTGCTTGTATGCAAGTACAACTTGATGCTGTTCGTATTTTTTAAACCAAGACTGCTTCCTGACCATATTGTCTGATAGGTTTATAATTGCAATCCCACATCGCATCCCGAACCGCTTGCGCGATATCATCCGGCTGATGACGTGCTACTCCATCCTGAACTGCAGCTTTAGCTACGGCTATGGCTACAGCTTCAGATACTTCTCGCAGTTCGTTGATTTTTGGAAGCAGGGCAGCTCCAGGCTGTGACAAATCAACCATTTCAGCTACTGCATGAGCAGCAGCGGCGAACATGCTGTCTGTAATCACTTTCGATTTCACCACGATTGCGCCAAGACCAAGACCCGGGAATACGAAAGCATTGTTGGATTGTCCGATTTCAAACTTGATATTGTTGTAGATGACCGGCTCAAAAGGACTTCCCGTGGCAATAAGTGCTTTTCCTTCCGTCCAGCGGATCAAATCTTGCGGAGTTGCTTCAGCCAGCGGAGTCGGATTGGACATAGGCATAATAATTGGGCGTTCGGTATGCTTGGCCATCTCTTTCACGATTTCCTCGCTAAATGCTCCGGCAACACCAGAAGTTCCGATCATAATTGTCGGTTTCACATGGCGAATGACTTCCAGCAGAGGGATTTTGCCATCTTCAGCATGCTCCCAGTCGCGGCATTCTTCGGCATCTCGTACATAAGGAACCTGGAATGGGAGAAGTCCTTCCGTTTCATTGGTGAGCAGGCCGCGGTAATCATAAGCCCAGAAGTTGCGTTTTGCTTCGGTTTCCGACAGTCCTTCCAGCATCATGGCTGCACTGATTTGGTCTGCATTACCGATACCGGCAGCTCCCGGCCCAAAGACTAAAACTCGATGCTTGCTCAGCGGGGTTCCGGACAATTGAACACCGGACATGACACCTGCGAGCGTAACCGCGCCAGTACCTTGAATATCATCATTGAATGTCAAAATACTGTTTCCATATTTGTTGATAATATTACGCGCATTAACATTGCCTAAATCTTCCCAGTGGAGCAAAGCGTTCGGGAAATAAGAAAGTGCAGTTTGAACATAGGTGTCAATAAATTGGTCATATTGCTCTCCGCGAACACGCTTATGACGGTTCCCCATATATAGAGGATCTTCCAGCAGCTTCTCGTTGTTTGTACCTGCATCAAGCACGACTGCCAGTACCCGGCTAGGGTCGATTCCCGCAGCGGCTGTATAAACAGCAAGCTTGCCGATAGAGATGTTAATTCCCCCGACTCCCCAGTCGCCAATACCCAAAATACTTTCGGAATCTGTGGCTACGATGAGATCGATATCATCAGGTTCCAAGTTCAAATTTTTAAAAGCATCATTAATTCCTGCGAGATTATCAATAGATAAATACATACCGCCGGGCTTGTGATATTCATGGCTGTATTCCTGTATAGCCTGACCAACCGTTGGCGTATAAACAATTGGAAGCATTTCGCTCAGATGCTCAGAGAGCAAACGATAGTACAGGACGGTATTTCTATGAAACAGATCATTTAAAGCGACGTTTTTGCGTAAATTGTCCGGTTGGCTCTGGAATTGCTCATATACCCGTTGAACCTGCTCCTCAATGGTTAATATGGTAGGAGGGAGCAGACCGTCAAGTCCAAGCTGCTGCCGTTCTTCAAGAGTAAAAGCCACTCCCTTATTCAGCAGTGGGTTGGCAAGCAGTTCTTTTCCAGTTAATCCGGTTTCGATAGATCCATCTTCAGTAAGATGAAAAGCACGCATTCTGATTCCTTCTTTCTAAAAAATTACATTTTGTAAAACCTTGAACATTGCGTGAACAAGTATACGCTTTATTTTAACTCAAGTGAACCAGTATGTTGTGTGAAAAATGGTTATATAAGTGTTTTCATATGAAGAATTATGAAAATTATGAAAATTCAATAAAGTAAAATAAAAAAATAGCCTTAACCTCAATTTTATATCATTGAAGTTAAAGCATATGGGTTGAACTAAAAAAGATAACTTTAATGGACATCAACCTTTAATTCTCCAATACGGCGGGCGGCTTCATCAGTAGCTGGAGCAGGAGGGCGCATCCAACTGTTGCGCCATTTTAGCTGCATTACGATGACGAGAGCAAAAGCGCAGAAGGTGATCAGGCTCAGACAGATGAAACCCGGCATATAGGAACCCGTTAATTTGTACAGATTGCCGAGAATAAGTGGTAGAAAATATCCGCCTATGCCACCCGCAGCGCCAATAATGCCGGTCATGAGCCCAATTTCGTTTCCGAACCGCTGCGGCACGAGCTGGAATACAGAGCCGTTGCCAGCGCCAAGGCACATCATGCCTACAAAAAGCAGCACTACAACCAGGGCAAGCGGCGGTAGAAATGCAATGCCCGCGAGCATGATCCCGGCTCCAGCGTACAAATACATCAACATGCGTGAACCCCCGATCCGGTCAGACAAAAAGCCGCCCACAGGCCGGAAGAAGCTCCCGGCAATCACACAAACGGTTGCAAAATCGGCAGCATGTACAGCAGAGAGCCCGTATTGGGTATTAAAGAAAATGGTCAAATAATTAGAAAGCCCAACGAACCCGCCGAACGTCACACAGTAAAAAGCGCAGAATACCCATGCATCTCCCTGTTTAAGCACTGAAGCGTATTGAGACAGACGTTTGGGTGCCGGTCGGTGAGGGCTGTTGCGAGCAAAAATACTGAATAAAATGAAGACGACGAAGATCGGAATAATGGCCAATCCGAAAACGGCCTCCCAACTGCCAAAATGCTGTGCGAGGCGATTAGCGAACAGGGTCGCGAGAACGGTACCGCTATTGCCGGCACCGGCAATTCCCATAGCCAAGCCTTGATGCTCCTTGGGATACCATTGACTTGCTAATGGCAGCGCAGCTGCAAATGAGGCTCCGGCTACACCTAGCAGCAGGGCGACCATGTACAGCTGATCTAGCGAATCAACCCACAACCAGCCGAGCAGGAGAGGAATGAATGTCACAAGCATACCGATCTGCCCGGTGCGCTTTGGACCGATATAATCTGACATGAAGCCAAGCACGAGCCGCAGCAGGGAACCGCCTAGTACCGGAAGAGCGACAAGGTTGGCTTTTTGTAAAGGGTCCATGGGGTAGTCATTAGCAATGACAACAGACAGAGGCCCGATCATCCCCCATATCATAAAGCTGATATCAAAATACAGGAAGGCGCCAAATAGCGTGGGCTTGTGTCCGCTTTGCCAGAAACTTTTTTTGTTCATTCTCCATCTCTCCTGTTCCTATTTTGTTCTTGGTCCATCCAATGTAATGTTGAACATGAAAAGCCGCAAATCTCCCTTGCATGGTGCCTGGGGATGATTTGCGGCTTCATTGCCGTAGTTGACACACCTCATTGTGCGTCAATCAGGTATGATCACGTTCGAGTGATTTTAATCCAGATTATAAAAAATGGTTCGTTGAATGTCAATATACATAACATAAAAAGCGAAAATAAAAAAGATAAAGACAAAGACACAGGATATATGTATTGAATATTGACATAATGCTCACAATTCATTAATCTTAGGTACATATCGGCACAACGGTGTGTCGGCATTTGCGGCAACGGCGCCCTTTTCCTTTGAATGGAGAAGGGCTTTTTCTGTCTTATTTTATGTGGAGAATGGGGCTGGTTCGTTATGATGAAAAAACTGGTCATCGTCGGCAACGGTATGGCAGGTATCAAATGTGTAGAGGAAATACTCGATCTCGAGCCGGATCAGTTTCAAATCACGATATTTGGTGCAGAACCCCGTCCCGGGTACAACCGAGTGCTCCTGTCCAAAATGCTGCAGGATGAAAGTTCATTCGAACATATCGTTACTCATAATTGGGCGTGGTATGAAGAGAACGGAGTAAGGCTGTACGCTGGCGAACGTGTCTGTGGCATTGATATTGCAGCCCGTACGGTGGAAACGGAATCAGGCATTAAAGAACCATACGACATGCTCATACTGGCAACTGGCTCGTTGCCCTTTATACCTTCCATTCCCGGAGCCCGGAAACAGGGAGTCATCGCTTTTCGAAATGTGGGTGATTGTGAAACCATGGCTGAGTATGCCAAAACGTACGAGAAGGCCACGGTCATTGGAGGGGGACTGCTGGGCTTAGAGGCCGCACAAGGTCTGCTGAATCTGGGGATGGAAGTCGAAGTTGTCCATAATGCACAGTATCTTATGAATCGTCAGCTTGACCGGGCAGCGGCTGTTCTTCTGCAAAGAGAACTGGAGCAGCAGGGGATGCGGTTTCATTTGGCAAAGAAAACAGTCAACATTATGGGGCGGAACAGGGCGCAGGGACTGATGTTTTCGGACGGGAACAGGCTGGAGACGGATTTGGTTGTGTTGGCGGTTGGTATCCGGCCGAATATCGAATTAGCGCAGGGCAGCGGTCTGAAAGTCAACCATGCTATTGTCGTGGATGATTATATGCGCACAAGTATTCCCGGTATTTATGCAGTCGGTGAATGCGCTGAGCATCGCGGGATTTCATATGGGCTGGTGGCGCCATTATATGAGCAGTGTAAAGTATTGGCAAAGGTCATTTGTGGCCGTGAAACGGCTCCCTATGAGGGGTCGGTTCCGTATGCGCAGCTCAAGGTTGCGGGGATCCAGGTGTTTTCCGCAGGAGACATACGTGAAGAGGGAAACGAGACGGCAGTAATGGAATATGACGGTATACGGGGGATTTACAAAAAAGTGATGATGCGTAATAGCGCGGTCACTGGCGCCATTTTGTTTGGAGATACGGCGGAAAGTACCTCGCTGCTTGGAATGGTACGACGAGGTGCACCTGTTGCAGAGCTTGCTACACAAGATAAAGGTAAAGGTGTAAGCAGAGCGGAGGAAGAGGCCGCCAAGCTGTCGGATGAGGAGACGGTATGCGCATGCAACGGCGTGAGCAAGGGGACTATTTTACGAGCGATCACTATAGATAAGCTAAAAACCGTGGATGAGGTGAAGAGTCGGACCAAGGCATCTGCCTCCTGTGGGGGGTGCCGACCGCTGGTGGCTGCACTGCTCAAAAATGGTTCGTCCCTATCGGGAATTTCAGGAGCTGTAGCTGCTCCGGCTGTCCAAGAAGCTGTTCCTGTGTGCGGATGTACGCACTACGATCATGATTCGCTCAAGACAGCCATGATGACCGCACAATGTCGGACTCCAGTGGAAGTTGTGTCCCGCCTTGGTTGGACCAGACAGCAGGGGTGTGGATTCTGCCGTCCGGCTGTACTTTATTATCTGGAATCCCTTGGGTTGCGGGACAGGTCTGCGTCAGGTCAATGGGTTGGAGATGTTGCGATCCAGGCCGCCGTACAGCACAGCGGAGAGTCAGCCTCTACGAGTCTGTGTTTTGTGAATTTTATGGATCTGAATGGCGAGAGTCAGTTGATTTCCGAGTCCATTCAGATAGACGGTGAGGCTTTTGCAGAAGTAGCCTGGCTGAAAGAACGACTGTCAGCTGTCTGGGGGAGACGCGCATTGCCAGCACCGATTGCAGTTGCAGTTTGCCCGGGCCCGGAATATCCCGGAGGTGTGCTTGTCCACGACATTGGACTCTCCCGATCACCGGCAGGGTGGGAGGTCTATGCTGGTGGTCATGCGGAGCATCCGGTTCGCCAGGGACGGCTGATTGGTGTGGAGGAGAACACGGAAGAAGCGGTCTTGATGGCTGCGGCTTGCTTGCAAATGTATCGGTATAACGCACGGTATGGGGAGAAAATGTGGGAATGGATTGAAAGGACTGACATTTTGGTATTGCGGGAGAACGTGCTCGACGCAGCTCTTCGAAGTGAATTGGCGGGCAGTTTGTGCGTCGACAAAGCTGAGAGGGTAACTGGTTAAGCAGGAATGGTGGCGATCCATTTGTACGCGTGCAGACAATAAAGTTGTGAAGAATGGAGAGGGGGAGACATAATGATGGATACACAGTGCCCGTTTTGTAGCGTGCAATGCAAGATGACCGTTAGCACAGATATAGAGTCACTTGCTGGTGTCACCCGTACAGTGTACAGGACGGAAGGGAAACCTAACGCAGCCTCGCAGGGCAGAATGTGCGTCAAGGGAATGAATGCATATCAGCATACAATCCATGCAGAAAGGCTGCTGCAGCCCCTTATGCGTAAAGCAGGCAAGCTTATGCCGGTTCCATGGGAGGAGGCGCTGGATGCTGTCGCCACAAGTCTCGCTTCAACGCTGTCCACACAGGGTCCAGATGCAATCGGCATATACGGGGGTGGTTCGCTATCCAATGAAACGGCTTATTTACTTGGTAAATTTGCCAGAGTGGCTGTAGGTACGCGCTATATCGATTACAACGGCCGCTTCTGTATGTCTGCCGCTGCATCTGCTGGCAGCAAGGTGTTTGGTATTGACCGTGGACTGACCTGCAGGCTGGCAGATATTCCGCTAGCACAGTGTATTGTGCTCGCAGGTACGAATATTGCTGAATGCCAGCCGACACTCATGCCTTATTTTCACCAGGCCAAGGAGAACGGAGCGTATATCATCGTCATTGATCCTCGTGCCACTCCAACGGCGGCTGCTGCCGACCTGCATGTACAAATCAGACCGGGTACAGATGCGATGCTAGCCAACGCCATGCTAAAGGTCATCGTGGACGAGGGATTAGTGAATGAAGAGTTTGTCCGCAAGCGGACCCATGGGTATGAGCAACTGCTGACTCATTTGAACGGTGTAGATCTGAACGAATCAGCTGCGCTGTGCGGAATTGAGCCGGAGGTGATTCGACAGGCCGCGCGCGCTTTTGGTGGTGTAAAGACGGGGATTATTTTTACTGCCAGAGGGGTCGAGCAGCATACAGATGGACATATGGCAGTGCGTGCCTTTCTTAATCTGGTGCTGGCTACCGGCAAGATTGGCAGAGAAGGCTGTGGGTACGGGGCCATCACAGGTCAGGGTAACGGACAAGGGGGACGGGAACACGGCCAGAAGGCGGATCAGCTCCCCGGCTACAGATCGATTGAGAATGAAGCGGATCGGGCCTATGTGGCGTCTGTGTGGGGAGTTGAGCCGGACAGTTTGCCGGGAAAAGGAGTATCGGCCTATGAAATGATGGAGCTCATTCATCAGAGAAAAATCGAGACGCTGTTCGTGATGGGCTCTAATCCTGTCGTATCCAATCCGAATGCCCGACTGGTGGAGGAAGGGCTGAAAAAACTCAAGCTGTTGGTTGTGGCGGATATGTTCCTTACTGAAACGGCGCGGATGGCCGACATTGTTTTGCCTGTAACCTCTTATCTGGAGAATACCGGGACGATGACCAATCTGGAGGGGCGCGTTCTATTGCGGGAAGCGGCGCGGCCTGCTCCGGGCGAGACTAGAGATGATTGGCGTATTTTATGTCAAATAGCTGCGGGGCTGGACAGGGGAAGCTACTTCTTGTATAAGGATGCTGAGCATATTTTTGAAGAACTGCGACTTGCCAGTCGAGGCGGTTCTGCCGATTATTACGGAATCACTTATGACAGGCTGCGTCGTGAGGAAGGCGTATATTGGCCATGCCCGTCACCGGACGAAGCGGGTATGGATATGATGTTTCGGGAAAGCTTTGCCCTCTCTGATCAAAAGGCCGTTTTTACGGTGGTTGAAAGTTGTGGAGCTGGAGAGCAGACGTCTGAGGAATACCCGCTTATTCTGACAAACGGCCGCGTGCTTGCTCACTATTTGACAGGTGTACAAACGCGCAGGAGTCCGTCGCTAACCGCGCGTGAGATTGAGAACTTTGTGGAAATTCATCCACGTACAGCGCAGCGCTGGCATATCAGGGACGGGGAATGGGTAGAAATCACGTCACAGCGAGGAAGCTTCACCGTGCGCAGCCGGATCAAACCGAATATCCGCGAAGATACGCTCTTCGTACCTATGCATTGGGGCGGGGTGCAAAATGTAAACCAGGCGACCCGAGCAGAACTTGATCCGTTCTGCCGAATGCCGGGCTTCAAAACGGCTGCTGTACACATCCGTCCCCTCCACCTGTCTGTAGTCGCGATCAGTGCAGATCGTGGTGAATGGCTTTAGTTCTACGGCATTTCTTGTATGCAAATGGCCAGCCCCTGAGTCAGGAGCTGGCCATTTGACCTGTTCAATTCATGTTCTACAATTGCTAGATTGCGTAATGCTCGTACGATCAATGCAGTCGGGGTTCGGATAAGATGGCTCCTGTTTTCATTTCGTTTGTAAGCATAGCTTCACGCCAGCGACAATACAGATCCCAGGCAACCCCGTTTTCCAGCAATGGTTTGCAGGTGTACAAGCCTTCCTCTATAGAGTTGACTCGGCCTGCAACGAATAGTCGGACTGCGCCGTTGAGCAGTACTTGATTCGAAAAGGCTAGAGGAGCTGTGCTTTGCAATACCTCCTCCGTTATACGTAGCTGTTCAGCAGGGGTCCAGTTAAGCTCGGGTACCACCGAATCTAACCCGTACATTTCCGGGTCGATAACCTGCAGCGATACCTCTCCGTTAGCAAGCAGGTAGGTTCGGGTTGGTCGGTCAATGAACAGATCCTCCGATCCTTCGCAACCCTGGACGATCAGAGCCCTGCGGTAATTCAGCTGCTGCATCAGCTGCGCCATCTTGTCGAACACCGTATTGTGGAAAACGCCAAATACGATATACGGAGAAGCACCGTAATCAACCAGTTTCTCTGCTGTGTTCAGCACAGTGCGGAGCCCTAGCTCTTCGCGGATGGTACGCAGCTCTCTCAGAGGTGAGCACCATTGTTCAGAGGCTGCGAACAGTACATCTGTCAGCTTTGCCGCGTGAGTGGCGGCTTCGTGTGTCATGGTTTCAGACGCTACTCCCATTTCCTGCAGCAAAAGGGGGAGTGTAATGCCCCATTTGGGAGGAAGGGGCGCGCTTCCGTGCATCGTCACCGGGACCCCGTGCGCGGCAACTAGAAAAGCGGTGGCGAAGGTAGCGATAAATGAGGATTTTCTGCCATCGTAGGGACCTGCGAAATCTATGCCTTCCTGCATCGGGAAGCGATGGGCGTATTTACGACAGACGTTAACGAATGCTTCCAACTCGGCGATGCTCTCCATTTTGATGCGTTCTGCGGCAAAGAAGGCTCCGATTTGTGCAGGCGTTGCCGAGCGGGTCATAATAAGCTCGGCAGCGGCTTCGGCTTCGGCGTAATTCAAATCCCGGGCGCCTCTTTTGCCGCGTCCCACTTCTTTTAATATTTCCATCATGTTCATATGAACGCCCCTTTCAAATCTATGCCTTTAGCATTTGCTGTGCTTTGACGATGGAGATGGCCACATCAACGATCCGTTTGCGCTCATTCATTGCTTTTTTTCGCAGTAGATCGTATGCTTCCGCTTCTGGAATGCCGTTTACTTCACCAAGTATGCCTTTGGCCATGTCAATCCATTTGCGCTCTTCCAGCCGAGCGGTCAGTTGTTTGCGTTCACTGAGCCAGTGCTGACGTTCAAAAAAGCGTTTGGCGCTAAAGTGAAGAGCCCAATTCAGCTCATGTACTGCCATGGACGGGGTTAAAATGCCGTCGACGGGAACATTGGCTTCACAGAATTCCGTCGATGACAGAGCAGACTCCGCGCTGCACCACCAGAGCAGTGGAATGGCTTTGGCTTGCTCCAGCTTGGTGGACCATGCGCTGATGGTGCCGACAGGTATATTCAGCACCGCCGCATCTGCACCATGAATCAGCTGCTTGATTTCAGATTCATCACGGCAGGGTAGTGTCAAATATCCGTTGGACTCCAAAAGCTGCTCAGGTCCTGCCTGACGTAAGGAAACGGCGTGAGCCTCTCCGGATACATGCTCTGAATGTGGGTGAATTACCAACAAGGAACGCAAGCGGGCTCCTCCTTTCTGCGACATGAAGGATAGTTAGCAATGGGGATGCTGAGAAGTGTTCCTTGATAACAAACCTGACATGTGTTTTTGGTTTAACTACGTGTTTTTTGAACATTTTGAAAGAAAAACAGACTTTTAATCCATTTTGGCGTGTTTTCATCTGAAAATCAATCGAAATTTTATGAAAAGGTGATATTTTATACGTCATAAATATGTTACATAATGATAAAATACATTTTTTTAAGATAATACGTAAGGAATATTGACATCGAACTTGAATCATTATATATTGGCTACAGTACTTTTAATTCCATACTCAGATGGATACAACGGCGTATTCAATGAAACGGCAATGGAGCCTGTTTTCGCATATGGAGGGATGTTTTGAATCCCCTTGTGTGAAGCAGGCTTTTTATGTTTTGAGGATATGAATAGAAGGGGAGAGGTCTGATGAACCATAAAAAAAAGCTGGTGCTGGTCGGCAACGGAATGGCGGGAATACGCACCCTTGAGCATTTACTGAAGATCGCTCCGGGCATCTATGACATTACGGTATTCGGGGCCGAGCCCCATCCGAATTATAATCGGATCATGCTGTCCTCCGTTTTGGCTGGAGGAGCTGGTTTGCAGGATATTGTCATCAACGACTGGAGCTGGTATGAAGAAAATCATATCCGGTTGTTTACAGGCGATCCTGTCACAGAGATTGACACAGACAAGCAGCAGGTGACGTCCCGCTCCGGTGTATGCGTCCCTTATGATTTGCTGCTGTTGGCCACTGGCTCCAACGCCTTCATCCTGCCGCTTTCAGGAGCAAATAAGGAGGGGGTTATCGGCTTCCGGGATATCCGTGACTGCGAAACGATGATGGAGACGGCGAAGACGCACAAAAAAGCAGCCGTTATCGGCGGCGGATTGCTTGGGCTAGAGGCTGCCAGGGGGCTCCTCAATTTGGGGATGGATGTTACAGTTATTCATATTCACGAACATATTATGGATCGGCAACTGGATGAGGCTGCTTCCCTTATGCTAAGGCGTGAGCTGGAGGAGCAGGGGATGAATTTTCTGGTCAATAAGAGAACGGCGGCTATCACAGGCCGTCGCCGTGTGGAGGGATTGAAATTTGCCGATGGCAGTGAGCTGGAAGCGGATCTGATCGTTATGGCAGTAGGCATTACACCAGACATTGAGCTTGCGGTGTCGGCAGGAATTCCTGTCAATCGCGGCATTATCGTAAATGATTACATGGAAACAGGTATCCCCGGCATATACGCCGTCGGCGAATGTGCAGAGCACCGTGGCATCACCTATGGGCTGGTGGCTCCATTATATGAACAGGGCGGTGTGCTGGCCCAGCGGCTCGCGGGAATGGAGACCCCGGGCTATCGTGGTTCCGTCATTTCGACGAGATTGAAGGTATCGGGCGTAGATGTGTTTTCAGCAGGGTGTTATAAGGACGAACCGGGAACGCGATCCCTTCGATATCAGGATGAAATTGGCGGCGTCTATAAAAAAATCGTAATCAAGGAAGAAAAACTGATCGGAGCCGTCCTGTTCGGCGATACGTCTGATGGAGCCAAGTTGTTTTCGCTGATCAAAAGTGGCGAGTCGATAGTTGGTCGCGAGAAAGAACTGCTGCTCGGTTTTCATCCTGGTCAATCAGAAGCAAATGGCTCCATCATGCTGGAACAAATGCCTGATGATGAAATTGTATGCGGATGTAATGGTGTGTCCAAGGGTGACATTGGAGAGGCAGTTGCGGCTGGCTGCCGGAGCCTTGGAGAGATTAAGGCCTGCACGAAGGCATCCGCATCATGCGGGGGCTGCAAGCCATTAGTGGAGGGTCTATTGCAGCTGTATACAGGTGCTGAAACAGGAGAACTGGTTAAAGAAGGCATTTGCGGTTGCACAACGCTTGACCGGGAAGCGATTATTGGTAGCATCCGGGAAATGGGATTGAAGAGCGTCAAAGAAGTGATGAACGTGCTGAGCTGGAGCGAACCTGAAGGGTGTACCAAATGCCGACCGGCCCTCAATTATTATCTGGGCATGGTGTGGCCTCTGGATTACGAGGATGAGAAGGAATCCAGATTCACGAATGAAAGATACCATGCCAACATCCAGAAAGACGGCACCTATTCTGTCGTGCCCCGCATTTATGGAGGAGTTACTTCACCTGCTGATCTGAAGAAAATTGCTGCTGTTGCGGAGAAATATAATGTGCCTTTGGTGAAATTTACGGGCGGACAGCGTCTTGACCTGCTAGGTGTGAAAAAAGAGGATTTGCCAGGTATCTGGTCCGAGTTAGACATGCCGTCCGGGCATGCCTACGGGAAAACGCTGCGAACGGTTAAGACATGTGTCGGCAACACCTTTTGCCGTTTCGGCACTCAGGATGCGATGGGAATGGGGATCCGACTGGAAAAGGCATTTGAGCGCATGAATGCCCCGGCCAAGGTTAAACTTGCTGTATCCGGTTGTCCGCGCAACTGCGCCGAAGCGACGATTAAGGATTTAGGCGTCGTCGCTATCGATGGTGGCTGGGGGATTTACGTTGGCGGTAATGGCGGCATTAAGGTACGGGCGTCTGAACTGCTTTGCACCGTGAAAACAGAGGATGAAGTCATGGAATGGACTGGCGCCTATCTGCAGTATTACCGCGAGCAAGCCAATTGGGGCGAGCGCACAGCGCATTGGGTAGAGCGTGTTGGACTGGAAGCCATCAAGCAGGCGCTTGCGAATGCGGAGACGAGACAGGAGCTAGTGAGCAGAATTGAGGAGACGTTAAGCGCGACGACTGATCCTTGGCGCGAAATCATCCATGACAAAGAGCTGCTCAAAAACTTTGTGCAGCTACCGGAGCTAAACTCAGTAACAGAATAGGGGGCCGAAGAAAATGGAGATCAACACGACAACAACCAGTAGAATCAGAGTAGCCAATCTGAGCGATATTGATCTACAGGGAGCCCGTACAGTTCGTATTCGTAATATAGAGGTGGCCCTATTTCGCCTGAGCGACGGAAGCGTTCGTGCGCTTGAAAACCGTTGTCCGCATAAAGGTGGACGCCTATCCGAAGGAATGATATGTGGCTCAGCAGTCCATTGTCCGCTCCATGACTGGAAAATTGACCTGTCCAGCGGTCAGGTGCAAGAACCGGATACCGGTTGTGTGACAACTTTCCCGACAGAGATTGATCGTGAAAGCGGAGCTGTTTATATCGTAATCTAAAGTTCTATTATAGAGTGCTTCAATACCTTATTAAATATATTTCTTCTATAATATGGAGCAGCTATAATGATAAGCTGATACGCACAAAAGCCGATCCTATTTTTAGGTCGGCTTTTTATCTTCTAAGTATAATGAATGAAGGTTTCCTAAGAACAGCTTGGTAGAGCCTTATATGAAGATTAGAATTTTCTCATAAGTATCTGAATAATAAATGTGTAAGCCGACCAAATGACACTTTGGTCTATTTATGTTTTCTCTTCAGGAGGTAAAGAATGGTTGGAGTGTTTACGTTTGGCTTACGCAACAAACAGTGATAATGATATAATAAAGAAAACGGAGTTGATCATTCATGAAGCTGCTTAATCCACGGAATGATTTTTTATTTAAACGTATTTTTGGGAGTGAAGAGAACCACGATGTCCTGTTGGCCTTTCTGAATCGCACGTTTGCGGAAGCCGGAAAGCCGCCGCTTAGTGATATTATTCTTTTGAACCCATATACAGACAAGGACTCTCCACGTGACAAGCAATCTATTCTTGACATTTGAGCCAGAACTACAGAAGGAGAAATTATCAATGTCGAAATGCAATTGTTCAATAAATAGGATACCGAGAAACAAACTCTCTTTTATTGGAGTAAACAATACTCTGGGCAATTACAGGAAGGGCAGCCATATAGCCAGTTAAAACGGTGTGTGACCATTAACATTCTGGACTATGCTTTACTACGGAATAATCAATATCATAATGTGTTTCATCTGCGAGAAGATCGTACCGGAATTTCGTTAATCGACGATATTGAAATCCACTTTCTGGAGCTGCCCAAGTTAGATGAACAAGCTGTCTCCATCGAGGAAGGTGGGCTTGTGAATTGGCTGCTGTTCCTGAAAGGTGCAGATCAATCCAAATGGGAGGTGCTGACAATAAATGAACCTGTATTAAAGAAAGCAATGGATACGTTGGAGTTTTTGAGTCAGGACTTGGAAGCGCGGAGACAGTATGAAGACCGTCAGAAGTATCTGCATGATGAAGCATCAATGTATGAAGCGGCTGAAGTCGCAGCCAAAAGAGCAACAGCAGAAGCCAAAAAAGAAGTGGCAAGAAGGCTACTTGCTCTTGGTGTTGAAATGTCAGTTATAGCTAAAGCCTCTGGTTTGACGGAAGATGAAATCAAGGTATTAAAGCCGTTGCAGTGAGAACATATAGAAGAGCCGACCATAATGCGGTCGGCTCTTCTTATCTTCAAAGGAGTATATTTTTGACTAGTAAATTCTAACAATAGACGATTTCCTACGTTCCAAACACTCCGAAAAAACAATTCTTGACCAAATCTTGACCACAAAGTCGTTTTACTCCCCTTTACATTCTAACTTATCCCTAAACAAATAAAAAAAGCCTTGATCATCAAGGCTTTTGACGTATAGGACGGATGGGGATCGAACCCATGACCCTTACCCTGTCAAGATAATGCTCTCCCGCTGAGCTACCGTCCTGCGGTTACTAGATAATATCATGTATTAACCATATATGTAAAGCAAAAAAATAAAGATACTTGAATTTTGTCGCCATTTATATATATAATTCAAATTTACCAGGTTTGTCAATTGGATTGGTGATAGGGGGAGCAGAGAATGGCCGCAGAAATTATCAGTGTAACGACAGAGGAACAGCTACAGGAAGCGATATCGATCCGTACCAAAGTGTTTGTCGAGGAACAAAAGGTGCCTCTTGAACTGGAGCTTGATCATTATGACAAGCTGGGAGATGCCGTTCATCATTTGCTAATTTGTGACCATGGTGAAATGGTGGCTACTGGTCGACTGACGTATTATGAAGAAGATACTGCTAAAATGCAGCGTATTGCCGTGCTCAAGGAGTATCGTGCGGCGGGTTATGGGCGTGTATTGCTACTGGCACTGGAAGAACGCGCACGTGAGCTGGGGTTAAGATACTCACTGCTGGATGCCCAATGCCAAGCTGAAAAGTTTTATGAAAAGCTCGGGTATGAGACGATATCCGATGAACCTTTTGACGATGCCGGAATTCCGCACGTACGTATGCGCAAAAAGCTGTAAACGATCGTGCTAGATGCATAAAATTCTGTACAGAGTCCATGCTAATGAGAGTTCCTCCACTATACTATGGCTAAGGAGCGATGCAGCATGGCAAATACAGAACGGGAACAGATTACGGCGGTACGCAAAAACGGGGATGGCGATCTGACGTCTTTTCAGACGTCCACCGGGCGAATTCTGGATTACAATCAGGCACTAAATGAGATTGAAGCAGGCTCAATTGCAGGCGTAAATGTGTTTAAGGCAAAGGATGGAAGCAAACGAATTCGCGGAGATGCCGATGGGGATCCTACCAATAATCTGGATCAGCTGCCGTTGTTCTGACCCGGGGTTTAACACTAAAACTTAAGTCTACTATCAAACGCAAAAATATATGGAAGCCGCCAGCTATCCTTTGTAGGAAGGCTTGGCGGCTTTTTGTTACTCACTTCAGCCGTAATTGGCATTATTGCTTTGCACGTTCCAGTTCGGCAAGGGGATACTTGCGTTGCTGCTCCAGAAAGGACATGACCCCTGCCTTCTCCCGAAATTGTTCCATATCATCACTATAGTGCATCAGGTGAATACGCTCTTGAAGAGGTTGTGGCAGGCTTAGCAGCTCGTCCAGTGTCGTATGGACTTCTCCCGCACCTTGCAGCTGAACCTCATGTAGAATACTCTGACATCCACGCTCATACACCAGGTGATGAAGCAAATCAGGATCAAAAATCATATCCGCACTATAAAAAAGACGATCATTAATGAATAGCGAGTAGCTGTTTTTACCGGGAATATGTTGCGTAGGGATGAGTTCCACCTGGATACCAGATACTAAAACAGCAGATTTACCAGGTGTTAGTACATTTACCTCAAAAACATCTTCGAGCCTATCAATCATGCCTTGCTGTGACATACCGCCTTTGAGTGTGTGTTCCCATAGTGGATGGATTAGTGGTTCAGCGATATAAAGTACAGGCTTGCGACGGTGGAGAATGTTCATCTGGAAGCCGAATTCCTCCAGACCTCCGACATGATCCGCGTGAATATGGGTGATTAAGATAGCGTCAATTTCAGATAAAGGAACGCCCATTTGGTGCAGAGCCAGAGAAGCGGTAGTTCCGCAATCAATCAGCAGTTTCCCTTCACCGCTATCCAGCAGCGCGTTGTTGTTGTAATAATGCTTAGCAAAGGCACTGCCTGTCCCAAGCATTTGTATCGTTAGGCTCATTTTAGGCTCACCCTCCAGGCTATGTGTATAGGATCTTTTACAGTCGTATTTTATCATCTATACTGCTGGAACTAAAGGATTTGGCAGGCTATGTGAAAATTTTGGACAATTTGTGGAGTACAGCGCAACTTGTGGGGCTGAGCTAGGTATAAATGTACAACGACAGGTTTTTAACAGATAACGATGGAGGGATAAGTGGTGGTTAAATTCAGAAAAGTGATGGCCCTAATGATGGCCTTTTCGATAATGGGAGGGACCGTCATTTCGGCGGAATCCGCCAAGGACCAAGTGCAACTGATTATTAATGGAGAAGTGTCGAAGGATGGCGCGGTTGTCATTGATGGAAAAACGTATGTGCCTATTCGCGATTTTAACGGAATTGTAAATTTTGATCCATCTGGCGGGAAAGTTGTTTTCGACCAGCCTAACGTGCATATGTTCCTATTCAAGGGGGATACTGTGTTTGGTAACGTGAATAAAGGCAACAAGGTGAAATTCAATGTATTTAGTCAAATTGATACCTTGAAAACGGATATTTCTGGAGTGAAGGTAGCGATCACCGACCCTTCGGGCAATGTAAAGGATATTCAGTCCCAGGATATCAAAGGAGAACAAAAGGATAACTTTTGGTTCCGTACCAGTGACTTTACGTATGATTTCAAAACAGCAGGGAATTACCGTGTCGGTTTTTATATTAAAGAAAGCAAAGACAGCAGCTATACATTAGTGTCCGAAAAAGTCATTACAGCGATAAATTAGGCATACCCCAAATTGACCTGCATCCTTGATCATGTTACGATACGAGGGAAAATAAAACAATTTGAAGGTAGGTATTTCCATGAGTGATCACAAACATGAACACGGTGAAGCCTGCAACCACGATCATGACCACGAACATGAAGAAATGGTTCTTACGCTAACTGATGAAAATGGTAAAGATGTAGAAATGGTGCTGGTAGAGACCTTTGACGTAGAAGATCACGTTTACGCCCTTCTGCTGGAGCGAGGCAATCCTGAAGCGGATGGCATTATTCTTCGTATGGAAGAAGAAAACGAAGAAATGGTGCTTTACAATATTGAGGACGAAGATGAATGGAAACGTGTAGAAGCTGCATATAGCGAGCTTGTTGCCCAATACGAATAGAATTGGATACAGCAGCTGTTAGAAGCTCTTCAAGACATTAAAAAGCCCCCGAATGGGGGCTTTTTTTGTTGACTATCAACATGTATTGCAAGCACGGACTCTCAGATCGGCATTATGAAATAGCGTCCGTTTCGACGATAACCTTCACCTGATGTACCGTTCGATCCTCAGGTCCTTTAACAGGCAGGCCTACTTCCACATGATCGACAATATAATCAATATTGTCCTGCGAAATCACTTCTCCCGGCAGCAAGATCGGAATACCCGGTGGATATACATAAATAAACTCCGCAATAATACGACCAGCCGATTCCTTGAATGGAACTACTTCCGTATCTCCGTAAAAAGCGTCTCTCGGAATGAGGGAGAGCTGCGGGATATCAGGTATTTTTACAATCAGCTCATGCTGCTGACCTGTAGAATAATGTATAGAAGCCAGTTCGCGCAGAGCTTTCAATAAAATCTCAACATCCTCTTTGGTATCCCCGGGGGTCACCAGACAGAGAATATTGTACATATCGCTAAGCTCAACCTCGATATTGTAGTGATCTCTCAGCCAATTTTCCACATCGTATCCGGTAAGGCCCAAGTGGCGGATATGAATCGTAATTTTGGTTGGATCATAATCATAGGTAGCTTCGGTGCCAAGAATCTCACTGCCAAAGCAATACAGCCCTTCAATCTTGTTGACCTCTGCCCGGCAATATTCAGCCAGATCCAGAGCGCGTTGAGCTATTTCATGGCCGTTAAGCGCCAGGTTGCGTCGGGATGTGTCCAACGAAGCCAGCAGAATATACGAAGTGGATGTCGTCGTCAGCATACTGAAAATAGTTTGTACACGCTGCGGATTAATGTATCCGTTCTTTGTATTCACATTCAGAATCGAGCTTTGGGTCAGGGAACCGCCCAGCTTGTGAACGCTGGTAGCTGACATGTCTGCTCCCGCCTCCATGGCGGACATCGGCAGATCAGTATGAAAATGAATCAGTACACCGTGAGCCTCATCGACCAGGACCGGCACATTATAGCTGTGAGCGAGATCAACAATTTCCTTCAGATCGGCGCACACACCGTAATATGTCGGGTTGATGACAAGGACGCCCTTGGCGTCAGGGTGACGTTCCAATGCCCGGCGTACGGACTTGGTTGTAACCCCGTGGTGAATACCAAGATTCTCATCACTGACTGGAGATATGAATACCGGCTTTGCACCAGCAAAGATAATGGCAGACATTATGGATTTGTGTATATTTCGGGGTACAATAATTTTATCACCCGGCAAGCAAATGGACATAATCATAGTGATGATGGCTCCACTTGTTCCCTGTACACTGTAATAAGTATAATCAGCTCCGAAGGCTTCTGCTGCAAGCTTTTGAGCTTCTTCGATGACGCCTGACGGCTGATGCAGATCGTCCAATGGAGCGATGTTGATCATATCTATGGAAAAGGCATTATCCCCCATAAATTCGCGAAATTCCGGATCTGCTCCCACTCCCTTTTTATGACCTGGGATGTGAAATTGAACCGGGTTGCTCTGAGCATGCTTTTTCAAAGCAGTAAAAAGCGGGGTGTTGCTTTGATTCATTAGTGTTGTCACAACCTTTCATGCAGGATTCGACAATCCTGTGCAATTGATAATAGAACAAAATTGAGTATAGCAGTTTGAAGTAGGAATGCAAGCGGTTAAGGATGCATTTATTTGTGGAAAAGTGGAGTAGTGGAAGAACCTGGACTTGATAACTCAAAAAACGAAGGTGAGGATGTGGGACGGATGAGGCAAATTGGACAGGAAAAAGCTCCACGACGGCTGTGGTCTCCTTTTTTTGCGCAATTATGGGTGCTGGTATTTTTGGTCGAATTTATGAAAGGTTCTCTACTGGTGGCCATCCTACCGGTATATATGGGGGAAACACTTGGGCTGTCAGCGGGCATTATTGGTTTGGCCTTTTCGCTTCAATATTTTGGCGACAATGCGTTTCGGGCGCCGGCGGGCTGGATGGCTGAACGGCTCGGCTACCGTGGAACGATGTCGACCGCGCTGTTATTTACACTTGTAGCGATCATTACGCTAAGCGTGCTCAGGGAGCCTGTGTGGCTCGTGGCAGCATGTCTGCTGCTCGGACTTGGCACCTCTCCGCTCTGGCCTTGTGTCATGACTGGAACGACCGAAATGTCTGGACCTAATAACAGCAACGGCGCAGCGATGGGAACATTGGAAATTGCGTCCATGGGCGGGACGGGGCTAGGGCCGCTTGTTATGAACTTTGCTATGTCATATTATGGGCATTCTTACGGAATGGTGTTCATGATTTTGATAGGATGCAGCATTGTATTGTTGCTGGTTGCTCTCATGCTGCCTGGATCGAACAAAACAACTGCTACAGAAAATCCCGAGCGAAGCGCTGCAGTGTCTTCCGGTGGGACCATCAAGCAGAAGCAGCAACTATGGAAAGGAATCAAGGAAACGATCAGCACGCTCAAAACAAAGCTAAACGTCAATCCACTTATTTATCCGGCTCTGTTTTTACAGTCGTTTGTTATCGGTCTGATCAGCCCGGTACTGACGCTGTACGCACGGACGGACCTCGGAATTTCACCGAACCTATACAGCGTGCTTTTGATTGCAGGCGGTGGGGTGACTGTGCTGGCACTGATTCCGTGCGGTAAGCTGGTTGATCGACTTGGAACGGAGTATTTTCTGCATATTGGCTTTTTGCTTGCCGGCATCACGTTGTTTTTCTTCTCAACCGTCCGATCTATTCCGTTTGTGTTCATAGCCGTAGCGCTGATTGGTTTGGGATATGCTCTCATTTTGCCTGCATGGAATACATTTCTAGCCAAACTGATCCCGGAAAGCGAACGAGCAACAGTATGGGGCTTTTTTCTAACGCTCCAAGGCTCGGGGATGGTTATCGGTCCGCTCGTGTCAGGAGTGCTATGGGACCGTGCAGGTCACACAGCCCCATTTATTATCAGTGGTGTCGTGATGCTGCTTATGTTCGGCTGCCATTTGGCTCTGGCGCGTCGTCCGCGTAGAAAAACCGTTGTTAAGGCCTGAACTATGCTCTTAAAAGCGGATCAGGGCTGCATTTATCGGAAGTTATTCTTTTGGAAACGCCATCCGGTACAGCGGCAGCAAATACTCAAAGGTGGAGCGTACCGTCTGCAGCAGCGCTGCTCCGTCACTGGCCAGAGGGTCATTCCGATCAATACGGAGCCCACACATGATCTCGGCTTTTTTCACCTGCTGCAGCTTGTTAATGATGGTTTGAAACTCTTTCGTGTCCATTTGTTGCTGCTCTGTGCCTTCTGGATTCATGTGGTCCATGGACCAGTAAAAATGCCCCGGTATGTTGGAGCGTACATCGCTCAGGTTGGCTTCAAGCGCCTGGGCAAACGTGATTTTGTTCGGACTTTCATAAATGACTGCGAATATGACGAAAATATGGGAAGCAAACATACCTACCTCGAAATGCGGCAAGGCCTTATATCCGCGCTTATTTGCTGCCCAGGCTACCCAAGTATCTATCGGGGGATTGACCTTGCGTCGTGCATGCTTGGCAACGTGAACGTGCATAGGCTCGCCACATAATTCTGTCAGGAACGGGGCTAACTCCTCGCCAATTGCCTCCAGCTTGGGCCGCAGCTGCTGAACTAGCACCTCCATGCGAGGCTCCAGCCCCGGTACTTCAAAAACCTCAAAATCCTCTGCGGTAAATCCACTGAATGTCATTCCGTTTCCTCCTGTATCTCTGGGGTAAGCCATATCGTTTGGCGTACTATGTCCGATTATAGCATAATGCTGGTGGGCTTGACCGACTTTAGACCAGGCTCGGTACAAGCATATAAGGCAAAAGTAGGATTGTGCGCTGTTACTCATAAAAATAGGTCAAATAACCAAGTACCCTTACATAAAATGAAGTATAAAATAGAGCAAAGGAAGATCAAGCGGGAAAGCCGCAGGCTGCTGTAGCCGGACTTCTTGAATCGGACTTGAAAAAGGAGGGAATGCCGTGAACAAGGGCTGTGAGGTAGAATATTGTAATCTAGAGCTCCGGTTTAGCCGTCGGCATATCCATAATCTGATCAAGGATTTGATATCGGAAGGGTATTCGCTGTACTGGAGCGAGGATGAGTCGTATCTGGTTTTGTCGGTGAGAACCGGGCGCAAGCTGGTGAAGCTCCGTTTTCAACAATTGCGCACAGGGCATTACAAGTTGGCTGGAGATTATGTGATCCGCGACGCCAAGCTGGCCGAGTGGCTGGAGAAGCTGATTGGAAGCACCCGAGGTCATGCCATTGTCAAAAGAGTCAAGGACCATCATATTTTAGTGGAAAATATTTTGTTCGGTGAGGTCATTCGTCTGGTCGAGGTAACTGGCTTTAAGCAGCGTGTTATTTATCAGAAGGGACCGGTGCTGTCCGTACAGGAAATGGAGGATATGTACACCTCCAATGAAGGCGAAACCCGGTTGCTGTTGCTCAAAATGGAAGTAGACGATGTGTTGGAGAAGCTGTTTATGGCGATGGGTGAGGGAAATACGGCGAAAGCAGGGAAATGCCAGGAACGCCTGCAAACGCTATCCCGTCAATTGCTAATGATGGAAGCGTAGTACTTTACATCGGAACACCTCATGAAAATGGGGTGTTTTGCTCTGCGAATAGACAGGGGTTCACTTCTGACACCAAAAACGTTAAAATAGAAGTGCACGTGTTCCGATTCACATAAAGTGTAATGCGGTAAAACGGCGATATAGAATAAAAAATATGTTGCAAAGGATGAGGAACCAGATGGCAAAACAGCAGATTGGTGTGATCGGCCTGGCGGTAATGGGTAAGAATTTGGCCCTTAATATTGAGAGCAGAGGCTTCACAGTCTCGGTTTTTAACCGCTCTCCAGAAAAAACGCATGATCTTCTCAAAGAAGCAGAAGGTAAAAAACTGACGGGTACTTTCTCCATTGAAGAATTTGTGAACTCACTGGAATCGCCCCGTAAAATCCTGATCATGGTTCAAGCGGGTAAAGCAACAGATGCCACGATTGAACAGCTTGTGCCTCATCTGGACAAGGGCGACATTATTATAGACGGAGGCAATGCCTACTTCCCTGATACACAGCGCCGCAGCAAGGAGCTGGAGGAAAAAGGACTTCGCTTTATTGGTACAGGCGTATCCGGTGGTGAAGAAGGTGCCTTGAACGGTCCTGCCATCATGCCGGGTGGACAAGAGAGTGCCTACAAACTGGTAGAACCGATTCTGACGGCGATCTCTGCAAAAGTGAATGGCGACCCGTGCTGTACATATATCGGTCCTGACGGTGCTGGCCACTATGTGAAAATGGTGCATAACGGCATCGAGTATGGTGACATGCAATTGATTGGTGAAGCTTATCACCTGTTGAAATCTGTCCTGAACGTGAGCGCGGAAGAACTGCATGAAATCTTTACGGAATGGAATAAAGGCGAACTGGACAGCTACTTGATCGAAATTACGGCTGACATTTTCTCTAAATATGATCCTGAAACAGGCAAACCAATGGTAGATGTGATTCTGGATGCCGCAGGTCAAAAAGGTACAGGTAAATGGACAAGCCAAAGCGCGCTGGATCTGGGTGTGCCTCTGTCCATGATAACCGAGTCCGTATTCTCCCGTTTCTTGTCTGCCATGAAAGACGAGCGTATTGCTGCAAGCAAAGTGCTGAGTGGTCCTACTGTTGAATCCTTCAGCGGCGACAAAAAAGAATTTATCGAAAACGTACGTAAAGCACTGTTTGCAAGTAAAATCGTGTCTTATGCCCAAGGATTCGCTCAAATGCGCGCAGCTTCCGATGAATACAATTGGGATTTGAAATACGGAAATATCGCCATGATCTTCCGTGGCGGCTGCATTATCCGTTCGCAATTCCTGCAAAACATCAAGGATGCCTATGACCGTGATCCTGCCCTGAAAAATCTGTTGCTGGATTCCTACTTCAAAAACGTAGTAGAAAATTATCAAAATGCATGGCGCCAAGTGATTTCTGTGGCTGTATCTCAAGGTATTCCAGTGCCTGGATTCTCCAGCGCGCTTGCATACTATGACAGCTACCGCACTGAACGTTTGCCAGCAAACCTGCTGCAAGCGCAACGTGACTACTTTGGTGCACATACGTTCAAACGTGTGGACAAAGAAGGCGTATTCCATCACCAATGGTTCTAATGAACGATCTGGCGGATATACAAGGATAGCAGTATAAAATAAAACGGAAGCTTTTTTGGCCCGACCGGGTAAAAGAAGCTTCCGTTTTTTGATGTGCGCGTCAAAGGGGATCATACGGAGAGGATTGTGTAACCTTTTAACGCTGTGGTATGATAAGAACAGATTTTAATGCGTTAACGCGTTTATGCTTTTTACTGTTCTTGTAACCATTGCAGCATGCCGCCGGTCATGTTAGTGCAGCCTTCATAACCGAGCTGCTGCAAATATTCGCAGGCCCGTTCGCTGCGATAACCGCTCCGGCAAATAAAGATGATTTCACCGGTACGTTCAATTTCCTCAAGACGGCCCGGAAGCTGTCCGAGCGGAATGTGCTTGGCACCTTCAATCATGCCTTCCGCTACTTCTTCCGCCTCGCGGACGTCGATCAATTGCAGTTGTTCTCCTGCTTGCAGGCGTGCGCGAAGCTCAGAAGGTTCAATCAGGGCGATTTGCGTCATGGCTGGACCTCTTTTCTGATGTGAAATGGGTATTGCGTTGTGTTATTAATATGTGCGAAATATCACACTCTCTATGTATGATAGCGAAGCTATCTCTAAGCTGTCAATTGTGCTTATCCTGAAGACAGATGGAGATTAATGAACATGTCGGATTAAACTCCGCCAGACCTAAATGAATATTATATATTTTTTGGTGGAGAAATGAATGCTACAGCTTGTATAATTAATGTAAACTAGGATGGTTTGAATCGAAAAGGAGCATGTACAATATGGATGTTATCGTTAGACCTACCCCTTCCTTGCAAGGAGAGATTGGGGCCTTGTCCTCCAAAAACTACACTACTCGTTATTTGCTCACAGCGGCACTCGCGGATGGAAAAAGCACCATTTATTATCCAGCCCATAGCGAAGACAGTGATGCCATGCGACGTTGTATCGCTGATCTGGGCGCAGTGCTGGAGGAGGATGACGAGAAGATAGTTATTACAGGCTTTGGCAGCCATCCTCGATCCGTGAAGGAGCTAAATGTGGGGAATGCCGGAGCGGTGCTTCGTTTTTTGATGGCAATTGCATCCTTGTGTCCGGATGTTACTTTCGTTAATACATATCCTGACTCATTGGGTAAACGCCCGCATGACGATCTCATCGATGCGCTGGGCCAGTTGGGTGTGAAGGTGGACCATCGCGAAGGTAAGTTGCCGATTCGTATCCAGGGCGGTCAAGCCAAGGGTGGCAAAATTCAGGTGTCCGGCTCGGTTAGCTCACAATATTTGAGCGCGTTGCTATTCCTTACCCCATTATTGGAGAAAGACAGCGAAATCGAAGTGCTGCATGATTTGAAATCCAAAGTGGTCGTCGGGCAGACGCTGGAGGTATTGCAGGAGGCTGGTATTGTCATTCATGCAAGCGATGATTACATGTCTTTCCGTGTACCTGGCCGACAATCCTATCAGCCACGTACGTATACTGTACAGGGGGATTACCCGGGGAGTGCGGCAGTGCTGGCTGCTGCTGCAGTAACAAATTCCGATGTCACCATCCATCGGCTAAAAGAGCAGAGCAAGCAGGGAGAACGTGCTATTGTAGATGTGCTGCGTATGATGGAAGTACCGCTGACGCACGAGAACGATACCGTTGTCGTGAAGGGGAACGGCCGATTGAAGGCCATCGAGTTTGACGGAGATGCCGCAACAGACGCTGTGCTCGCAATGGTAGCTGCGGCTGTATTTGCTGAAGGCACGTCTCGTTTTTATAATGTGGAAAATTTGCGGTACAAGGAATGTGACCGGATCACCGATTATTTGAATGAGCTGAGCAAGGCCGGAGCTCGCGTAGAAGAACGTCAAGCGGAGATTATCGTCCATGGCAGACCGGAGGGTGTCGAAGGAGGCGTTGAAATTAACGCGCACTTTGATCACCGTGTCATTATGGCCTTGACGGTTGTAGGCTTGCGCGCGCAGAAGCCGCTATTGATCAAGGATGCGCATCATGTCGCCAAATCGTATCCACAGTATTTTGACCATTTGACGACGCTTGGTGCTTCGGTCGAATGGGTAAAATAAAAATAAACTAAAAATGTGAACAGGAGGGGACAGAATGGCTTTTGAAAACCCGTCCAGGGAAGAAATTAAAACCATTTTGGAACAAGTAGGCAATATTGCGGTTGTTGGTTTGTCTGATAAATCAGACCGAACCTCATATATGGTTTCTTATGCGATGCAACAGCGGGGATACCGGATTATTCCGGTTAATCCTGCCGCAGCAGGGCAAACCATTCTTGGGGAGACTTGCTATGCCAGTCTTGCTGAAGTACCCGAGCCCGTCGAATTGGTCAATGTATTCCGCCGCAGTGAATACTGTGCAGAGGTTGCGCGTGAAGCAGTTGCGATTGGAGCCAAGATTTTGTGGCTTCAACAGGGGATTATCAGCCATGAAGCGGCTGACATTGCACAGGAGCATGGAATGACGGTCATTATGGATCGCTGCATTAAGGTAGAGGACTCGGTGACCCAGGCAGTACGTAAAGGATAATCATAAAGCTGCGCCAAAAACCTTCTTCCCTGGCTTCACAGGGTTGAAGGTTTTTAGTGTGAAATGGGGACTTCGTACAGTATATTATACTTATAGCAATCCATATAATGTATGTATTGTAGCAATAAAGATATTTTTACCTGTAGAAGCGTAAGTAAATATTTTTTGTCAGACGGAATCATCGCTTTGACAAAAGTATGTATTCAGCTTACCATCAGGGATAGAAGGGAGAGGAATGCCATGAATTGGCTCGGATCCTTACAACAGCTTGGTCGTGCTGTCATGCTCCCGACGATGGTACTACCGGCAGCTGCAATATTACTAAGTCTCGGCAGCCTTCCTTGGTCCGCGTGGGGATTCCCTATGGTGTCTGATATGGCTAATGCGGCGGGACATGGGATTTTTTATTTTTTGCCTTACCTGTTTGCGGTTGGTGTTGCACTCGGCATGTCGAATCAGGCAGGTCAGGCGGGACTGGCAGCGCTGGCTGGTATGGCTATATATGATCAAGTCACATTGAGATTTGGAAACGGAATCATTCAGCCGGCGACGCTCATTGGTATCATTTTGGGGGTCATTTCAGGGATCGCCTATAATCGTTTTAAAAGCATTAAGTTGCCCGAAGTGCTGCAGTTTTTTGGGGGTACCCGATTTGTTTTGCTGCTCATTGGCTTGTTCTCTGCTGTGTTCGCAGGGCTTATGCTGCTTGTTGCTCCGCTTATTCAGAGTGGATTGCAATTTATAGCAGGTCTGGAATCGAGCTTGGGCGGCTTTGGACTGTTTATATACGGTATTCTATACCGGCTGCTGGCGGCCTTTGGTCTTCACCATCTGCTCAATAATATATTTTGGTTTCAACTGGGTACATATCAAACGCCGTCAGGTAACGTCGTGCAGGGAGATTTACCCCGATTTTTTGCTGGCGATCCAACAGCGGGTTATTTTATGTCCGGGTTGTTCCCTATTATGATGTTTGCAATCCCTGCCATTGCACTGGCGATCATTCAGGAAGCGCGTGAAGATTTGAAGCCCAAGGTACAAAAAACGTTTTTGACGGCTGCACTTGTCTGCTTTTTTACCGGAGTATCGGAACAGATCGAGTTTGCCTTTTTGTTTGCTGCTCCTTATTTGTTCCTCGTTCATGCAGTCATGTCCGGGCTGGCGATGTGGCTTACCTTTGCACTGGATATTCATCACGGTTTTTCCTATTCGGCGGGTTTTATAGATTATGTGCTTAATTTTCATCTATCACATAACGCCTGGTTGCTGATTCCGGTGGGAATAGCATATGGCCTTGTATATTATGTACTGTTTCGATGGGCCATCCGGCGATTCCGCATTCCAACTCCCGGCCGCGAGGAAGGTTCGGTTCTGGAGGATTGGGCTGGCAATATTCCTTACAGTGCTCCGCTTATTTTGGAAGCGCTTGGTGGGAAGGAAAATATAGTGCGGGTGGAGGCCTGCATCACACGTTTGCGGCTGACCGTCCATAATGACAGGCTGATTGATACCGGAGCGATGAAGGCTTTGGGCTCGGCCGGGCTGATCAATCTGGGCGGGGGGAACTTGCAGGTCGTATTCGGAACGTATTCAGAACTGATTCGTGAGGAAATTGCAAAGCTGATGGAGCGTGATCTCCCTCAAATTTTGTTCAATGCCCCTGTACATGGAAAAATGCTGCCGATTCATGAAGTGCCTGACAAAATTTTTGCGACTAAACTGGTCGGGGATGGTGTTGCTTTTGTTCCTGAACGCGGTGAACTTGTATCTCCGGTGTATGGTACTGTGATGCATTTGTATCCGACAATGCACGCTTTAGGCATCTCTACACGAGAGGGACTTGAGGTTCTGCTTCACATCGGGATTGATACTTCACAGCTAAAAGGGAATTTTACTGCTATGGTAGAAGCAGGCGATACGGTGGAGCCGGGGCAATTACTGATCAAATTTGATCTGCAGGCGCTGCGGGAGCAAGCTCCATCACTGGTGACTCCTATGGTTATCACGAATCCGGATCGCGTCAAGTCATGGAGCTTTGCTCCGTTTAAAACAGTGAAAAAAGGTCAGGCCTCGGTAATGTCCGTTGTGCTGCATGACAGGAATGTTGGAGGGGTAGAAACATGATAGAAGGCATCGGCGCCGCAGCAGGTGTGGCAATCGGGAAGGCATTTGTCCTGCCGAGCTGGGAGTGGGATTTACCTGAGCAAAAAATGGATGCGGTTGATCTTGCGAAGGAATTTGAACGGTTGTATGAAGGGATACGCACATCCAAAAGTGAGATCCAGTTTATTAAGGATGAGTTTCGGGAGATGGTAGGGCCGGAGGAATCCAGCATTTTTGATGCTCATCTTGCGATATTGGAAGATCCGGAGTTCATGAACGAAATCCGTGGAATTATTGAGCGTCAGTACAAGGCAGCCGAGGTCGCAGTTAAGGAAGCCATTGATCATTTTGTGACGATGTTTGATTTATTGGATGATGAATATATGAAGGAGCGGGCGATCGACATTAAGGATGTGGGGAACCGGCTGCTCAAGCATTTACTGGGTGCACCGGAAGTCACTCTTCCTAAGGACACACTGCCTTATATATTGGTCGCCAAGGAGCTTTCACCCTCCCAATCGGCTCACTTGAATCCTAGCTATGTGTTAGGCATTGTGACCATGAACGGTGGTAAAACGTCGCACTCTGCGATCATGGCCCGTGCGCTTGGTATTCCGCTCGTTTCGGGACTGGAGAGCAATCTTAATTTGTCTGTCCAGACCGGAGATATGATGATTGTCGACGGGGACCTGGGCAAGGTGTATGTGAATCCGGAAAAAACGGTTATCCACCATTATGAGGTATTGCGTGATGAGCAGCGCCGCAAAAAAGAACAGCTGCAGGTACTTGCTTCCGTGGAAGCTGTGACCAAAGATGGAACCTCACTGAGGCTGGCGGCCAATATCAGTTCCGTTAAGGAACTGGAGGCAGCCTTGAAGCATGGAGCTCAAGGAGTAGGGCTGTTCCGAACGGAATTTTTATATATGGATCGAAAATCTGCTCCAAATGAAGAGGAGCAGTATGAAGTGTATCGGCTGATAGCGGAAAAGGCAGGGAGTCACGCTGTAGTCATCCGTACATTGGATATCGGCGGAGATAAGCCGCTGGATTATCTTCAATTGCCGGAGGAGGAAAATCCTTTTCTAGGCTACCGGGCTATACGGATCAGTCTGGATTCAAGGGAATTATTCAAAACTCAATTAACTGCAATTTTACGGGCCAGTGCAGCAGGGAACATCAAGGTCATGTATCCGATGATCTCATCGGTCGAGGAATTCCGCCAGGCAGATGCTCTGTTGAAGGAAGCTATGTTGGATTTGGATTCGAGAGGGCTTGCCTACAATCCGAACATTCAACGCGGAATTATGATTGAGGTTCCAGCCGCGGCGATGATCGCTGATCTATTGGCGGCTGAAGCTGATTTTTTTAGTATCGGAACGAATGATCTGGTTCAGTATGTGCTGGCTGTAGACCGCATGAACGAGCAGATCGCACATATGTACCACCCATACCATCCGGCTGTGCTGCGGATGCTGCGCATGGCAGCACAAGCGGCACATCAAGCACGCATTGATGTGAGTGTGTGTGGTGAGATGGCTGGAGATGAACGATCCATTCCCCTTTGGCTGGAGCTCGGGATACACCAGCTCAGCATGTCCCCACAATCTTTATTGCGGGTTAAGCATCGTGTGCTGAATACGACTGCATCCGAGGCGAAGATGGTCGCTCGGGCTTGCTTCGCTATGTCTACTGTTGCAGCGATCGAAGACAAGCTGACCGCAGCGAATGTCAACTGTATTCCGGCTGGGCCTGGACAGCAGTAATATGGTGCAATGTCTCGAAAGCCACAGCCGCCAATCAGGACGAAAAAGCACCTTCAAACCAATATATTTTTGGTTTTGAAGGTGCTTTTTTCTTATTTCTGGCTGTTGTCTGCTAACAGATCACAGAATGCTTTTCCGTAAGGTGGAAGGTCCGGCGGACGACGAGCAGATACAATATGTCCGTCGGTCACAACAGGCTCGTCCTTCCAGATCGCTCCTGCATTCTCCATATCATCACGGATACCTGGTGTGGAGGTTACCGTAACACCGTCCAAAATTTTGGCAGAAATCAGCACCCAGCCTGCGTGGCAGATTTGTCCAATTGGTTTACGTGCGGCGTGAAATTCTTGTACGAGTTGAATTACCTTGGGATAGCGGCGCAGCTTATCAGGCGCCCAACCGCCAGGGACAAGAATCCCGTCGTAATCGCTGCTGTTTAGCTCTTCAAAGGCATATTCTGCTTCAGCAGGCACGCCATATTTTCCAATATATTTTTTACCCTTTTCAGCACCGGCTAGATGCACTTCCGCGCCTTCTTCGCGAACACGGTAAATCGGGTACCATAGCTCCAGATCCTCGAATTCCTCATCCACCAGAGCAATAACCTTTTTTCCGGCAAGTCTCGACATCCAACCATCCTTTCGCGCGTCATATGATGACACTGCTGTTATTGTAATCTCTACCTTTACATCTTAAGAAAAAGAACGCCCGAAGTCCATATCCCATTAAAGTTCCGTGGAGCACATAACAAACATGATTGTATTGGTGACTTACCTTGTTTAAAGCAATTTCGCCATTTGCCTCAGCTACAAAAAAAACGGTCGGGAATGAACGACAACTTCACCAATCCTTTGGTAATTTGTTCATGGCTTCAATCTGTGGAAGGATTTGAGGCGTATAAAGTCGAAATAAAACAAGGCATGAAAGATTTTATAGAGTTAACAAAGCTTTTATAGACTAGTAGATAGATATATCTGGATTTGATGAGATCCTCATATAGCTTGATTCTATGTAATGAGGTGGTTAAATGCATAAGCAATGCCAATGCGGCACAACGATGGGACTGGAACTTCGTAAGGTGATTTTTGCTGGTAAGGTTGAAATTCTGCATGTTCCTGTATTTTCATGCCCGTCATGCTTTTCCAGTGAGGTTTTGCAACATGTGACGAAGGACATCAAGGAGCTGCTTCAAAGTCTAGGAGATAACCCTGCGGCACGGCGAATTTCCTTTGCTCGCAGCAATGAACTGGCTGAGATTATCCGTAAGCTGGTGCTGGAGGAAGCGGACAATCCCAATGTGGACTGGCAATCCTCTCTGGAGGAGCGAATGGAGCTTCGGATCAATCTCTTGCTGGACCTTTATCGTTATGCGAGAAGTCTGGGAGATGAGGATTGGATGAATGATGTAGAGAAAAAACTGACTCAATTATCCGGTTTTACCAGTAAATCGGTGTTTACAAATACAAAAAACTAAAAAATATGAAAATTTTCATGGTCACCATTGGATTTTGCATGTTCTTTTTGTTACGATGAGAATAGGCCATACGACAAGACACAGAAAGGAATGTATATCCAATGGGGACGATGACGAAAATAACTACTGTTCAACAATTAAATACGGCTCTGGAAGCGACATCAGACAAGCCGTTGCTTCTCTTTAAACATAGTACGCGTTGTCCGATTAGTTCAGGTGCATATCAGGAAATGGAGTCCTATTTGCAAGCTGCTCCCAACGAAAATATTGAATACGGTATCATTTATGTAGTAGAAGACCGACCGGTATCCAATGAGGCTGCGGAGCGGCTCCAGATAAAGCATGAATCGCCGCAGGCCATTTTAATCAAGGATGGAGAGGCTGTCTGGCATACATCCCATTCGAATATTACAGCCGGTGCACTCCACGATCATCTGACCTAGGTGATGAAGTGCTATCGTTGCATAAAGTAGTATTTTGTCGTATCATGGTTCTAATTAGTTGATCTAGGATTCGGTTGAAAATTTATTGGCAATGGAGAGAAGGAATGTGACGGTAACGATCTATGATGTAGCTCGCGAAGCCGGTGTCTCAATGGCTACGGTGTCCCGTGTAGTTAACAATAATCCTAACGTAAAACCTCAGACACGTAAGAAAGTGTACGAAGCGATTGAACAATTGGGATATCGCCCAAATGCGGTGGCTAGAGGTCTGGCCAGCAAGAAGACGACGACTGTTGGCGTGGTTATTCCGGATATATCGAACTCAATTTTTGCAGAGATTGCGCGCGGTATTGAGGATATTGCGAATATGTATCACTATAACATTATTTTGTGTAATGCCGATAAGCGGAAGGAAAAAGAAATTCGTGTCATCAATACGTTGCTTGAAAAGCAAGTGGATGGACTTCTGTTCATGGGCGGCACAGTCACGGATGAGCATATTCAGGCATTTCATACAGCCGCGGTTCCTATCGTTCTGTGTGCAACGAGTGATGAAAAAGGGAGCTACCCTTCAGTCGATATCGACCATGAAGCAGCTGCTTTTGATGCGGTAAATACACTGATTCGCCACGGTCATCGTCAAATCGCAATGATCAGTGGTACGCTTCAAGATCCTGCAAACGGCTATGCACGTTTCCAAGGTTACAAGAGAGCATTGGAAACTGCCGGAATTGAGTATCAAGAGGATCTCGTGCGAATCGGGAACTACCGCTATGAATCCGGTGTTGAAGCTATGAAATACTTCTTGGGCTTAAAGAAGAAGCCAAGCGCGATTTTTGCTGCTACAGATGAAATGGCGATTGGTGCTATTCATAGCATTCAGGATGAAGGTTTGAAAGTACCTGATGATTTTTCCGTAATCAGTGTGGATAATATTCGTATGGCTTCTATGGTACGTCCTCAGTTGACAACTGTAGCGCAGCCAATGTACGATCTGGGCGCGGTAGCGATGCGATTGCTGACCAAACTGATGAAAAAGGAAAATGTGGATAATGCTCGTGTCATTTTGCCACATGAAACGATTTTGCGGTTGTCAGTTAATTATCTAGATTAAGCGAAGTGCTCAACAGGATATATTTTGATGAAAGCTCCTTTGACGAAAGCTCCTTTGATGGAGCTTTTTTCGCGGGTACATATTTCGTGTGGGTACAATCATCATTAAAGAATAGAGGGATACAGAATGAGCCGGATTTATGGACTAATGGGTGCTATGGATGAAGAGATTGAATTGCTGCTGTCAGCGATGACGGAAGCAAGCAAGACGATCAAGGCCGGAATCACTTACACTACAGGAATCATCCACGGCAAACAGGTTGTCGTATGCAAATCCGGTGTCGGCAAGGTCAATGCTGCGGTAACTACCCAAATTCTGATTGACCGTTTTGGCGTAGAACAGATTATTTTCACGGGAGTCGCGGGGGCAGTACACCCGGATTTAAACATTGGGGATATTGTCATCTCATCCACATGTATGCAGCATGATATGGATGTAAGGGCTTTGGGTTATGCCAGAGGGGTTATCCCTTATCAGGATACGTCGGAATTCGCCGCTGATCCCGAGCTTGTCCGCCTGGCTGAACAAGCCTGCCAATCGTTTGATGATCGTTATATTGTCGGCAAGGTCCTGTCTGGTGATCAATTTGTCGCAAGCCGTGAATTGGTAACTGCATTGCATCAGGAAATGGGCGGCGCTTGTACCGAGATGGAGGGTGCGGCGGTGGCACAGACGGCTCACATGAACGCTGTGCCTTATATTGTCCTGCGTTCTATGTCAGATAAGGCCGACGGCTCGGCTCACGTTAATTATGCCGAATTTACGGTGGAAGCATCTCATCGCTCGCATCGTATTGTGGAGTACATGCTCAAGCATTTAGGCTAAGGGCGCCATTTTAGTACATGAATCTTCGCACAAACCGGATGCGGTCAAACTGCTCTCGTGATGCGAGAGGGACATCCTCTCCCATTCGTACCATCAGACAGTTAGCCGGGTGTGAGCATATTTCAGGATCATCCGTGGCGTACCAGACCATATCTACGGTTTTCATCAGACGTTCCATCATGCGGCGGTACTCCCATACGGAAAGGCCGCTGCCCTTTAAATCCCAGTGCCAATAGTACTCGGTCGTAAAAATAATATAGGATTCAAGCTGCCCGTCTTCAAAGGCAATTCGAATCATCCGACTACCCAAGCCCAGTCCGCGATAGTCGTCGGCGACCTCAATGGCTCCAAGCTCCAGCAGGTCTTTCATGCCTGCTTCCGACCAGCGTTCCAACTCATCCGGGTAGTGGAAGGTGACGTATCCCAGAAGGGTTTTCCCATCATGGGCAATGATGATTCTGCCTTCCGGCAGTCCCGAAATTTCCACCAGCGCGTCGAATTGCTCCTTTGGTTTACGAAAGGCGTCCAATTGCGTATGCATTTCAAATGAACGCAGTTGATCAGCGGAAATCGGTCCTTCTACATAGATTGTTTGTCCGTTATGATCCAGCGTGTCCAAGTGGTGCAGTTTTAAATGCTGCATGCGTACGACCTCCTTGTTTACCATCAGCTAGCTCTCCATATCCCCTACTTATAACAAAAAAACAAATATATGAAAAGGATGGTCGTCACATCCTCATCTATGATATACTGTTTTAGACATAAAATGTTCACAATTAGATGTTTTAAATTAGATATTAAACCAAAGAGAGTGCATTTGCTTTTATTGATTTTTGTAAGCGCTATCTTGTCCTGCGCAATTCTCATTATCATATTATGAGGAGGCTGTATGCATGAAGATTGAAGAACTCCAGGCTGTAGTTCCCACATCCAACATGGGCCCGTACGAACAAGCTTACAACCGATTTCAGTGGGAAGATGCAGAACGTCATTTTACGTGGTATGAAACAGGCAAGGTGAACATGGCACATGAAGCCATTGACCGACATGTAGTAGAAGGCCGTGGTGAAAAAACAGCGCTTTTGTATTGTGATGCAAGCCGTCATGAAGCTTACACCTTTTCTCAGCTTCGTGCCAGCTCTAACAGATTTGGCAATGTGCTACGCAAATACGGTATTGGCAAAGGGGAGCGGGTGTTTATTTTCATGCCGCGTTCACCTGAGCTGGTGATCAGCTTGTTTGGTATTTTAAAGGTTGGAGCTGTTGTGGGCCCTTTGTTTGAGGCGTTTATGGAGACAGCGGTCAAGGATCGGCTGGAGGATAGCGGGGCGGTGGCGCTAGTGACCACACCTGCACTTCTTTCGCGGATCAAACGCGAGGAGCTTCCTAAGCTGCGACATATCTTTGTGGTTGGTGATATGGACGAACGAGAGCAAGGGGTTATTGATTTTGAAACGGAAATGCTTATGTCCTCAGAAGAGCTTGAACCTGAATGGCTGAGTCGTGAGGATGGATTAATCATTCATTATACGTCAGGCTCCACAGGCAAGCCGAAAGGTGTATATCATGTACAAAATGCGATGATTCAGCATTATTATACTGGCAAGATGGTGCTGGATCTGCGGGAAGATGATGTGTATTGGTGTACTGCTGATCCAGGCTGGGTCACAGGAACGTCATATGGCATTTTTGCGCCATGGCTGAACGGAGCGACGAATGTTATTCGTGGGGGTCGCTTCAGTCCAGAGAACTGGTACCGGACGATTGAGCGTTACGAAGTGACCATATGGTATAGCGCTCCTACAGCGTTTCGGATGCTGATGAGCGCGGGAGAGCAGGTTGTTGCCAAGTATGATCTCGGCAGCCTGCGGCATGTGTTATCCGTGGGAGAACCGCTCAATCCCGAAGTGGTAAGATGGGGCTGGCGGGTGTATACGCAGCGCATTCACGATACATGGTGGATGACAGAAACAGGGGGGCAATTGATCTGTAATTACCCTGAGCTGCCAATTAAGCCCGGTTCGATGGGAAAGCCACTACCAGGTATTCAGGCTGCCATACTGGACGACAAAGGACAGGTGCTGCCTCCTAACCGGATGGGGCATTTGGCAATACGTACACCGTGGCCATCGATGATGATCCGTATATGGAATAACCCGAACAAGTATCAGGAGTATTTTCGGTTCCCCGGTTGGTATGTGTCCGGCGACTCTGCCTATATGGATGAGGACGGTTATTTCTGGTTTCAGGGACGGATTGATGATGTCATTAATTCCTCGGGGGAGCGAATCGGTCCTTTTGAGGTCGAGAGCAAGCTTCTGGAGCATCCTGCTGTTGCGGAGGCCGGAGTCATTGGAAAACCAGATGCTGTGCGGGGAGAGATCATTAAAGCTTTTGTCGCACTGCGTGAAGGCTACACACCTTCTGAGGCTTTACAGCAGGATATCTACCGCTTTGTCAAGGAGGGGTTGTCTGCTCATGCTGCTCCACGCGAAATTGAATTTAAGGAAAAGCTGCCCAAGACCCGTTCCGGCAAAATTATGAGACGTGTGCTGAAGGCCTGGGAGCTTAACCTTCCTACAGGGGACTTGTCTACCATAGAGGATTAAAATGCTATTCATAATAAAAGTAAAAGAGGGAATCTCCAAAGCCATATGAGCTAAGGAGACTCCCTCTTTTACTTTTGTTTACGGTTATGGACGGACGGCTCCAGAAGGAGCCGATTCGCCTATTGCATTTATGGAAGTGACACGGAACCAGCCTTTCGGCTTTTTACCAGCTTTGTATTCAAAGCTGGAAGATGTGGTAGAGCCTATGTTGGTAAAGGGCTCCGCACCGTTTTCACTGTAGTACACATTATAGCCTGTAATAGCGTCCGCAGGCTTTCCGGCACTCCATTGAAGTACTACAGAAGAGCCTGCTGCCTTAGCCTGGGGCTGTCCAGGAGCAGTAGGAACCTCAGTAGGCTGTACACCTGTTGCATCTCCCGCACCGGGAACGGCTGGAGACTCCGAATTTACAGGCGGCAATACAGGTGCCGCGCTTGCTTTGGCACTAGGCTCGGACTCATGTCCGCCTACATCAACGGCAGTCACGTAGTAGCTGGAGCTGCTGCCCGGTGGACTGTCTGAGAACACCTTGGAGCCGTCAGCCATGACAACCTTGCCAAGCCGTTGGAAGCTGCCGCCATCTGTAGAACGGTAAAGACGATATCCTACGACGTCGCTGTTTCCGCTTGGACTAAAGCTGATTATGGCCTTTCCATCGCTGTAGCTAACGCTGACGCTCGCCGGAGCATTAGGAGCAGTACCGTCGTCCTTGCGTGGATCGACCTGAGTAGGAGCTTCCTTATCTGCATCCTCAGGGAGATAGTAGGACAACGAGTTATGTCGTTTCATCACCGTAAAGGCCTGCTCAAGCTCTTTAATCAATTCTGAGATGGGTTTTTCCCTTTTTCGAACCGTTCGTTCATACAACATATCATCCGGTGTACTATCGCGTGGAATGTAATTCACACCTTGATAGGTGATATATTTGGCACGGGTAACGCCATTTTCACTATTTTTGGGTAAATACTTACTGTTGTAAATATCCGAACCATACGCGGATGCTGTACGGCTTACAATACCGTCAGGTCGCTTGAAGCTGTCCGTTTGGAACAGCTGGGAATCTTTGGCCGTTACTTCATTCATAATCAGAGCCCATAAGCGACGTGCACGCTCTTTTTGTACTTTTGTTTCAAGCTTATTGACAGGCTGCTTGTAACCGACCCACACACCCAATGTAACGTCAGGCGTAAATCCCTCGAACCAAACATCGGTATAGGATTGTGTAGTACCTGTCTTGCCGGCAATCGGAATCTTGCCAGCTTGATTGAAGTTGCGCTTCACCAGTCTGCCTGTACCCTCCGACACTGCTGTACGCAACATATCCGTCATCAGATAGGCCGTTTGCGGCGTGAAGGCTTGTACAGGATTAGGCTGATGCTTGTACACAATATTGCCTTGCGAATCCACAATCTTTTCAATCATATAAGCGTCATTAAATACACCGCCGTTAGGAATGGCTCCGTAGGCATTTGTTAGCTCCTCGACAGTCACCCCGTGGGCCAAGCCGCCAAGCACACCCGTTTGGGCGTTATTATCACTCGGTTCCAGGGTGGTAATGCCCAACTTTTTGGCGAAAGCCCAAGCCTTGCTAATACCTACTTTTTCGTTAAACAGCTTGAGCGCTATTGTGTTTAGCGATTGATTCAGTGCATAACGTGCTGTAACCAATCCTTGATAGCGGTTGTTCGCATTTTTCGGAATATGATATCCGTTGCTGCCATCTTTCAAAATAATAGGAGCGTCGTCCACGATGCTGCCGGGCTGCACAAGACCACTTTCCAATGCAGGAAGATAGGCGGCAATGGGCTTCATCGCTGATCCCGGCTGACGCACCATCTGAGTAGCATAATTCATCTGTTCCTTTTGGAAGTCCCGGCCTTCCATCATCCCGAGAATCGCGCCTGTTTTATGCTGAATCAAAATGGCCGCTGCTTGCTCATCACCCTTGGTTTTACTGGTGGCAGAGAAGTTGTTTTTATTTTCTGCAATTTGGCGCATGGATTTGTATACGCTCTTATCAATGGTGGTGTAGACCATATAGCCACCCGTGCGAAGCTGTTGTTCGGCCTCTTTGAGCAAATCGTTATCATCCTTGGTCTTGGCATCTGCACCAGCATTGGCCGCCTGGCCCGGATTCGTGACGGACATCAGTGCCTGCGCAGCTTGCCGTTCTGTTTCCATCATAAGGTATGGATAGGTGTTATAAGCTTTTACAGTACGAGGTGCAAGAGATTTTTTAATATCAAAAGCCATTGCTTCATCATACTGAGCTTTATTGATTTTATTTTCTTCGAGCATTCGACTGAGCACCAGATGTTGACGATTTATTGCCCTTTTAAAGCCGGACTCATTAAACTCGCCCTTACCGTTGAAAGCAGAATAAGAAGAAGGAAGCTGCGGCAGTCCTGCCAGATAGGCGGCCTGTGCCACATTGAGCTTATTTAGATCATTTTCGTTAAAAATACCCTTGGCGGCTGCTTTGATGCCAAAGACGTTGTAACCGCTTGAGCCGTTTCCAAAAGGTACTTTGTTGAGATAGGCTGTAATAATTTGCTGCTTGCTCAGAAAGCGCTCAAGGCGCAGAGACAGCAGAATTTCCTTGACCTTGCGATCATCTGTGCGATCAAGATTCAGAAAAACACGACGCGCAAGCTGTTGAGTCAGGGTGCTCCCCCCGGTTTGTACAGACTCATGCAGCGCTTTTTGTTTTACAGCGCGCAGCGTTCCTGACAGATCGACACCTTTGTGCTCGTAAAAATGGTTATCCTCAATAGCAATGACTGCGTCAATGACGAGTTGCGGAATCTCCTTAAACGTGACGGGCCGCCGATCTTCCTCTGTCCGGAGCTGTCCGATGGGAGAGCCGTCATTGAAATAAGCAAAGCCCGTTATTGCATTCTTATTTACTTCCTGTTCAATCATGGATCTGGAACGCACTGGCTCGTTTTTGACAATAGAGGCTATATAGCCGGCGGCTGCTCCTCCTGCGAACAGTACCCCCATACAACCGATGATGATGACCCACTTTATGACACGGCCGAGCCTTCGCATGGTTGTCCTTAAGCGGGAAGGCTTTGGCTCTGATACGTTGTTTTTTTCTTCAACCATTAAGTCTTCCTCCTTTTTAACAGCCATTATTATAGCATAAAATTACAAAATGAACCCATATGCTAAAAAGCCTGTCTTTTGGTGTCGTTGACTACACAAAAGCAGTATGTTATAAATAGGACAAAGTAAATATCGTGAAAAGCAGAGAAAGACTTCAGTAGAAGGTGGAATCACGTTGTGCAGAGAGCCGATGGATGGTGTGAATCGGTAGCGTCCCATCTTTGAATTACCGTCTGGAGCTGTCTGGATGAATGGCATTGCCTTTGCAGATTTGCGAAGACGACGATAGTAATCCAGTACCGGGTGTAGACCCGTTATAGAAATGAAGTGAAAGAAACGCTTGTTTTGGCATACGTTTCTTTAATTAGGGTGGTAACGCGAGCAGCTCCTTCTCGTCCCTTGGGATGAAAGGGGCTTTTTGGTTTGTTTAATATGGTAATATTTGGATCATAAAATAGGAGGAATACAGGATGAAATGGGAAGAATTGAAGCCTGAGCAACAGGCAGAGGTAGAGCGACAACTTGATGTGATTCAGCGGGGAGTGGCGGAAATTGTGCCAGAGGATGAGCTGAAGCGCAAGGTTATCAAGTCAGTGGTAAGCGGTGAGCCGCTCAAAATCAAGCTGGGTCTTGATCCGTCTGCACCTGATATTCACATCGGACACACGGTTGTTATGCACAAACTGCGCCAGTTTCAGGAACTGGGGCATCATGTGCAGCTGATTATTGGAGATTTTACAGGGAGAATCGGTGATCCAACAGGCAAATCGGAAACCCGGAAGCAACTGACTGAAGAAGATGTACAGCGTAACGCGCAAACGTATAAGGAACAAATTTTTAAAATTCTTGATCCTGATAAAACAAAGGTATACTACAATTCCGAATGGTTGGGACCGATGTCTTTTGCTGATGTGGTAACCTTGTCCGCCAAGGTCACTGTTGCCCGCATGCTGGAGCGGGATGATTTTACAAAAAGATACCAAAACGGCTTGCCAATCAGCATTCACGAGTTCTTCTACCCTCTGATGCAGGGCATGGATTCGGTAGCTCTGAAAAGCGATATTGAGCTGGGAGGAACGGATCAAAAGTTCAACCTGCTGATGGGCAGAACTCTGCAAAAAGAATACGGTGTAGAGCCGCAGGCGACCATCATGCTGCCACTGCTTGAAGGACTGGATGGCGTGCAGAAGATGAGTAAAAGTTTGGGGAACTATATTGGTGTTGATGAGGAACCGAACGAAATATACGGGAAATCGATGTCCGTTCCTGATGAGCTTATGCTGAAATATTTTGAGCTTGCAACGGATATCAACAATGAGGAGCTTGCGGAGCTGGCAACAGGCGTGCAGGATGGTTCCGTGCATCCGCGTGATGCTAAAATGAAGCTGGCCGGAACGCTGGTACGCATGTACCATGGTGAGGAAGCGGCGGAAGCAGCCAAGCAGCATTTTGTGACTGTATTCCAGCAACGTGCGCTGCCTGATGATATCGAAGAGTTCACCTTGACGGCTGATCAATTGGAAGAAGGCGGAATTCGTGTGATCCAGCTGCTGACTCATCTGGGCTTTGCGGCATCTAATGGTGAAGCAAAACGTAGTATCCAGCAGGGTTCGGTCAAAATTAATGAAGAGAAGTGGACCGATGTGAACGAAGCATACACGCCGAAGGAAGGCGACATTGTTCAGGTAGGTAAACGAAAATTTGCTAAAATCAAGCTCGGATAATTCAAATCCATTTACAAGCAGCGCTGAGATCGGTATAGCATCTCTGCGTTGCTTTTTATTTTTGCCGAGTGAAAGGCCGTGGTAAACTTAGCACAAATAATCAAACAAGCAGGCGCAGGATTGTTCATAATGGATTGCGTGGGCTTGCACAATTTTCGTGTAGGGAAATAACCAAAACAATAACAAGTGCGGGGAAGGTTTGTATGGACTATTTTAAACGAATTCAGTGTGCGATTGAATTTATTGAATTGAATCTGCGGGAGGATCTGAACATTACTGAGGTTGCTTCACAAGCTTGCTTTTCAGCCTTTCATTTCCAGCGGGTTTTTCAGGCCATTTCGGGCTTTACGGTTCAACAATATATAAGAAGGAGGAGATTGTCCGAGGCGGCTGCAAGGCTGAAACAATCCAGTCAAAAGGTATTAGACATCGCTATTGAGTATCAGTATAACTCGCAAGAAGCATTTACCCGTGCTTTTGAAAAGAGTTTTGGTATCACCCCTGGGAAATATCGCGACAGTGATATTGAGCTCCCCGGGCAAAGCAAGATCAATTTTCTGGATTATCAAAAAAACACGAAGGGAGATTTGGATATGAAGAAGCCAGTGATGCGGCAACTCGAAACGATTAAAATCATAGGGCATGAATATAAAACAAATCTAAACAATGAGCAACATTATAAAGAAATCCCGGGATTCTATGATCACTTTGGGGCCAATGAATATTTTATGTGTATTCCGAACAAAATCGCACCGGGAATGTCATATGGGATTGCTTGTCGTTTTGAAGACGACGGTGCATTTTCATTTGTGGTGGGCGAGGCAGTTGGGAAAGAATCGAATGAGCTGGCAGAGGGTTTCATATATATGGAGATTCCTGCGGGGAAGTATGCCGAATTTGACGCTTCAGGCTCAAATGGACGAGTTCAGGATGTACGAGATTTCATCTACGGCATATGGCTTCCCAATTCTAATTTTGAACGGAGGGAGGGGCCTGATTTTGAAATTACGGATGTGATGAATTCTTCCTTTCCTGATCATTTGAGCATCAAGGTGTATATCCCCATTGAATAAAAGCCGCAGACTAGACGCATGGGGAATACAAAAAGCACCCGAACTTTGTTCGGGTGCTTTTCGGTGCTAATGCAAGGATTAGCGGTTGTAGAATTCGACGATTTGTTTTTCGTCGATATCTTGAGACAATTCGCCACGCTCAGGCAAACGAATGTATTTACCTTCCAGAGCAGCGTCATTGTACTCCAAGTAAGCAGCCAAGTGGTTGCGGTTTTCCAAAGCTTCTTTAATGGAAGACAGGGAACGACTTCTTTCACGAAGACCGATCACGTCGCCAGGGCTTACTTGGTAAGAAGCGATGTCAACTTTTTTACCGTTCACAGTAACGTGACCGTGAGCTACCAATTGACGTGCGCCTGCACGGGAGTTAGCAAAGCCAAGACGGAACACGAGGTTGTCCAGGCGGCTTTCCAGCAAGAACATGAAGTTTTCACCAGCGATACCGTGCATGTGTTGAGCTTTGTTGAACAGGGTACGGAATTGTTTTTCACCCAAGCCGTACATGTGGCGCAGCTTTTGTTTCTCTTGAAGCTGCATACCGTAGTTACTGATTTTTCTCCGTTGGTTTGCACCATGTTGTCCCGGAGGGAAAGGGCGTTTCAATTCTTTACCTGTGCCGCTCAGGGAAATACCGAGACGACGGCTTAATTTAAATTTAGGACCAGTGTAACGTGCCATTATAGAGTTAACTCCTTCATAATTAAAATTTGAGTTGGGGCTCTCTTTGCGCTCCAATTTGTTCGGCGCTACCAATCAAGGTGAGACGCACTACTGACAGAAAAGTTCAGCCGCTGTCCTGTCAGCAACAAAAAAGATGAGGGTGACACAAACTGTTACGCCCAAAATTTAAGATCCGCACAGTAGATAATTCTGCCGCACAGTCTTTTTCAATAATATATATTATATGTAAGAGTGGGTCAATGTCAAGAAGATAAAAAGAATGAAAACGTCAGAATTTGTCGATAGGGCTTAAGAACTAAAAAAATGGGACGAATTTATGAAAAATGGATGCAAATTTCTAGAGTTGAGAGTAAAATAGAGCATACTACGAGCTATAGTGGTGTATAGCCGCTGTCTTGGTACAGCTAATTTTGCTGTGAAGGAGCGCCTTAATATGTCGGAATTTTCAACAACGGATCAGCAAACGCTTGACGGTTCAACAGTCCAGGCAAGCGGTGCTCCGCTGTTTGATGATAAAGGATATACGTCTATCGTCTGGCTTCAGAAGATGGATATGACACCCTATGACTTCCCCTATATTGACCAGCTTCTTGTCCAAGGATATCGGAACTGGTTACAGCAGAGCAATGGTATACCCTGGATCAACGAAGAAGATACTGCTGTTTTTAATTTTACAGGCGTTCGGGTTGCTGGTAGGGAAGAGGACGATAATGAGGATTTGGGATTAGTTGAACGTTGCTGCTTTTCCAGAGAGATAGAAGTGAGCCAGCGTACGCTCCGTGACGGAAGCCTTGGATTTGTATACATGGTTCCCATACTTTGCCGAAATCACAAGAGAGATCTGTTTGCTTTTCTTCGTTTTACACGGTCCGCGCAACATGTTTTTGCTGAACAAGATGCTTTGTTGGCGGCTGCTTTACATTTTAGATCCTGCTTTTATTCGAAGTTTGAGTATATATTTATGGAAGATATTCTTGGAGTGCAGAATCGAAGTGATCGTGAAGGTAGACGTCGCTCTATTTTATTTCAGATTGTAAAACGGATGCATGACAAAATTGATGTGGAAGGCGTGCTGGACGAAGTATTTGATAGCATCGCCTATTTATTTCCACAAATGGATATTACGTTGTATATGAGTCAGGATCGGCACAGTCGCAATCCAAAGGTCAAACCATTGCTGCTGCATGAACGGGACGAGGATGTATGTGTGCGTGCATTTATGAAAGGGCAAATGGCTGTCAATGAGCCTGTTGGCTTGCAAAATGAAGTGACTGAAATCGGCATTCCGTTACGTGGGAAGCAGGGTGTATACGGTGTTTTCCATATGATTCTTCCATCGGGTTCGGATAGTATGAACAAAGTGGATGTAGAACTGATCGCTATGATGGCGGATACAGCCGGCACTGCATTTGAAAATGCCAAGCTGCTGGAGCAATCGAATATACTTATTCATGAATTGCGTCTCATTAATGAGCTGGTTCAGCGCTTAAATCAAAGTCTGAAGTTAAATGACGTATTCGAGTTTGCCATGCAGGAGCTATTGAAGATGTTCAAGGCTGACTTTTGCTGTATTGTGCAGCTTGATCAGGAAGAAAGTTATTATAAGGTTACATCGAGCAATGTGGAAAGTGTGAGGCTGCACAGTTATCCTCGTGATGAAGGGTTTGCTGGATTAGTGTGTAAAACAGGTGATCCTGTTATTGTGTCAGACTATAGAAAAGAAGGGAAGATATCCTCAACGTTAATGGATTTGACGGACTCCCTATCTCTGATGGCTGTACCTATGAAAACCAGCGGTACTCCCATGGGAGTAATACTATTGTCCAGCAAGCTTCCGAACTTTTTCTCATATGACAATTACAAGATGCTGCAAATGCTGGCCCCCCACATCTGGCTGGCGGTAACCAATGCTATGCTGCATGCTGAGGTGCGACGATTGGCCAATATGGATATGTTAACGGGTCTGTATGTACGTCATTATGTGGATCAATTTATACAGCAGCATCAAGAAAAGGACTTCTGCGGATCGCTTATTTTGGTGGATATTGATCAATTCAAACAAGTGAATGATACGTATGGGCATCAGACGGGTGACGAAATTTTGAAAAGCGTCAGTGATATTGTTCGTTCCACGACTCGTGATGAGGACGTATGTGCTAGATGGGGCGGCGAGGAGCTTGCTATCTATTTGCCACAACTGGGCGTTCTACAGGCGCTCCAATATGCGGAAAAGATACGTTACCGCGTACAGCATGAAACCGAGCCTCGTGTGACTGTTTCCTGCGGGATTGCTGAATGGAATTGGCTGGACGAGCAGATTAGCATTGAGTCTTTGTTTTATAGCGCGGATATGGCGCTGTATGAGGCGAAAAATGAAGGACGTAATCGAATCGTTATTGATCATGCAGGCAGTGCATAGAGAATGCTCCTTCGGGAATGTTCTCTTTTTTTTGTCTTGCATAACTCATTGCAGACAGGAAATCCTAATCATAGCTTTAAGGTGCATATACATGAAGCTAGCCTTACCACGAATAAGTAAACCAGACAACATGATTGCCTCAGAGTAGAATGTTACTCAAGGATTCAGTGATGTTCGGGATAGAACAGGCGGATGATGGGATGCATTGGCGAAAACAATGGGTTATGATGGTCTTTATATTACTTGTGATGTGTTTGTTGAGTGGCTGTGCGCTAATAGGACGGCAATATACACCTGAGCAGATTTTTAAAAGAGCCGTTGCAGGAATAGCGGGCAAAGAGATGCTAACGTTTACTGGGCGGACTGGAGTTAGAGTCGGCAACGGTCTGCCTATGCATAAACAGTTTAAATATCGTGGGATCGTAAGTAATCACGATGAACTGGCCATGGACTGGGGCTCTACGGAGGTCTTTCGTAAGCGTGGTGACTATGCAGCACTAAAAAAAGGCAAATCCGGGCAGGAAATAACACATGCACGTTTTGTTCGTCAGCATGGAAAATGGAATGCACTGGCATCTGGCCATAACACTGTGGCTGGCGAAGGCATGTTAGATCGCTTTAATCCGATTCAGGAGCTGGAGGAGCTAAACACGCTAAATAAGACGATTCGTATGGAGGCCAGTGCTGCGAGGGGAACCTGGGTGGTCCGGATTGAGCTAGAACCCGCCTCGGCAAAGCATTGGTTGAAAGAACGTTTAATGAAAGAAATGAGAACAATAAATGATCAAATTGTGATATTAGGCACGAAGGATAAAGGTTCAAATCAAGAGGTGCAACAAAAGCTGAACCAAGTATGGGTGCAAAGCTGCGAGGAACTGAACCGCCAGTTGGAGCATTCCGTTGTGCAGGCTGTGTATCATTTGACTATAGATCGCCAAACGGGCTTACCCTTGAAGCTATCATCGGATTGCCGAATTTCCAGGCAGGAAGCGAATGAAGAAGTGCATGAAGAAGCACTTATTACCAGAGTTGCTTTTGAGGACTACAAGTAACGGGGCAGGCATGATACAATGGATTTTGAATTAACCATTGTTCAAAAAGAATGAAATAGAGAAGGAGAGACAATTCATGAAAGATCCCAGAGTACTTAAATTGGCTGAAAACCTGGTAGGATACTCAGTTGAAGTGCAGCCAGGAGAAAATGTGCTGATTGAAATGATCGGTGGGGAGCGCGATTTGCTTAACGCCATCATTCATGAAGTGGGCAAAAAAGGCGGCAATGTCTTTGTTCAGCTTACGGACCGTAAAGTACAGAGTGCCATGCTTCGCCATGCGACAAAGGAAATGCTGGAAACCTGGGCTGAAATTGACCTCAACCGGATGAAGCAAATGCATTGCTACATCGGGATTCGCGCAGGAGAAAATGTAAATGATCTGTCAGATGTACCAGAAGAGAAAATGAAAATGTATAATTCCATTTATCAACATGCGGTACATAGCGAGCAACGGGTAAAACATACAAAATGGGTCGTGCTGCGTTATCCGAATGACAGCATGGCTCAATTGGCGAACATTAGCACAGAAGCGTTCGAAGATTTTTATTTCGATGTGTGCAATCTGGACTACGCTAAAATGGACAAAGCACAGGATGCGCTGGCAGACCTGATGAATCGCACAGACAAGGTGCGGATCAAGGGGCCAGGTACAGACCTGAATTTCTCTATCAAGCAAATCGGGGCCGTTAAATGCTCGGGTCAATGCAATATTCCAGATGGTGAAGTCTACAGTGCGCCTGTACGTGACTCCGTTAACGGAACCATTAGCTATAATGCGCAAACACTCTATAATGGCATCACCTTTGAGAATGTCAAATTCCGTTTTGAAAATGGTAAAATCGTGGAAGCAACGAGCAACGATACGAAACGACTGAATGATATTCTGGATTCTGACGAGGGAGCACGCTATATTGGCGAGTTTGCGATCGGGTTTAACCCGTACATTTTACATCCGATGAAGGATATTCTGTTTGATGAGAAGATTGCTGGAAGCTTGCATTTTACACCGGGTCAAGCTTATGAAACAGCGGATAATGGTAACCGTTCTTCGATTCATTGGGATTTGGTATTGATTCAGCGTCCGGAATATGGCGGCGGTGAGATTTATTTTGATGATGTTCTGATCCGTAAAGATGGTATTTTTGTATTGCCTGAGCTGGAGCCGTTAAATCCTGAAAACTTGAAATAGCGATATCCCTTCTTGATGAGAAAGCGATTTCAATGTATCATAATGAATGAGCAGTGATACATGACAATCCAGTAAAGCGAGGGATCTTACGATGTCCAACAATAATGCGGCGGTTGTTGAAATTGCACAGACGGCGAGCAAATTCACCTCTTCCATCGTCCTTCATTCCGAAAATAAGTATATTGATGTGAAAAGCATACTGGGCTTGTTTACGACCTTGGTCAGCAGCCACAGTTATGAACTGCACGTTCACGGGCCTGATGCTGAGGAAGCCAAAGAAGCAATTATTGAGGTATTCAAGAAGCACGGACTGCACATTTCAGTAGCCACCTAACTTTATTCATAAGCAGAAGCATCCCTACCTGTAACTGTAGGGATGCTTTTTTTGTCAGGTTCTTGTATTAGCCTGCAATTTGGTCTAATATTAAGGTTAGGACGTCTTGTGCGACATTGAGACATAGGGGGGAAGAATCCATGACTTCATCTGATTTGCAGGAACAATTGAATATCAAGGCCATTAATCTGCTTCAGGAAGATGCAGATAAAATAAAGAAGCTTATTGAAGTACAGATGGAGAATCTGGCAACCCGTTACTGCCCTCTCTATGAGGAAGTGCTGGATACTCAGATGTACGGATTTTCCAAGGAAGTGGATTTTGCGGTTCGCGCCGGACTTCTTCCGGAAATGGCAGGTAAACAGCTGGTCAGTGAGCTGGAACGCAATCTGGCTATTCTATATGAGGCCATGAACAATAAGGCTAATTAGAAAGACGGTTGAATGAATGAGAGCATGCGGAGTCTGAGAGCATGCTTTTTTTTGATGCCTTTTTGTGTAAAGGTAATGCATTGGACCACTCCATGTTTCATTTGTTCTTATGATCGCTGTTGCAATAAGTGGACTCAAAAAATGAAATACAAAAGCGGAGTGGTCGGAATAGTGCTGTGCAAGCATAATACATCCAAATTTTTCCTTAGAGTGAGAATTCATCGTTTTTGAGCACCTGTTAACTTTATATAAGAAAAAAGGATACACCTAACAAGATATACACCACTAGCAGCATCAGACCTTCATACCAGTTGGTTGAACCGTCTTGAGTAATGGATTTGGCGATAAATACAGAGACGGCAATGGCAACCAGCTCAATCGTGGTGAACACGATATTCATGGTGTTTCCCATAAAGTAACTGACAAAAATCAGCACAGGCGCAACAAATAGCGCAATTTGCAGGCTGCTGCCCACTGCGATTTCGACGGATGCGCCGATTTTGTTTTTCATTGCCAGCAAAATGGCGGCGCTGTGTTCGGCTGCATTCCCGATAATCGCGACAAGGAACGCACCTACGAACAGTTCACTGAGCCCAAACTGAACCGTGAATACCTCCAGTGTCTTTACCAGCCATTCGCTGACAAAAGCCACCATGGCGGTAGCAAGCACCAAATAGGCAATGGACTTGTTTCTGGACCACACCGGGACATGCTCATGCGGCAATTCTTCATCCTTTTGTTCGGTCACATCGTCCAAATAGTCCTTATGCGTAATCATGGAAAAAATCAGCCACGCAATATACGCGACAATGAGCGTGCCAGCTACAATGAGACTGAGCGTGTCCGATTCGTTGTCTGTGATGACATGTGTATTCAAAAAGACAGCCGGGACGAATAAAGCGATCACAGCCACAATCATCAGCGAGCCGCTTAGTGAGGCCAGCGATACATTGAAATTTTGCACCTTGTATTTCAATCCGCCAGCGAACAGACTTGCTCCGAGGACCAGCAGCAGATTGCCGATAATGGACCCGGTAAGACTAGCCTTTACCATATCGTAAAGACCTTCTTTGACAAGAAAGATGGCGATGATCAGTTCGGCTGCGTTGCCGAAGGTGGCATTTAAAAATCCACCCAGACGTTGCCCGGCATAATGTGCTACGCTTTCGGTCGCTTTGCCGAGAAAACCAGCTACGAACACGACAGCGATGGCACAAATGATGAATTGGGCGATAGCGTTCCAATGCGTGTAATGAGCGACTGCACTAAGAGCAAATGTCGCTATAAGCAAAGCGGGAGATAACCATTTTTTCAATGAAGAGCACCTCGATATCAGTGGATGTGTACAAGTTTGATGAATGCTGTCACTTGTACGGATTTTCTAAATTAATATACCCAAAATGGTATAGGTTGTAAACGAAAGTCGTTTTTCATACGTAAGGTTTGCATTTGCAGTGGCAGAGGCTTTACAATACAAATAAAGGATGCATGAAGGGGGACATAGGTCATGGCAGAGCAAATTCAACAACTGGAAGCAGGAAACATCAAGATTTCCAACGATGTCGTAGGTAAAATTGCGGGGATGGCCGCACTAGAGACACCAGGCATTGCTGCAATGTCAGGCGGCTTATCAGAAGGCTGGGCCAAAAGGCTGAGCGGTAAAAATGTGCAAAAAGGCGTATCTGTGGAGGTCGGACAGCTCGAAGCTGCCATTGATCTACGTATTATCGTGGTTTACGAAACACCTATTCATGAAGTGTCCCGAATACTTCAGCAAAATGTGCGAGAAGCCGTCGAAAGCATGACGGGTTTGCGGGTCGTGGAAGTGAACGTAAAAGTAGAAGGTGTTGCCTTCAAGGACGACGCGGTATAAAAGGATCTAACGGATAGAATAAGAACACGAAAGCTGGCGGTTGTAGCATCGCCAGTTTTTGTTTGTGGACCTACAGTAAAAGCATTATGCGGACAGCCATGTGCATATACATATACAAAAGAACTTCCAAAGCCACTGTTGTAAGTGGTCATATGGAAGTTCTTTTTTTAACGATAACGGTTGGTTCTACGGGCTTGGAAGCGGTTGGGTACTTCGCTGCGGATAGCTACGCCTGTCGTGCGCTCCTGTACTGCCTGCTTGGTGTTTTCACGGGAAATACTGAGCATAATGCCCATAGAGAACATCATCACGAGCAGAGAAGAACCACCAAAGCTGATAAAGGGAAGCGTTACCCCGGTAATTGGAATCGTCTGTGTTACGCCACCGATATTAATGAATGCCTGAATGGCGATCAATCCCATAATACCTGTACCCACCAGCGTCCCGAACGGATCACGGCAACGAAGGGCGATAAGCATCCCACGCCAAATGAAATACAAATATAGCATCAGGAAGATGGCTGTTCCGATAAAGCCGAATTCTTCACCAATGACGGAGAAAATAAAATCATTAAACGAATTGGGCAAATAGTGAAGCTTGATAATGCCCTTGCCAAATCCTGATCCGCTTAGACCGCCGTCACCTATGGCTTGCAGGGACTGCACCAGATTATATCCGACACCCTGTTTATGTTCCATGGGATTGAGAAAGGCTTGAAAACGTCCAACTTTGTAATCTTGCTTCGCTACAGCTTGTCCATCTACGCCGGAATCTCCAAACAACGATCCTATGCCAAAAACGATGGAAGCACCCAACACGAGCAGAGCGACTGATGCCGTAATATGCTTGATGCTGGCTCCTCCGGCATAAATAATCAAGCCACTGGTGGCTACCAGAATGAAGCAGGAGCCAAGGTCAGGCTGAAGCATGATGAGTCCTGCAACAAAGCCCACAATGACGGTTACAGGTATGTAGCCAGTCCGCAAGTCTCTAAAGCGATCCCCTTTTTTAACGATCAGTGCGGATAAGTAAAGAATAATGGAGATTTTCGCAAGCTCCGTCGGCTGGAATCCAATACTGCCAAACCTGATCCAGCTTTTTGCGCCGTTAAGAGAGCCGGTGAAAAGAACGATAACCAGCAACAGTATGGTTATGAAGAACAAAGGCACAAAAAGCTTTTTATATTTTTCCATTTTGATATTCATAGCTACCAACATAATGAAAAGCCCAAGTACAGCAAATGCCGATTGGCGCTTCACAAAATATAAAGAGTCAAAATTGGTATCTTTATTCAGCAGAGCTACGCTGGAGCTGGCGCTAAATACCATGATTACACCGAATCCAACAAGCAACAAAGTGAGGATCAGCAATTGGAAATCCGGTGTGCCTCTTCTTCGAGCCTCCGGCTTCGTATTTCTCATATCAGCTTCCCCCGGTATTCGTCGCAAGGTACATTCCTCGCAGACATATCATTTTATCGTTTATCCATTTATCATAGTATGTTTGTTAGGCTTCTGCAACCTCCATGGAGCAACAGATATCGCAACAATTCCATATCTGCTACAATAGGATAAATAATGAAGACCTATGATAGCGCGTACGCAATGAAGCTGCAAGATTTATCAGAAATCGGGAGTTTGCCCGGTGCTTTAACAAGGAGAGGTGGAGCAAAATGACACAACATTCGACAGACAGGTCCTGGTTTGATCAATTGCAGGCACATATGGTGGAATGGCGCAGATATTTACATAAGAATCCCGAAATTTCTTTTCAGGAAAGCAACACCGCTGCTTTTGTAGCGGATAAGCTGGAGAGTTGGGGAATAGAGGTTCGCCGTCAGGTCGGAGGACACGGTGTTGTAGGTACTATTCGTGGTGCCAAGCCCGGACCTGTTGTGATGCTGCGTGCAGATATGGATGCTCTTCCGATTCAGGATGAAAAGGATTGTGAATATCGTTCCGGCGTGGATGGGGCTATGCATGCTTGCGGACATGACGGACATACATCCATACTACTGGGAACGGCGCATTATTTCAGTCTGAACCGTGACGAGCTGGCAGGTGAAATCCGGTTGCTGTTCCAGCCTGCGGAGGAATTACTTCCTGGCGGTGCGGTTCATGTAATCAAAGAGGGTGTACTGGAAGGAGTGGATGTTATTTATGGCATTCATTTGTGGACACCATTTCCAGTCGGGACCGCTGCTAGCTGCGCAGGGCCGCTGATGGCGGCAGCTGATGATTTTTATATTGAAATTACAGGGAAGGGTGGACATGGTGGTATGCCCCAGTCCTCTCATGACAGTGTGGTGGCGGGCTCAGCTCTCGTAATGCAGTTGCAAAGTATCGTCAGTCGTTCAGTCGACCCTTTGCGACCAGCTGTACTGACGGTGGGGACCATTCAAGGAGGCTTTGCGCAAAATGTGATCGCGGAAACCTGCCGCTTGAGTGGAACGATCCGTACATTTGATGAGGAAACACGCACGGTGATGAAAGAGCGGTTGCATTCAGTGACGGAGCTTACCGCTGCAACATATGGTACAACAGCACAGATTCGCTACATTATGGGATATCCGCCTGTTGTGAATGATGCGCATGAGGCTGCTCGTTTTTTTAAGGAAGCTGTGCCCGTTTTTGGCGAGGCGAATGTAAAAGAGGCGTCAAAGCTGATGCCTGCTGAAGATTTTGCTTATTATTTGGAACGTGTTCCAGGCTGCTTCATGTTCGTGGGGGCGGGGAACCCGGCTAAAAATGCGGTGTATCCGCATCATCATCCCAAATTTGATTTTGATGAGGATGCCATGATCCATGCGGTTCGTTTGTTTATTGCGATGTCCACCGGATATGCAGCAGAACGAAATGCAGGGATGGATATTTAGAGTTAATGCCAAAAGTGAGTTGAATCGGAAATGGGTCAAATCGGAGTATGAGCTTAATAAAATGGGGTAACCTACTCTTGAAAAGGAGGGAGTACCCATGAAAAAGGTTCAGGAAGTTATGACTAAAGAATGCGTAACGGTGACCCCACAGGACAATATTTATGAGGTTGCAGTTAAAATGAAGGACAATGATACTGGTTTTATCCCGGTTATGGAAAGGGAAGGCAGTGACAGGCTGATCGGTGTAATAACGGACCGAGACCTTGTCGTTCGCGGCTATGCGGCCAAGCATTCTGGTTCCAGTTCGGTCGATACGGTTATGACGACAGGTATTCGCACAGCCAGAGCGGACATGTCGGTGGACCAAGCAGCCGAGCTGATGGCAGAGCAGCAAATTCGGCGCTTGCCCGTGACCGAAGGAGATCGTTTGATCGGGATTGTTTCGATTGGCGACTTGGCTGTACGCAATATATTTGCAGATAATGCCGGTGAGGCCCTTAGCCAAATTTCCGAACAGGTCCACTAGAAGAAAAATAAGGTTGGCATGCCTAGAAGTTCAATCCGAATAGGGGTTGAACTTCTTGCTATTCCGGTTGGACTGCGGATAATAGGACAAGCTGTTTATCATATAAAGTTGGGATGAAGTTTGGTTAGATTGACGGGAGGTAACTATGAATCCGGAACATCCTTGTATTGTACAACGTGATTTTACCATCCTGCTGGAAATGGGCTTGCCTCGTTCGGAGTTTGCTCGCTCACAGTTGCAGGTTTACGCGGAGCTGGTTAAAAGCCCGTCTGCTTTTCATACATATCATATCACTCCATTGTCTCTGTGGAATGCGGCTGCCCTTGGGTGGAGTGCTGAGGACATTCAAGATAGTTTGCATTCCATGTCCCGTTGGGATATCCCGCGTGATTTGTTGAAGGACATTGAACAGCTCGTTTCCAGATACGGAACGCTGACGCTGTCACGGGCCAGAGCGGAGGGAGTGCAAGCTTGTAGCACAGATACTGTTAGCGCATATCGTGTTGAGCATGAGACAAGTGAGAACATGGAGAAGGGTACAGTCAGCAGCTATACAATGGTTGATCGCTTAACCCTGACAGCAAATACTCCGGCTTTGCTGGAGGAGCTGCTGAGCAAGCAGGAGCTGAGGCAGCTTGGAATGATTCGTACTGGTGAAGTGAGCGCTTCTGTACCGCCTGAAAACCGTGGCTTGCTCAAGCAGGAATGCACTCGATTGGGGTATCCAGTAGTCGATACGGCCGGATATCTTGAGGGAAATCAGCTCCGTTTTTCCTTGGGACAAGGACAAGCACAGGTGCAGCTCCGTGATTATCAAGTTGAGGCTGCTGATGCGTTTGAAGGTGCTGACGGCTTGGGCGGCAGCGGTGTGCTGGTGCTTCCATGCGGAGCGGGTAAAACTGTGATTGGTATGGCGGTGATGGATCGGCTTCAGTGTGAAGTGCTTATTTTAACCTCGAATACCACCTCTGTCCGGCAATGGATTGAGGAATTGAAGCAAAAGACAGATATTCCGGATGATTCGATCGGGGAATACAGTGGTCAGAAAAAAGAGGTGCGCCCGATTACGGTGGCAACCTACCAGATTCTGACGCATCGTCGCAGCAAAGACGGGGACTTTGACCATATGAAGCTGCTGAGCGAGCGGAAATGGGGACTTATTGTATACGATGAGGTGCATTTGCTGCCCGCCCCGGTCTTCCGGGCGACGGCAGATATTCAGGCCACCCGTCGTTTGGGATTGACAGCCACGCTGGTTCGCGAGGACGGCTGTGAGCGGGATGTATTCTCTTTGATTGGGCCCAAGCGGTACGATATGCCTTGGAAGGAGCTGGAGCGACAGGGCTGGATTGCTCAGGTTGATTGTGTGGAGCTGCGGCTTCCGATGACAGCTGAACTATTGGAACGCAGTATGCGTGCCGAGGGCAGACAGCAGTACCGAATTGCGGCCGAAAATCCGGCCAAGCTGGAAGCAGTACGTAGCCTGATGCAGCGGCACAGCGGTCTGCCTACGCTTATTATTGGTCAATATCTGGACCAATTGCGTATATTGGCTCGGGAACTCGGCGTGCCATTGATTACCGGGACTATGAGTCAGAGTGAGCGGGTACGGTGGTTTGATGCGTTCCGCAAGGGAACCATCCGGACTTTACTCGTATCCAAAGTGGCGAACTTTGCGGTGGATTTGCCGGATGCGGCTATAGCTATAGAGGTATCAGGCAGTTTCGGCTCCCGTCAGGAGGAGGCGCAGCGGCTTGGCCGCATTTTACGACCGAAGCCCGGTGAGAATAAAGCTTATTTTTATGCACTGGTGACAGAGAATAGCAGGGAGACCGATTTTGCAGCCCGTCGTCAGCTGTTTCTGATTGAGCAGGGCTATGAATATGCAGTTCGCAGATTCAGTCCCGCAGAGGCTATGGGAAGCCTGGATGATGAGGCTGAAGATGGTGGAAAGAAAAAGGAGGCGTAATCTAGGATGGGTGTAACGAACACGAAAGGCGACTGGAAGGAGCTAACTTCGGATGAACTGTTGGTGCTTACACGCTGTTTTATCCGGTACGCTGGACAGCCTATGAAGGAAGAAGAGCCTTTGCAGCTTTCCAGGGGAGTGTTAAGCGGAGCCGAAACGAAGCTGGCATTGCATGGATTGCGTGCCCGAGGCTGGATGGAGGCAGTTACCAAATCGTGGGGGGAACGCATTTTATATATCCCGCTTCATCGGCTACCTGACTTGTACGATATGTTGTTAGAGCAAGGTACGATGAATATGATGCATACAGATCATCCAGTGACTGTACATGAAGCAAAGACAGGACTGGAGGCAGAGCTGCTGCACGTGCTGTCACATATTGCGAAGCAGGGAGTTCCTTTGACGGCCAAAGGAACCATACATAAGCGATCATTGCAAAAATTGATCGAACTGACTCCCTTCCGTTCAGAGGATCTGGAGGGACTTGGACTGCAGTACGCGCACACCGATCAGTATCCGGTGCAAACGGCGGTAATGATGGATTTGCTGCTGAGCCTGGGGCTGCTGGTCAAGGAAGCGGTATCCTTTCGCATTCAGGAAACGGAACTGGCAGCTTGGATTCATTTGTCTGCTTGGCAAATGCGCAAGCATATCTTTATCACACTCATGGAAAGATACGGCAAGGCCGAAGCGTCTATGCAGCATTTTCGATACATGCTGTGCGCTGCCTCCCAGTATGCAGGAGCTGAGGGCTGGCTGCCTGTCAAGTCATTGCTGCAATGGATGCTTCAGGTGGGCCTGATCTCACAGGAGAGCCTGAGCAGAACGGGCTCCCAAACTAGTGCCCCTTTGGAATTTGCTGCTGCATCCGGAAGTTCTGAAGCCTTTGAGGAGGGTACGGCTATTGAATTTAACTTTAGCGAACATGACATGGATGAGATTAAAGGCTGGCTGAAAGCCTTGACCGCTTTTGGAATGGGCGATTGGGGACTAAGCGCATTGGGCGAATTGTGCTTTCGCTGGAATGTATCCCCGCTGGATATGCTTCGGCTATATCAGGATGAGGTAGGGCATCAAGAGCAGGGGACCTTTTACATGCAGCCAGATTTTGAAATATTGGTACCGCCGGATGTAGCTTATGATGTTCGCTGGCAGCTGGAATGCTGCTGTGAACGTGTGACAGGAGATCGGATGGCAGTATACCGTCTCACGAGAGAAAGTGTTGCAGAAGCAATTGAACTGGGTATGGAGGCGCAAGCGATTTTTGCCCTTCTGGATAAGCATAGCCAGACAGGTGTACCTGATCATGTGCGTGTGGCTGTGGAGCAGTGGGCTGACAGTGTCGGACGAACAGCATTTGCATCGGTAACACTCCTGCGCTGTGGTACACATGACGATGCAGACACTGTTGCACGCCATCCCGGGCTGGAAGGGCTGCTTGAACGGATCGGCGAACGGGATTTTATTATTCCGGCCCGCTCGGCTGCCAAAATCCGCAAGACGCTTGCTGCAATTGGATTGAGTCCGCGCCGGGAGCTGGAAGGTACGGACGAGCCCATTCACCGTTATCCATTGGCAGCGGTAACAGATCACATAAGCTCAGACAGTCCTGACAGTGAAATTTGCCCGTATGACATAACGATAAACGATGGCACAGCCGAGTTCACATTTTCCCAGGAGGGGAGAGCAGGTCTGGTTTATACCGGACGAACACTGCACTTTTATGAGCGGGAGCATACGCTGCCTGATCCGCTCGACTATTTTCCAGAAAGCTCCGCAGTGCCCTCCTCATGGACAAAAGAATGGAGAAGCTATCATGTGTCCACTGCCCGGCAGTTGATCGAACAAGCGATTCACTGGCAGACGGCGGTGGGATTGCGAATCGGCAGGGCAGAGGTTAAATGGATACCGGAATCGGTGATTCCCGGCGAACCGTGGAGTGTCATAGGCTGGTATGCCTCTGAAGAAGGTGCTGAAGCACCAGTTCGCGCGACCCTGCAGCCAGGTGAATGGTCAGATATGCGGCTGCTGGTTCCTTTTACATCGTAGAGCCGGGAAGTGCATGAAACTCCTTCTTCTCAAAAGGAGGATGTGGTATGATGAATGAGTCTACTTTACTAGGTAGAACTTTATACAAAGTGAGATGAACATTCATGAGCGTAGCCGAATTGAATACGGTCAATATGGCAGAAGTGCTTATTAACGCCTATGAATTGGGCGATATGGTCAACCGATCCTTCGAGGTATCGGATTATTTATATTGGAAGCAGCGTGTGGAACAGAACCCGTCTATTCAGGCGTGTGTGCGCAAGCTGGATGCCAAGAAGGAGTTATTCGCGGAAACGGAGCGTTTTGGACATTTTCACCCGAACTATCATGAAGCGAAGGACGCAGTGAAGGTCGTTGAGCTGGAACTGGAACAATTCCAGGAAGTTGTGGAGTTCAAACGGGCGGAAAAGGCGTTGGATGATATGCTTCATGCGATGTCCGAAACGATTGCATTTTCCGTGTCTGACACGATAAAGGTCCCAAGCAATGATCCGAATGTGAAAAAGGGTGGATGCGGTAGCGGAGGCAAGTGCTCCTGCGGATAAACCATAGGGAGGATAGCGACGGAGGGGAGATGAAGCGAATGTTTGCCGAGCGGACAGGGTACATCATATGGGTAAGCGATATCAAAGCTGCCCGCAATTTGGAGAAATACGGGAATGTCCACTACATTTCAAGGCGCATGCATTATGTAGTCATTTATATGAATGCGGATCGGGCAGAGGATACCGTCAAAAATATTCGCAGGCTTTCCTATGTGCGCAAGGTCGAACGCTCTTTCCGAAATGAGATTAGGACGGAGTATAACGACGAAAAGGAAAAGATGAAGGAATATGAAATATAATCTTCGAATGTTATAAGTTGTAAATTAATAAAAAAGTCGGCCTACGGGCTGGCTTTTTTTTATAAAGTCAGGACTTTTGCATAATATGTCTTAATGCTGTTAGACCTAAAAAATCTTTAAAACCAGTCATAAACTTCAATTTTGTAACTTGTAGTCCCGGGTCTGTTGAGGTAACATATGAATATATTGGTAGATATAAAGACCTATATGGTGGGGAGAGTGATCCCGTGCGTGACAAGGCAATGCAGCGATGGAGTACATACGAACCGTTCTACGTAGAGATGGGTGATAAAAAAGTCGCTGATATCGTGATTACAAATCATGCAAAAACACGTTACTTAGATCGGGTAGAGCAGAAACAGTCCGAGACGAATCATATCGCCGCCTGGCTTTGGGAATGTCTGAAGCAAAATAGGATGGAGTCCTACTATCATAACGAAGAGGATGTATATTTAATTGATGGTGATCTGGTTGTCGTGGCTGAATTTGGTGAGTTGCCAGGCGAGATGGATATTGCGGGGAATCCGCTCCACAAGATGATTGTCATTACCTTTTTGGGCCGGATGTCAGAGACGATTGAACTCAGGGACTTGAAGTCCTACTATTCATGGTTACGCCATTCGCGGCGTATGACACTAATGAAAAGCGCTCGCAAGCAAAAATAGTCAAATAAACATAGTCGGTAATGAATCAGACGGTTCTGATGAAAAAGTTTTCAAGCTCATCGCAGCGCTGTCAGGTATGTATAAGTATGCAGGTATCAGTTGCATACTTTTTTTATTTTGTATGGATTGTACAAAACTAAAACCGCCCATTTCGGTGAGTTTTCTTGGTAATTCGTGAACAGATGTTTTTCTTATGTTAAAATAGGGGGACTAGAGAGGGGAAAGGGCGGTCAGTATGAACTTTCATCAGCTGCACATCTTTTATACGGTCGCGGAGCGGGGGAGCTTCTCGGCGGCGGCGCAAGCGCTGCATATGACGCAACCTGCCGTGACTATGCAAATTCAGACATTGGAAGATTATTTTGGTACAAAGCTGTTGCACCGATCGACTAAAAAAATCGAGCTTTCGGAGGCGGGAGCGACATTACTGCCTTTTGCCAAAAAAAGCATGGAGCTCATCCGGGAAGCAGACGAGGCGATGTCTGCTTTTACCCACATGCTGGAGGGAAGATTGCATATTGGCGCCAGCCTTACGATTGGTGAATATATTGTGCCAAGAATGTTGGGGCCGTTTGGTCAGGAGTACCCTCATATACACATGGCAATGAATGTGATGAATACGACTCAAATTATGGATGATATACTAAAGCATCAGTTGAATTTAGGACTAATCGAGGCTCCGGTCCAGCATCCGGATATTGTGGTGGAGACTGTGATGCAGGACGAGCTGAAACTAATTGTTCCTTCGGGACATGTACTGGCCAAGGCTAAAAAAGTAGTGCTGGAGGATGTGTTTAAGCATCCTTTTATAGCGAGAGAAAAAGGATCTGGTACACGTCAGGTCATAGAGGACGGACTGAAAAATCGTGGTGTAGATGCCTCCCGACTTTCTATCGTTATGGAGATGGGCAGCACTGGAGCGGTCAAATCAGCGGTAGAAGCTGGACTCGGGATTACAATGCTGTCGCCTTCTTCCGTGAAGCATGAGGTTGCGCTCGGATTGTTGAAAATCGTTAATATTTCAGATATCACCTTCAAACGAGAGTTTTACGCCATTCATCTGAAGTCGGCGTTGCTGCCGATTCCGGTCGTGACCTTCCTGTCTTACTTGCGTCGTCACGATCAGGGAGGGGACGTGTTTGGCGACCCGGTGGATGGGCCGGCAGGGATGAAAGAAGAGGAGAATGTGCAATGAAGGAGCAGACCCATTTGAAACGATATGATTTGCATACACATACTCAAGCATCTGACGGTATGCAGCCACCTGCGGATAATGTGCGCTGGGCTAAGGAAAAGGGTCTGGTGGGTGTGGCCATTACAGACCATGATACGGTGGCTGGGCTGGAGGAAGCTCTTGAGGAGGGGCGGCGTACAGGAATTACCGTGATACCGGGTGTAGAAATCAGTACACGGACTAGCGGCAAGGATATTCATATACTCGGTTATTATATGGATTACCATAATAAAGAGTTTTTGAAGCGATTGGAAAAGCTGCGGCAGGCGCGGGATACCCGCAATGATTTGATTTTGAGTCGATTGCGGAGCCTGGGCGTGGACATCACCCTGGAAGAGGTGGTGGCTACGATGGGCAGACCGCTCGCACCGGATGAAAGCATTGGACGTCCACATATGGCGGATACGCTGGTTCAAAAAGGATATGCGAAGGACATGCGGGATGCGTTCGACCGTTATTTGGCAGAGGGGGCGCCCGGCTACGTGTCTGTACCCCGTGTAGAGCCTGCGGAGGCTATAAGCTGGATTCGTGAAGCAGGAGGAGTGCCTGTGGTCGCCCACCCCGGGTTGTACGGGGATGATGGGCTGGTTCGCTCCATTATAGAGCAAGCGAAGCCTGCGGGGCTGGAGGTGCGACATTCGGACCATGATGCTGCGACCGAGAAACGATATGCAGCAATGGCGGCGCACTATGGGCTTATCGCGACTGGCGGATCGGATTTTCACGGTGCACGCCAAGGTGTTATTTTCCACGGTGATCTGGGCAGCCGCAGTGTGAATGATCAGGTTGTCGAGGACTTGAGGAAGGCAGCCGCTGAACAGAAGTAAAGGAAAAGCCCCTGCCTTATGGATGGGAACACACACATGAAGTGTACCCGACATAAGACAAGGGGCTTTCGTATTATCAGATTAGCCGGTAATTGCTGGATAGTCTATTTTTTGGCTGTTTTACGATGGCGGTAGCCTGGAGAACGCTAGTTGTTTTTGATACGATTGGGCAGCGATTTGACCAGCTCTTCATCTGGGGTGATAAAGAGCGTGCGCTGATGGTCATAGATGACAAAGCCCGGTTTGGCTCCGCTGGGCTTGCGCACATGTCGAATCAGGGTGGCGTCTACAGGCACGCTGCTGGATTGTTTGGCCTGGCTAAAGTAGGCGGCGAGCTGAGCTGCCTCCTCCAATGTGGCATCCCCGAATTGCTCAGCACGAATAACAACGTGTGAACCTGGAATATCCTTTGTATGCAGCCAGGTGTCATTCGGTCCGGCCAGTCGGTTGGTGACATATTCATTCTGCAGGTTGTTTTTGCCGACCAGCAGCTCAATGCCCTCGGATGACGTATACACGTGCAAGGTGGGACGGTCGTTTTTCTTCTTTTTCTTCCCTTTTTTGACCCGATCTCTAAGATAGCCCTGTTGTACCAGTTCTTCACGTATTTCCTCAATGTCGTTCATGGAGGCATGGGCTAACTGCTGAAGCAGATTGTCCATATATCTGATTTCTTCGTTTGTCTTCTCCAATTGTTCGTCTATGACAGCCAGACTATTTTTATATTTGTTGTATTTTTTAAAATACCGCTGTGCATTATCCGATGGGCCCAGTAACGGGTCCAGCGGGATCGTTAGCTGACGCTGTTCCTCATCATAAAAATTGGTAAGCGTCACTTCTTTGTCGCCCTTTTTTACTTCATGCAGCGAAGCGAACAGCAGCTCGCCGTAAATGCGAAATTGATCGGCATCTTCCGCCTCGGCCAAATCCTGATGGAGATAGTCGAGTTTTTTCACATTTTTGCTCCGCTCATTTTGCAGAAAACGCAGCAGGTCGCTAACCTTTTGCTTGACCGTGTCCCTTTCTGCTTTTTCACCGAAAAAATCCTCCATGCATTTACTTATCGTAGCGTATTCCTTGCGCTCTCCCTGAATCAATGTAAGAGGAATGACTGAAAATATTGCCTTTTCCTGTGCGTTCAAGCCGGATACTGGCTGAAAACGATGATTCAGCACATCATCCATCATGTGACTGAATGTACTCCATAGCTGATGATGATCGTCGTCAGTTGCTTTGTTGGATACTCGGGCCAGTATTTCCTCGGCGATGAGGGGACTGAGTCCGGTAAAAGTATTTACGATCCAGCGTTTGGGTGCTTCTCCCGCCTCCATAGCTGTTTGATATGAGGAGACGAATGTTGCTTCTTCCGTTTCCAGCGGATTCAGCTTATTTTGTTCAGGAGGCTCCGTGTATTGAAAGCCGGGCATAATGACCCGATAGCTGCTAATCGATGGTGTGACATGATGGATGCCGTCCAATATAACGCCTGTTTCCGGGTCGAGCAAAATAATGTTGCTATGCCTGCCCATCAGCTCAATGATAATCCGCTTGAGTGAAATATCACCAAGCTCGTCACGCTGTCGCACATCCATGTGAATAATGCGTTCCATGCCCACCTGAGTAATGTTCTCGATGATGCCTCCTTCACAATGCTTGCGAAGCAGCATACAAAACATAGGCGCTTCTGTCGGATTGAGAAAGTTTTGCTCTGTAAAATGTACACGCGGAAATGTCGGATTAGCCGACAGCAGCAGCTTTATACTTCCGCCTTGTGCCCGCATATTCAGCACCATATCGTGATCGTTTGGCTGATGTATTTTGTTAATGCGCCCGCCACGGATGCTTTGCAGCTCGTGTACGATAGCGCGGGTTACGATTCCGTCCAATGCCATAATGTATGTTCTCCTTTGAAGCCAATATATTTTCGCCTTCCTACTATGATACATAAATTTGGGACAAAACTTAAGCGGCTTTGTGATATTTCGGGTCCTGTCCGAATAGATTGAATCAAGAAAGTCTGTCCAGCTTATCAGCATTCGCGGCACAAAATGTAATAACGGACAGCCATCCTAGGCACAACCGACGGAAACGGACTATCTGACCGGGAGGGAATTGGGGAGAATGGAACAAGCACATTGGCACCAACTAAGCAATGAACAGCTTTCAACAAGTCTGGAAGTCGACCCGAAGCAGGGTCTTTCGGAGGAACAGCTTGCGCAGCGGAGAGAAAGGGCAGGATGGAATGAACTGAGCGAGGGGAAGCGTGTATCGGCGCTCCTGATGCTGCTCAACCAGTTTAAGGATTTTATGATGCTCATCCTGATGGGGGCTACCCTGATCTCCGGTCTGCTTGGTGAATATTTGGACGCGGTTACCATTATTGCTATTGTAGTGTTGAATGGAATTCTTGGTTTTGTGCAGGAATTTAGAGCAGAGCGTTCGCTGCGGGCTTTGAAAAAGCTGTCAGCTCCAACTGCCAAAGTGCTACGGGGTGGGAAACGGGTACAGATTCAAGCCAGAGAGCTGGTGCCAGGTGATATCGTCCTCCTGGAAAGCGGTGATCGTATTCCCGCAGATGTGAGGTGGCTGAGTACCAACGGCTGTGATGTGGAGGAATCCGCCCTGACCGGTGAATCGGTTCCGGTAAGTAAGCATAGCCGACCTATTCATGCCGCGGAGGTACCGCTTGGGGACCAAAAAAACATCGGATTCATGGGTACGATGATGACCAGAGGCACTGCGCAGGGCATCGTTATTCGTACAGGCATGAGCACTGAAATGGGCAAAATTGCAGACCTGATCGAAAATACAGAGTCGCAGGAGACACCGTTGCAGCACAGGTTGGAGCAATTGGGGAAAATATTGATCATCGTAGCGCTGGCGCTAACGGTGCTCGTTGTCGTAGCTGGCATATTGCATGGTCAGCCAGCCATGAGCATGTTCCTGGCCGGTGTGAGCTTGGCTGTGGCAGCCATACCAGAAGGTTTGCCCGCGATTGTAACCATTGCACTCGCTTTGGGAGTACAGCGTATGATCAAACGCAAGGCAATCGTACGCAAGCTGCCTTCTGTTGAGACGCTCGGGTGCGCGTCTGTCATTTGCTCCGATAAAACCGGTACGCTGACTCAAAATAAAATGACGGTCACCAAGCTATGGCTGGATGGTCGTTTCTGGGGAGTTACGGGGGAGGGCTATGATCCACACGGTCATATTATGGACAGGGATCTTCCTGCCGACCTGAAAAACGGACAATCATTGCGCAGACTGCTGCAAGCCAGTGTACTCTGCAACAATGCAGAAATTGTTCAAGTCGACATCGAAGAGCTGCGCGCGAGAAAAAAGAGCAAAGAACCAACACCGTCCGCTGTATGGGAGCTGAAGGGCGACCCGACAGAGGGAGCGCTGGTCACGTTAGCTGCCAAGGGTGGAGTCACCCGACAAGCCTTGTATGAGCTGTACACACGGGAACGCGAATTTCCTTTTGACTCGGAACGGAAGCGGATGTCGGTGCTTGTGCGCCATCAGGGAGGGCATATCGTCTTTGCCAAAGGTGCACCGGATGTGCTGCTCGGCCAGTGCTCTTACATTTTATGGGAAGGGAATGTCGTTCCCTTGACGGGCACGCTGCGGCAAAAGGTACTGGCAGCCAACGAAGGGATGGCCTCAGAGGCGCTGCGTGTACTTGGGGTCGCATATCGCGATGTTCGCTCCCATGAGCATGTCTCCACGCTTGAGGATGCCGAAGCGCAGCTGATCTTTATCGGCTTGACCGGTATGATTGATCCGCCGCGCCGCGAGGCTCGCGAGGCTATCGTCAGATGCCGCCGTGCTGGTATTCGTACCGTGATGATTACGGGGGATCACGGCACAACCGCGGAGGCCATTGCTCAGCAGCTCGGCATTTTCCAGCGCGGCTCCCATGTGCTGACAGGACAGCAATTGTCTGCGATGGATGATACGGCGCTGGACAAAGCCGTTGACACCGTCTCCGTATATGCGCGTGTGTCGCCGGAGCACAAGCTGCGAATCGTCAAGTCGCTGCAAAGACGCGGACATGTCGTAGCGATGACCGGTGATGGCGTAAATGACGCACCGGCGATCAAGGCGTCGGATATCGGCATTGCCATGGGCATTACGGGAACCGATGTGACCAAAGAAGCAGCTGCGCTTGTACTGAGCGACGATAATTTCTCGACGATTGTGGCGGCGATTGAGGAAGGACGGAATATTTACGAAAATATCCGTAAATTTATCCGTTATCTGCTCGCCTCCAACGTTGGTGAAATTTTGACGATGTTTTTCGCGATGATGGCAGGGCTGCCGCTGCCGTTGCTTCCGATCCAGATTTTATGGGTCAATCTGGTAACGGATGGCCTTCCAGCGATGGCTTTGGGTGTGGATCAGCCGGAAAAGGATCTCATGGAGCATAAGCCGCGCGGCGCAAAGGAAAATATTTTTGCCCGTCGACTGGGCTGGAAAATCATTAGTCGCGGACTATTGATCGGCTTATGTACGCTTGCTGCCTTCTGGCTGACATTACGCATTGCGCCCGATAACGCAGGACAACTGATCAAAGCGCAGTCGGTTGCCTTTGCCACACTGGTACTGGCGCAGTTAATTCATGTATTTGATTGCCGCAGTTCGCGTTCTATTTTCCACCGCAATCCGTTTCAAAACAGCTATCTCGTACTTGCTGTGCTGTCATCCATCGTGTTGATGCTGGTGGTTATGTACGTACCCGTACTGCAGCCTATTTTCAAAACGGTGCCGCTCGGCTTGCGTGAGTGGGCGCTGTCCATCGTCGCAGCCGGGATTCCGACCTTCCTGATGGGGGCGGGAAGCGTATGGGGCGGCAGACGCAACCGTCACCGTGGTGGAAATACCCGTTTTTCGACGGGGCGTACGAAGTTTTCAGCCTAGCTTTTAGGTCAGGTATCATCACATGGCTTTCCCGCTCTTGCCCTGTATGCTATCATGGAAATAAGGCTTCATGAGGAGCATGAGATTAGCAGCAATGGCGGAGGGAAGCTATGGAATTCACAAAAATGCACGGCTTGGGTAATGATTTTATCGTTTGGTTTGGGCATCAGGAATTGCCGTCGGACGCTTCAGAATTGGCTGTTCGGCTATGTGACCGACATTTTGGTGTTGGCGCTGACGGTCTGGTATATATATTGCCTTCAGAAAAAGCCGATTTCCGCATGCGTATCATTAATTCAGACGGATCAGAGGCAGAGCAATGCGGCAATGCTATCCGCTGCGCAGCCAAATATGTATATGACCGCAAGCATATCAGTCGTGAGCGGATTACGATTGAGACGCTGGGTGCAGGTGTGCAGCAGGTCGAATTGACTGTAGAGGACGAACTTGTACGTTTGGTCAAGGTAGACATGGGAGAGCCGATTTTGGAGGGTTCGAAAATTCCGACAACGCTGGATCTGGATCGTGTAATTCATGAGCCCATCGAAGCTGGAGGAAGCGGGTTTCGTTTTACGGCTGTATCCATGGGCAATCCCCATTGTGTCATTTATGTTGAAAATGCACCTGGCTTTGAACTGGAAGCCTGGGGGCCGAAGCTGGAAAGCCATCCGCTATTCCCTAACAAAACAAATGTCGAGTTCGCTACGGTGCGAAGTCGGAATCACATAGAGATGAGAGTATGGGAACGGGGAGCCGGGCCTACGCTAGCTTGCGGAACCGGGGCCTGTGCCACGCTTGTGGCTTCCGTACTTAACGGCTATAGTGACCGACGCGCCATGGTTAGTCTAAAGGGCGGGGATCTGGATATTGAATGGAACGAGGACGACAATCACGTGTATATGACGGGCCCAGCTGAAATTGTGTATGATGGTCGATTATAAAAATGAGTGAAAAGGAGATCTTGAGAGGTCTCCTTTTTTGGTATTTAGCAACATTCTGTCTGTTTTTGGCGTCTAAACGATGTATAATGAACAAATGAGAAAACAATAAGGAGGCCGTTCATAGTGCGGAAATTTCGTTGGATTTCAGCAGTTGCAGCCCTCATATTTGTAGCCACCGCCCTTCCGGCCCAAGCCGCTACCCTCCCTGCTGCCGTGGACACGACGAGCAAGCAGGTCGGCTCGCTAACTCCAACTGTCGTGAACCGGCTGGAAAAGGCAGTACAGGAACTGATCGGTACGAAAACGCCATTTCAATTTGACGATGTGACGGATATGGGTAAAACCTGGATTGTCGAGGGCGAGCTGGAGGACGGAACAGCTACGTTCCAAACGGAATATAATAAGGAAAAGAACAGAGTGGATTCTACCACCGTACGGTATAAAATAAGCAGCATAGGCAAGGCGCTGGAAGCGCCACTTAAGGCTAAAGTGCTGAACAGTGCCAAAGCGTTTGACCCCAAGCGCTCCATGCAATTTGAGGCTTTCTGGCGGGTTAAATCTCCTTACCAGTCCAACAAGCCTTCGAATTACTGGGTATTTTGGGGGGCAGGAGAAAAGGCGTCCTCATTGTACGTTGATGTGGATCGAGGCAACAGTATAACCATTAATGCAGACTATCCACTGAAGCAAGTGGACCCTGTGTTGCTGAGCCGTGCAACGAACACTTTTAAGCGTGTTAGTGGTCAGCAGATCACCGTACAGCATGCTTCACGCTTCAAGGACGAGGCAAAGGGACTTTCTTATTGGTCGTTCGAGGACGCAAACGAGTCGAGTGAGGTCAAAATCGGCGCGGCGACCGGCAAAGTGCTGGCTGTATCCACCTATGGGGTAGACTGGAATGATGATACAGATTTCAAAAAATCATTTGCCAATCCCCAATATACCGCCTCAGAAGCTTTGAAACTGGTCAAGCCCAAGGTTCAGCTCTTGTTTAATATCAACTTGTCCGGCTATGATGTGGAGATTCAAGGGAATCAGTATACATTTTCCAAAAAGCAAAAGAGAACGACTTCTATTGTGGCTAAGGTGAATAAAAAAGGAGTTTTTTACGCGTTCTTCCTTCATGCTGCAGATGGGAAAATGCAATAATTATAGTATAAAATAACAATAATAATCCAAACCGCTTCACTCCTGGTGACATCATCTTGGGGAGTGAGGCGGCTTTTTTTGTTTTTTGGCTTATGTTTGCGGTCGCTTTTATGTTACATTAATATGAAAATAAACAGCGGGGTGGAGCGGAGGACATGAAACCGGATTTGCGTACAGTGCTGAATCGTGAACTTATTGTCGGAGACGGCGCAATGGGGACCTATTTGTACCAGCTGGGATTTCCAGTAAATACTTCTTACGAAGAGTTGAATATGACTTCACCTGACGTTATAGCAGATGTGCATAGTCAATATTTAAATGCAGGAGCACGATTGCTGGAGACCAATACATTCTCTGCAAATGATTATAAGCTGGCCCGGTTTGGGCTGGAATCCAGGGTGGAAGAGATCAATCGTGCTGGAGTAAGAATTGCCAGAGCAGCGGCCGGACCTGAGCATTATGTAGTGGGTGCGGTAGGCTCCATATGCGGGGGGAAACGGCTTAACATATCCAAGCTGGAGCTGGCCCGAAACTATGACCAGCAGATTGATGCCCTCCTCTCCGAAGGAGTAGACGGCATTTTGTGCGAAACGTTTTATTCACTGGATGAAATGCGTATTGCGCTTCACGGTGTACGTAAATACAGTGACATTCCAGTCATCTGTCAGTTTGCGGTCGATCAGGTTGGTCGCACACAGGATGGTTTTTTAGTAGCAGAAGCTTTTTCGGTATTGCGTGATGAGGGAGCGGACATTCTTGGATTTAACTGTCATTCCGGTCCACAGGGGATTATGAGTGTCATGGAACAGCTGAAAGGCCCCTTGTCGGTACCGCTGTCCGTATATCCTAATGCAGGTCTCGCAGATTATGTGGACGGTCACTATGTATATGGTGCAACACCTGAATATTTTGGAGAATGTGCCGCGTCCTTTGTGGATCTGGGAACGAGGCTGATCGGTGGCTGCTGCGGAACTACGCCAGACCATATTGCGGCGATTTCCAAAGCTTTGAGCGGCTTGCAGCCGCCTCCGCTGGCTCCAAGAGAAGTATTGCTGAAAGAGTCAATTCACGTGGCTGAGCAGGAGTCGACTGTAGATCAAGGGGAACGTGGAAATGGCAGATATGCCGGCAAGCCCAACATTGTGGAAATGGTCAAGGAGCGGCATACGGTCATTGTGGAGCTTGATCCTCCACGCGATCTGGATATAACACGGTTTATGCAAGGTGCACATGCGTTGAAGAAAGCCGGGGCCGACGCGCTTACGCTGGCCGACAATTCACTTGCCGTTACTCGGATGAGCAACATGGCGCTTGGACATTTGGTCAGCATTGAAACAGGTTTGCGCCCATTAATCCATATTGCTTGCCGTGACCGCAATTTGATTGGTACCCAGTCTCACATGATGGGTTTTGACGCGCTGGGCATTGACCATGTACTGGCGGTTACTGGAGATCCGGCAAGGTTCGGTGATTTGCCAGGTGCCAGCTCTGTGTATGATATGACTTCTTTTGAAATTATACGTATGATCAAGCAATTGAATGATGGTGTTGCATTTTCCGGTAAGCCACTAAAGCAGAAAGCTAATTTTGTGGTAGGTGCCGCATTTAATCCGAATGTCAAGCATTTGGGTAAAGCTGTGCAGCGGCTGGAAAAGAAAATTGCCTCCGGCGCTGATTATATTATGACCCAGCCCGTCTACGATCGTGAGCTCATCGCAGCCATCGCGGAAGAGACACGGCATTTGGAAGTCCCGATTTTTATCGGTATTATGCCGCTGGCTAGCGGGCGAAATGCAGAATACTTGCACAATGAAGTACCCGGCATTCAATTGTCGGATGAGGTGCGTGCTCGTATGTCTGGTCTGGAGGGGCCGGAAGGACGAGCGATGGGTGTATCCATTGCCAAAGAGCTGCTTGATACGGCGATGGAGCATTTTAATGGAATCTATTTGATGACTCCATTCATGTTCTATGAAATGACGGCTGAGCTGACTTCTTATGTATGGCAAAAATCCGGCCGCGTGCAGGCCCCCTTGTTTCGACTATAATAATCAATTACAATAGTAAAATGGATGTGATGCCGATGTCATTGAGTATGACCGGATACGGTCAAGCCATCTTTCATTATGAAGGCTATAAAGTGCGCTTGGAATTGAAATCGGTGAATCACCGCTATTGCGAAGTGATGATGAGGATTCCACGTGAATGGACGCGTTTTGAGGATGGTTTGAGAAGAACGGTTCAGCAGCAGATCAAACGCGGTCGTGTCGACGTCTTCATCCATAGGGAACGTGATGAAGAACAAATACCCGTCGCACGGTTGAATGACACTGTGGTGCAGGCATACCTGCATGCAGCGGAGCAGCTGGCGGATCGTTATGGCGTGAAAGGAACATTAGGTATAAGCGACATTCTTGCTTTGCCTGACGTTTTGGGTGAGCCTGGAGAGGCTTGCAATGAAGACGAAGAGGGCTGGGAAGAGCAGCTACAGCGAGCCTTACATGAAGCTTTGCAGGGCTTGCTGGAGATGAGAAGGCGAGAAGGCGGGCATTTGGCGCAAGATGTGGAATCACGTATTTCGCATCTGGAATCCCTGCATCATGAAATGACGGTGCTGGCTCCTCATGTTGTGAGCGACTACCGTAACAGGCTAAAAAACAGACTTAAAGAACTTCAGGACGGTTCATTTACGCTTGATGAGCATAAGTTCGGAATGGAGATTGCTTTATTCGCGGATCGCAGCAATATTGATGAGGAGCTTACCCGGCTTCAAAGTCACTTTGGGCAATGCAAGGGGTTGCTGTTGTCGGACGAGCCGGCTGGTCGCAAGCTAGATTTTTTAATCCAGGAAATGAACAGGGAAGTTAACACGATCGGCTCCAAGGCTAATCATCTCACATTGGTTAATTTGGTCGTCGAGATGAAGGCAGAGCTTGAAAAAATTCGTGAGCAGGCTGCGAATATTGAGTAGCTACCTGGTAGCGGCACGGCTGCAATAGTCACATGTATAGGGGGAAAGACCTGAATATGGCAATCAAATTGATCAATATTGGCTTCGGCAATATCGTGTCGGCCAACCGAATTATCTCCATCGTCAGTCCGGAGTCTGCTCCGATCAAGCGGATTATACAGGAAGCAAGGGACCGTCATATGTTAATTGATGCTACCTATGGCCGCCGGACACGGGCTGTTATTATTACGGACAGTGATCATGTAATTCTGTCTGCGGTGCAGCCGGAGACGGTCGCTCATCGCCTATCCACCAAAGATGATGATAATGACGAATAAAAATGGAGTGTACTATGGCTAAGGGATTATTATTTGTAATATCCGGACCTTCGGGTGTTGGTAAAGGAACGGTAGGCAATGCGTTGCGTGAGAAGCTGCCGGAAATAACCTACTCGGTTTCTGCTACGACTCGAGCACCTCGTGCGGGCGAACAGGATGGAGTAAACTATTTTTTTAAAACACGTGAAGAGTTCTTAGGTATGATTGAACGGGATGAGATGCTGGAGTATGCTGAGTATGTGGGCAATTTTTACGGTACTCCACGTGATTTTGTAGATCAGACGCTTGCGCAGGGCAAAGATATATTTCTGGAAATTGAGGTTCAGGGAGCGCTAAAGGTCAAAGAAAAGTTTCCTGAAGGCATTTTCATTTTCCTGCTCCCGCCTTCGCTGGATGAATTAAAGGACAGAATTCGGGGACGGGGAACAGAAACTCAAGCCACCATTGACCACCGCATGTCGGTAGCTGTGGATGAAATGAACCTATTGCGTCACTATGATTATGCGGTTGTGAATGATGAGATTGATTTCGCTTGTAAACGAATAGAATCCATTATTATCGCCGAACATTGTAAGGTTCATCCATAAATCAGGACTTTACATATGCCAAGCGTATTTAAAGTGAAATAATGCTGTATAAGCTGGGCTTGAAGGTGTACACTTGAGTTCAGCTTATACAGTTCCAAAACTACATGAAGAGGTGTCTATTCGTGCTGTATCCTTCCATTGATGAAATGATGAAAAAGGTTGATAGTAAATATTCGCTGGTTGTAGCGGCTTCACGCCGGGCTAGACAGTTGCGTGAGGGTGAGAAGACGTCTCTGAAGAGCCCTAAATCACACAAACAGGTTGGAGTAGCGTTGGAAGAGATCTACGCAGATCATCTTCTGCTTGAAAGCGGCGAAGAATAAGAACTGTAGACAATCATTATAACCAGGCGCAATGCCAATTCCTTTGACAACCGCAAGGTTGTTATTTTTTTCGGTCAGGGGGAGTTAACGATGTTGAAGGGGAAAGTCATTATTCTTGGTATTACCGGCGGAATTGCCGCTTATAAAGCGGCTACGCTGTGCAGTAAGTTGACGCAAAAGGGAGCCGACGTTCATGTGATTATGACAGCTTCCGCCAAGGAATTTATTACCGAACTTACGTTGCAGTCGCTCTCTCGTAATCCGGTATATAGTGATACGTTTGATGAAAGAGAACCGTCCGTCGTATCCCATATCCATCTGGCAGATGCGGCCGATTTGGTGCTGGTTGCTCCTGCAACCGCGAATATCATCGGGAAAATGGCGCATGGACTTGCTGATGATATGCTGTCTACTACGCTGCTGGCTACGACAGCCCCCATTATGGTGGCACCTGCGATGAACGTGCATATGTACACCCATCCGGCAGTCATGCAAAATATGGAGACGCTCGTATCACGCGGCGTGATGATGATTGAGCCCGGTGAAGGATTGCTGGCTTGTGGTTATGTTGGCAAAGGGCGCTTGGAAGAGCCGGAAACGATCGTGCAAACCATAGAACGCTTTTTTGAACAGCAAGGTCAGGATGGTAAAGGCCAAAGCAAGTCTGAGCCACGTTGGTTTGGTGGAGAAGCTACGGAAAGTCAAGCGCCCGAGTCACTTGTGAACGAGGATGACAATGAGAATGAAATGTTGCTTTCAGGCAGAAAAGTCATTGTGACTGCTGGCGGCACAATCGAGAGAATTGATCCGGTGCGTTACATCACGAACGATTCCTCCGGCAAGATGGGCTTTGCCATTGCAAAAGTAGCTCAGGAGATGGGTGCAGAGGTGCATTTGATCGCTGCAAATACCAGCGCGGAGCCGCCTTCAGGGATTTCGCTTGAAAGAGTTCAGTCCGCTGAAGACATGTATGCTGCTGTGTTAAGACAATGGGAAGCGTGTGATATGGTCGTGATGGCTGCTGCGGTAGCAGATTATCGGCCACGTGAGGTGGCACAGACCAAGATCAAGAAAAAAGATAATGACATTACACTGGAATTAGTGAAGAACGTCGATATTCTTGAATCACTTGGACATAGCAAAAAACATCAATTCTTAGTTGGCTTTGCGGCAGAAACCGAAAATATGGAGACGTATGCGATAGATAAGCTGGAACGTAAAAATTGTGATTTGATTGCGGCAAATGATGTAACTGTGGAAGGCACCGGCTTTGGCGCCGATGATAATGCGGTACAAATTTATGACCGTGGCGGAATGGTAGAGCGCATTCCTGTACAGTCAAAGGAAGAAGTCGCACGTAAATTGCTAACGATAGCTGCGGGACGCATGGGTGGGGTGTTGCATTAATGGAGACAGGCAATTTAGTTGCCAAGGTCATTGTCGATGTGCCAGCCAAGGATACGGACCGTACCTTCGATTATCTGATACCGGATTCAATGAGGCCTTGGATTGAGCCGGGTAGCCGGGTAGCTGTGCCGTTCGGCAAACGAACGGTGCAGGCTTTTGTCATTTCGGTAGTTCCTGCCGAGGAGCCGCCTAAATACCGGATGAGAGCGATTCAGGAGTTGCTGGATTTGGTACCGCCATTATCTCCTGATCTTGTGGAGCTGGGCAAATGGATGAGTGAACGCTATGCCTGCAATCAAATTATGGCCTTGCAAGTGATGATTCCTACCGCATTAAAGGGTAAAGCGGAACGTTACATTTCCATCGCTGAACAGCATGCGTTTGCAAATGCCTCGCCTGTTCATGCTATCCAGGACCCAGATGATTTACAGCGTACCATGCAATCAGATCAAGGAGAAGAGCTCGAATGGGCTCTTCTCACCGATGATGGTATGAGCGACCCGACGGAGCGTCGGATTGTCAGTTTTATTCAGGAGAAGGAGCAAGTCCCTTTGCAGCAGCTCAGTCGCCGTTTTCCCGAGGAGGCGGAGGTCATTAAAGCACTGTTGCGGCGGGGAGTGCTCCAGGAAAGTCAGGTTATCAAAGACAAACTCAGCAAAAAGACCATGAAAGCTGTTGACCTGGCTATAAGTATAGACAAGGCCTCAGCGGCATTGGAGAAATTTTCTGCCAAAGCGCAGCGTCAGCGGGAGGTACTTGCTTTTTTGCTGGAACGTAGCGAGTTTCTGCCTCTGCCGCTGAAGGAAGTCCTGACCTCACTGAGTGTATCGGCTGCAACGGTCAAGGCGCTGGAAGATAAGGGTTATGTGATCACAGAGGATGTGGAAGTGTTCCGCGATCCGTACCGGGGCAGGCGCTTTAAGCCTACAGAGCCGCTGCCCCTCACATCAGAGCAGCAGTCGGTGTATGAGCGAATTGTTCGCCAGTTGGACATGCGTGAGCAAGGCGCTTATTTATTGCATGGAGTCACAGGAAGTGGTAAGACGGAGGTCTATTTACAGTCGATTCAGCGCTGTATCAGTCAGAACCGTCAAGCGATTGTACTGGTACCCGAAATATCGTTAACACCACAAATGGTAGAGCGTTTCAAGGGGCGGTTTGGCGATCAGGTGGCAGTGATGCACAGCAGGCTGTCCGGCGGGGAACGCTACGATGAGTGGCGCAAGATACGCGAAGGTCGTGTGAAGGTGGCGATTGGCGCCCGTTCGGCAGTATTTGCGCCTTTTCGGGAGCTAGGACTCATTATTATGGACGAGGAGCACGAAACGTCCTACAAGCAGGAAGAGACCCCCAAATACCATGCGCGGGATGTAGCTATTCGCAGAGCCCATCAGCATGGAGCCGTCGTTATCCTGGGGTCAGCTACACCGTCGCTGGAAAGCTACTACGCCGCCCGCTCGCAAAGCAATGACGAATTTGCGCCGCTGCTGCTTGAAATGCCAACCCGCGCACTCGGGAACACGTTGCCTGAAGTACATATCATGGATATGCGCGAGGAACTGCGGGCTGGCAACCGCTCCATGTTCAGCCGCGCGCTGCATCAAGGAATCGCAGAACGGTTGGAGCGTAAGGAGCAGACGGTATTGCTGTTGAATCGGCGCGGGCATTCTACGTTCGTTATGTGCCGCAGCTGCGGCTATGTGGCGGGCTGTCCGCATTGCGATATTTCACTTACGTATCACCAGCGTTCGAACAATTTGCGTTGCCATTACTGTGGTTATTCCGAGCCTGTCCCGCAGATTTGTCCGGAATGCGGCAGTGAGCACATTCGCTACTTTGGCACAGGAACTCAGCGAGTGGAAGAAGAGCTGGCAAAGCTGTTTCCCGGTATACGTGTTGTCCGAATGGATGTGGATACAACATCAGAAAAAAACGCCCATGAAAAGCTGCTTAAGCAGTTTCGTGATAAAAAAGCAGATGTGCTGCTCGGTACCCAGATGGTAGCCAAAGGACTGGATTTTCCTGATGTGACGCTGGTTGGAGTTATTACTGCGGACTCGGCTCTTAATTTACCGGATTTTCGGGCTGCAGAAAAGACATTCCAGCTGTTAACACAGGTAGCCGGACGTGCCGGAAGGCATCAATTGCCAGGTGAAGTATTCGTACAATCTTATACTCCAGAGCATTATTCGGTGATTCACGCAAGTCGTCACGACTATGCCTCTTTTGTCAGGGAAGAGTTGAAACATCGCCGCAATTTGCACTATCCGCCGTATTGTCGTCTTATTTTGGTGACCTTTTCTCATGAACAGCTTCCGGTACTGGTCCGGCTGGCTGAAAACTATTCAGCTACCCTGCAGGGGCGGGCGAGACAACGGGGCTGGTTCGGGAATATGGATCGGCTGACATCGGATGTACTTGACATTTTGGGACCCGTAGCTTCACCGATCTCGAGAATCAAGAATAGATACCGATTTCAATGTATGATAAAATGGCGTGGAAATATCGATGCGATTGGTCTGGCTCAGCAGGTAGCTGATGAAATGGCGGAATCCGCACAGGCCCAAAAGCTGCTGATTAGTCTGGATGTTGATCCGCAAATGCTAATGTAGAGCGTCTGCGCAAAACTTATCGGCACAGTTAATGCGGACAAGCGGTCCGTACATAGGATAATGTAGCAGTCGCGTTTGTGATGAATACAATTAATAAGTCTAAATGAAGGATAAAGAGGAAGGTGTTCTGTTGTTATGTCAATTAGAATTATCGTATTGGAGCCGGATGATGTACTGCATAAAGTAGCCAAGGAGGTTACTAAAGTTACACCTAACGTGCAGAAGCTGCTTGACGATATGGCAGATACGATGTATGAAGCGGAGGGAGTAGGTCTTGCCGCTCCGCAAGTAGGCATTTTGAAGCGTCTGATCGTTGTGGATGCCGGAGATGAGCATGGTTTGATTAAAATGATCAATCCGGAAATCGTGGCAGAAGAAGGAGAGCAGTTGGGTCCTGAAGGCTGCTTGAGTATTCCGGGTCTGAACGGGGATGTGCGTCGTGCCGAGAAGGTTACAGTCAAGGGACTGGATCGTGAGGGCAAGGCCATTACTGTTACAGCGACAGGATTGCTTTCTCGTGCTTTTCAGCATGAAATCGATCATTTGAACGGAGTTTTGTTCACGGATATTGCGGAAAAAGTATATGAGGTTGCTCCGGAACAGCCAGGATCGAACCGTAAGGCAGGGGAGTGAGGTTCGATGAGTCAAGACATTCGTATTATCTTTATGGGCACACCGGAGTTTGCTGTGCCTTCGCTGAACATGCTGCTGGACAACGGCTACAATGTGGTCGGTGTGATTACCCAGCCGGATAAGCCGCAGGGACGCAAAAAAATATTGATGCCTACACCAGTCAAGGAAGCGGCGGAGAAGCGCGGATTGCCCGTGCTTCAACCGACCCGCCTGCGTCAGCCGGAAGCGGTGGCACAGGTGGCGGAGCTGCGTCCAGATCTGATCGTAACCGCAGCTTATGGGCAAATTTTGCCTAAATCCGTATTGGACTTGCCCCGTTTCGGCTGCCTGAATGTGCATGGCTCGCTGCTTCCCCGTTATCGGGGAGGAGCGCCGATTCAGCGTGCGATCATTAACGGTGAAACCGTTACGGGTGTGACGCTGATGTATATGGCGGAAGGGCTGGATACCGGCGATATGATATCACGGGTTGAGGTTGCTATTGAGCCGGAGGATACGTCCGGTACGATTTTCGAGAAGCTGAGCGTAGCCGGAGCAAAGCTTTTACAGGGTGAGCTGCCGAAGCTGCTGGCAGGGCAATCGGCGCGCACGCCGCAAAACGAGGAAGAGGCCACCTATGCCCCCAATCTGAGTCGTGACGATGAGCGCATTCCATGGCATGATAGTGCGCAGCAGATATACAACCGGATTCGCGGGCTTGTTCCCTTTTCCGGGGCATTTACGCTGTGGGAGGAAAATGTTTTTAAAGTGTGGGCTGCTGAGCAGCCTTCCACTGAATGGGCTTCCACCAAAGGAGCTTCCATAAGTAATGAAGCGGATGGCTCCAATACTCCAGCGCCCGGAACGGTTCTTCAATTGAACGCCCGAGGCATTGAAGTACAGACGGGCAGCGGTACGATCTGGCTGACTCAGGTTCAACCGGCAGGCAAGAAGGTTATGGAAGCCGGGAACTTTGCGCGCGGCGGACAAATGAAGCCAGGCATGGTGCTCGGGTGAGCGGGGGGCACTCCCGTCAGGGAGACCAAGGCAAGAGAGCAGGTGCCAGAGCTGGCAGCACCCGTAAACTAACGGCGCGGGAGGTTGCACTTGATGTGTTGACCGGGGTGGAGCAAGAGGGCGCATATAGCAACCTCGAGCTAAATCGTCGGCTACAGCAAGCAGGCTTGTCCGCAAGTGATGCCGGCTTGGCGACAGAACTTGTGTACGGCACAGTCGCACGCCGTAATACACTGGATTATTATTTGAACAAGTTTGTTCAAAAAGGAACGGCCAAGCTCCAGGCCTGGGTACGTTCACTACTGCGGATGAGTGTGTACCAGATTGTGTATCTGGATCGTATCCCGGATCATGCCGTCGTTAGTGAAGCCGTGACCATTGCCAAGCGGCGCGGGCATCAGGGGATTTCGGGTATGGTCAATGGTGTGCTGCGCAGCATGCTGCGCGAGCCGGACAAGCTGCGTATTCCTGACGGTTTGTCAGCCGAGGAGCGGATCTCATTAGAGCATTCCCATCCACAATGGCTGGTTAAGCGCTGGATTAAGCAATATGGTGTAGAAACAGCAGAGGCGATTTGTCAGGCTGATAATGAGCCACCTGCGGTCAGCGTGCGGGTAAATACGACCATGACCAGCCGTGATCAATTATTGGACGAGATGCTCGCCAAAGGGGTGGACGCTGTTCCTTCGGTAGTTAGCCCTTACGGGATAGTTGTTCGCAGCGGCGGCAACATGGCGCTTACCTCCTGGTATACGGACGGCTTGTTGTCCGTACAGGATGAAAGCTCCATGCTTGTTGCGGAAGCAGTTGCGCCTGAGCCTGGCATGCTGGTACTGGATTGCTGTGCCGCTCCGGGTGGCAAAACAGCTCATATGGCTGAGCTAATGAAGGACCAAGGCCGGATTATTGCGAACGATTTGCATGCCCATAAGCATCATTTGATTCAGGAGCAGGCTGATCGGCTGGGACTGGAGGCCGTGGAGACGGTCACCGGAGATGCGCTGGAGCTGAAAGAACGTTATGCTCCAGCTTCTTTTGACCGCATTTTGCTTGATGCGCCATGCTCCGGCTTTGGAGTCATTCGCCGTAAGCCGGACTTGCGCTGGAGTAAAACGGAGCAGGATGTGCGCGACATTACACAGCTTCAGCATAAGCTGCTCGACAGTGTAGCCGGACTATTGAAGCCGGGTGGTATTCTGGTATACAGCACATGTACGATTGAGCCTGACGAAAACGAAGGACAATTGACCCGGTTTTTAAGCGAGCATCCCGAGTATGAATTGGCAGAAGGACATTCTTTCCCGGGCGTGAGCCGCGATACAAAGGGCGCTCAGTGCGGCTCGTTGCAGCTGTTGCCACAGCATTTTCACAGTGACGGATTTTATATCGCGCGTCTGCGCCGGTTAAAGTAGTTCGGAAGAGTATTTTAGGCAGTCGCCCACCAGTATTTCCACATTCCGCCGGACCTCTCCGGCGGTTTTTTGCATAAAGATGAAAAATTTTTACCCCCTCAGGGATTTGTGCTAAAATAGGAAGAATGAAAAAACTGCCTAAGATCAAACAGAACTTAATGAAGAAGGAACGGGTGTAAACATTGATGAAACCTTTTATATATGATTTAACTCTGGAGGAGCTTCAGGACTGGGCCAAGAATAATGGCGAGCCTGCTTTTCGCGGAGGACAAATTTTTGACTGGCTGTATGTAAAGCGGGTCAACGATTTCAGTGAGATGACGAATTTGTCCAAGGGATTGAGAGAGAAGCTTGCAGAGCAATTCAGCTTTGTGACGCTGCATGAAATTACAAAGCTGGAATCGAAAGACGGTACAGTGAAATTTCTGTTCGGTTTGCACGATGATCATGCCATTGAGACGGTTATTATGAGACACAATTACGGAAACAGTATTTGTGTAACGACTCAGGTGGGCTGCCGGATTGGATGTACTTTTTGTGCTTCGACGCTTGGGGGCCTCAAACGGAACCTGACAGCCGGTGAAATTACAGCGCAGGTTGTGCAAGCACAGAAAATTTTGGATAAAACCAATGAACGAGTGAGCAGCATCGTGATTATGGGCTCAGGCGAGCCTTTTGAAAACTATGAAGCGACCATGACGTTTTTGCGTACGATGATTCATGAAAAGGGTCTGAATATAGGTCAACGTCATATCACGGTTTCGACCAGTGGCATTGTACCGAATATTTATAAATTTGCAGACGAGGATACCCAGATTAATCTGGCAATATCCATTCATGCGCCTAATGATGCGCTTCGTTCCAAACTGATGCCTGTTAATCGTCGTTATCCATTTAACGATGTTATGGATGCGCTTCGCTACTATCTTGCCAAGACGGGACGGAGAATTTCATTTGAATATGCCCTGATTGGTGGAGTAAACGACCAGGCAGAGCATGCAGAAGAGCTGGCGGATGTATTGAAGGACATGTTGTGCCACGTCAATTTGATCCCGGTCAACCATGTGCCTGAGCGCAAGTACGTACGCACATCGCGCAGCGATATTTTCAATTTCCAGCGTATTCTTGCCGATAAGGGCATCAATGTGACGATCCGGCGTGAACAGGGTCACGATATCGCTGCTGCCTGCGGCCAGTTGCGTGCAAAGCATATGGAGTTGGGGTGAAATTATTTGATCAAAACAGTTCATGTCAGCCATGTCGGACGTGTACGTTCGGTGAATGAGGATTCTGCCTGGATCAGGCATTTGGAGCAAGGGTATATTCTTGGGATTGTTGCCGATGGAATGGGGGGGCATTTGGCCGGTGATACGGCCAGCCGCCTCGCGGTTGAGACACTTGCCGCTGATTTGGCGACGTTGGAGAGCGGATTATCCGCACATTCTTTGACCGCGGCGCTCAGCGACGCTATTTTGCATGCCAATGAAGTGATCTTCCAAACGGCTGCGCGCGATGAAAAGTATCATAATATGGGAACGACAGTTGTGGCTGTTTTGCTAAACGATGCTTCCGGAATTATCGGACATATCGGGGACAGCCGAGCCTATGTGATATCCAAAGGGACGGTACGTCAGATTACAGAAGATCACACTCTGGTTAATGAGTTATTCAAAAATGGTCAGATCAGCAAGGAAGAGCGGGAGAACCATCCCCGTCGCAATGTGCTGACACGGGCGCTGGGCACTGATTCCGAGGTGAAAGTGGATATTGACTCCATTGCGCTGGGCAAAGGTGATGTGTTGTTGCTGTGCAGTGACGGACTAAGCAATCTGGTCACCGAGGAACAAATCAGCAAGGTAGTAGGGGCTGCAGACAATCCTTTGGAGGAACGAGCGGATCGTTTGCTACATTTGGCATTGCTTGCCGGAGGAGATGATAATATCACGGTAGCTTTGTTTGAATTGCCTGACGATACGGTTTCATTGAGTGAAAAGGGGTGTGACGCATGATCGGACACCTGCTAGGGGGAAGATACGAAATTATTGAGCGCATCGGTGGCGGTGGTATGGCGCTGGTGTATAAGGCTCAAGACATTTTGCTGAATCGTAATGTGGCGGTTAAAGTGCTGCGTCAGCAATTTGTTCATGATGAGGAATTTATTCGCCGTTTTCGGCGTGAGGCACAGTCTGCGGCCTCACTTTCCCATTCGAATGTAGTTAGTATTTATGATGTCGGCCAAGAGGATGAAATCCATTATATTGTAATGGAGTATGTCGAAGGTAAAAATTTGAATGAGATTATTAAAGAACGTGCGCCGTTGCAGGTAGATGAAGCAGTGCGGATTGCTTCCCAGATTTGTGATGCACTGGAGCACGCCCACCAAAATCAGATCATTCACCGGGACATTAAGCCCCATAATATATTGATTGGACGTAATGGACGGGTCAAGGTAACCGATTTTGGGATTGCCAGAGCTGTTACGTCAACGACAATTACTCAGACTGGCTCTGTTGTGGGTTCTGTTCACTATTTTTCACCTGAGCATGCAAAAGGAGTCGTCACTGGCGAGAAATCGGACTTATATTCTTTAGGGATTGTGTTATACCAAATGCTGACGGCGCAGCTTCCTTTTTTGGGAGAAAGTCCAATCAGTGTAGCGCTCAAGCATTTGCAAGAGGAATTTGAGGAACCGCGCAAAATTAATCCGTTGATTCCGCAAAGCGTGGAAAATGTCATTCTAAAATCTATGCGCAAAAATCCGGAGGAACGCTATCAGTCGGCAGACGAAATGCTGCAAGACTTGGAAACCTGTCTACTACCGGGGCGTCGCAATGAATCCAAGCTGGAATTTGCACATTTGGATGATGAGGATCAAACACGGGTTATTCCGGCGATAAAGCCTCAACAAATGGGGATGTCTTCCAATGGAAGCGACGCGCCTGTCCAACCTCGTGAAGCAGAACAGCTTCCAAGCAAGCAATCGTCCAAGAAGAATAGAAAAAAGGCGATCTTTTGGGTAACACTAGTGTTGGTGCTGCTGCTTGCCATGGGTGGACTGGTATACTATGTGCAAAGTGCACTCGTCGTGCCTGATGTAAAAGTACCCAGTGTACTGACACTGACAGAAGACCAAGCGAAAGTAAATCTTACTAAACTAGGATTGCTCATTGAGGAGCCCGTCCAGCATGAATACAAAGAGGGAATTGCGCCAGGAGTTGTTTTTTATCAAAGTTATCCGGCAGATTCTTTAGTCAAGGAAGGGACCAAGATTAGTCTGAAAGTCGGGATTGCCAAGCCGCTTACTCCGATGCCGGATGTTAAGGGGCAAAGCTACGAGAATGCAGTGAAGCTGCTGACCGCCCAGCAAATTAAGGAGACGCAGATTCAGCAAAATGAGCAGTTCAGTGATCAGGCCGTAGGAACCGTCCTCAGTCAGACACCGGCTGCAAATGAGCCTTTCGATAAGGACTCGGTTCAAGTAGTCCTTACGGTCAGCAAAGGTGCGAACACGGTAAAAATGCCGAATTTGGTGGGTATGACGCAGAACCAAGCAGAAAATGAGGTCAAAAAGATGGGGCTGAGGGTTGGCTCGATCAAAGAGGAATATAGCTATGAGCAGGAAAAAGGTAAAGTAACCAAACAATGGCCATCAGAGGCAGGCAGTGAGTTGCCTCCAAATACGGAAATTACGATTTATGTAAGTACCGGTTACCCGCCAGAAGCGATTATGCTGCCATTCAATGTGCCTGTTGCACCAAAGGAAGAGGGCAAAAACAGCAAAATTCGTATCACTTATACGGATGCACGTGGAGAAAATCAGGAATGGGGAAGCCGTACGATTAATACGACACAGGTGTTCACGATCAATCTGTTGATGGCACCGAACAAGGACAGTGTTGTCTCTGTATTTAGAGACGGAGCTTTTGTTGATACGTATCCTGTTTCTTATATTGATGCGAAAAATGGCACGGTGACGATGCCTCAAATTGCTCCGCCTGCCGGAACGTCACCAACGGATCCTTCTGATGGCAATTCTTCACAGAGTGGCAGTAGCAGTGGAAGTGACGGGGAAGGGAATAACGGAGAACCTTCTAATAATAGCGGAGGCGACCCTAACAACCCGGATGGGACCGGAGGCGAGCCTTCCGCCTTTGTTCCTGGAACGGATTCTACGGGAGTTGCGGGCAGTGAGTTGGCAGTTAGTCATTATAACAACTTGGGCAAAGGGAGCGGTTCCCATAAAAAGAAGGGAAAAGTGATTGAGGCTGTACAGCATCAGTAAACCTGCTGGATGAAAGTGCTTGTATTGTTACAAGCAATGAAACTTAAGTATTATGAAGGAGGACGTCTTACACATGCCTGAAGGTCTGATCGTCAAGGCACTCAGCGGATATTATTATGTCTCCAGCCTGGATCAGGATGGGCGCCCGGTATCCGGCGAAGCTACAGTACAATGCAGAGCACGCGGCATTTTTAAGAAAAAAGAGATTACGCCTCTTGTCGGCGATCAGGTCGTTTACGAACTGACTGAGAACGGGGAAGGTATGGTCAAAGAGATTAGAAAGCGTGTGACAGAGCTTATCCGTCCGCCGGTGGCTAATACCACGCTTGCCGTGCTATTGTTTTCCCTGCGTGAGCCGGATTTGAATCTGCCGCTGCTAGATAAGTTTTTGGTGCATATTGAGCACGCTGGGCTGGATACGATTATCTGTCTGACCAAGCGTGATTTGTATGAAGGCAGTCCTTCGGAGGATGATACGGTTTTGGCCGTTCAGGAAATATATCGGAAGATCGGTTATGAGGTGCTGGTGACCAGCGCCCGTACCGGGGAAGGCACGGCTGAGCTTAAGAACCTGCTGGCTGGTCAAATTAGCGTGTTCTCCGGGCAGTCAGGTGTAGGAAAGTCTTCTATGCTTAATGCGTTGCAGCCGGGGCTGACGCTAGAGACGAGCGCTATTAGCAATAAGCTGGGGCGAGGAAAACATACGACTCGTCATGTGGAGCTAATTCCTCTGGATAACGGCGGCTTTGTAGCCGATACACCAGGTTTTAGTCAGTTGGATTTTTTGGAGCTGGGTGTGGATGAGTTATCACCCTGCTTTCGTGAATTCCAGCAGTATGCGGAGAGTTGTAAATTTCGAGGCTGCACCCATATTCACGAGCCCGGTTGTAAAGTAAGAGAGGCCGTGGAAGAAGGACATATTTCTCAGGGGCGGTATGACAGCTACTTGCAATTCTACCAGGAACTAAAAGAAAAAAAGCGGAGGTATTGAGCATATGTTAAAAATAGCACCATCGATTTTATCCGCTGATTTTGCCCGTTTGGGCAGTGAAGTTGCGGAAGCCGAGGCCATGGGAGCAGACTGGATTCATGTGGATGTAATGGATGGGCATTTTGTATCCAATATTACACTGGGTCCACCTATCGTTCAGGCAATTCGTCCTCATACGACTCTTCCTCTGGACGTTCACCTGATGATTGAGCATCCTGAACGTTACATTGCTGATTTTGTAAAGGCTGGGGCCAATATTGTCACTGTTCACGTTGAAGCCTGTGTTCATTTGCATGGAGTTATTCATATGATTAAACAGCAAGGTGTGCTGGCAGGAGTGGCCCTCAATCCAGGTACTTCCCCATATGCGATCAAGGAAGTACTGCCTAATGTGGATATGGTTCTAGTCATGACGGTCAATCCTGGTTTTGGGGGGCAATCCTTCATTCCAGAGACGGTGGATAAAATCAGACAGATCCGTGCTTGGCTGAACGAAATAGGGCGTCCGGACGTACATATCGAGGTAGACGGAGGTATTGCGGAGGAGACGGCACCCGTCGTATTTGAAGCAGGTGCTGATGTTCTGGTGGCAGGCAGCGCGGTTTTCGGTAGAGAAGACCGCGGCGCAGCTATTGCGGCTATTCGGGACAGCGCGGCCCGTTTAACCAAGTGAAGCTAACTGAAGCGTTGTGGATGACTGCAGCGAGTATGGCGACAGGTTTGACCCTTAGTAGCTTCTCGCTGGTGAAGGCTCCATGGAATGCCCTTCTTTCACTTTTCGCTGTTCTAATTGCGCTATTTTATTTTCGTAAAAATGAACGGCGTGGTTTGCGCATCGGCTTTGTGGTGTGCAGCGTGCTTTATTACTTCCTGTTTATTTTTATACTCTCGGCATATCTCTATGTTCGCGGACTTGTCTGATGGTATAGCCTGGGATGGTTGTGCATAAATATGGTTACATGAGCGGGATTCTCATGTAGCCTTTTTTGTGTGGCAACAACTATCTATAGGTTGCATAAACTACAGAGAACGGATGCAGGAGGATGATGGGGAGGGTGAAGCATGAAGTTTTATACGATCAAGTTGCCAAAATTTCTGGGTGGGTTCGTTAAAGCCATTTTGAATACATTCCAGAAAAACTGAATTTCATGTAAGGTAAACACAGGTTGCAGAATGAAGACCAGAGGTAGCAGGGCATGCTTCCCGGGCACATCAGCTCGGCAGCTCGGAAGGAATCGGCAAGAACGCGCGGGAAGGTGCCTGACATTTTGTCCTTCTGGAACAGTTGGATACTACATTTCGAATAACCAAAAAAGCACCCGTTTAAAACGAGGTGCCTTTTGTTTATAACGTTATTTTTTTACGACTACACGCGAGTCACTTTACCGGCTTTCAATGCACGAGTGCTGACATAAACGCGTTTCGGTTTACCGTTAACGAGAATGCGAACTTTTTGTACGTTGACGCCCCAAGTACGGCGATTACGGTTGTTAGCGTGAGATACGTGGTTACCGCTGCTAGGCTTTTTGCCTGTTACAGAACATTTACGAGACATGATTCCACCTCCTATTCTGAAAATAACCAAGTTCCGTATGGAACAGGTCGCTCTTCAGGCCGACTGGGTCAGCCGGACTTTGTAAGTCACTAACCTGAACAAAACAATACTTTTATATAATATCATAGTCAAAAAAGCTCCGTCAACTGATTCAAAAACTTTATTTATTTCTCTTTCGCATTATAGTACAATATGGGATAGTTATAGCTCCATTTATTCTTGTATATATTAAAATGTGAATTTATTCCAGTCATGCCGGACAGATCAGAGGCGGAAACCATACCCATAGTTACCATTCCTGCCGATGCTTTATAGTTGGGCGGTTGGCTGGTTTTTCATATATATGACCTGTGTAAGAACGGCTCAGGCCATGGGTACAATAAGCTTACGAAAGTGTGACATTCGTATTCATCGTCTGGCTTTAGTATAATTCAATTAAACCTTTAAATAAGGTGTTGTGCAAGGTTGATTGTAAAACAAGTGTATTAAGCTAGGAAGGGGAATTCTCTTGAGTAATCGTTCTTTGAATGGAACAGATTTTACCGCAATGGTTTTAGCCGGGGCGGAACAATTACAGCAGCATGCGGAACACGTCAATTCACTAAATGTATTTCCGGTACCGGACGGTGACACGGGTACCAATATGAATTTGACGATGAGCGCGGGCGTAACAGAAATAAAGAGGGGGAATTCTTCCTCTATCGGTGTCATGTCCGGCATACTATCCAAAGGTTTGCTGATGGGGGCCCGCGGTAATTCAGGGGTTATCCTGTCCCAGTTGTTCCGTGGCTTCAGCCGTTACGCTGCCCCATACGAGGAATTGAATACCCTTCAGTTCGCATCGGCATTGCAGAGCGGGGTGGATGCGGCCTACAAGGCGGTGGTTAAGCCGGTGGAGGGTACAATTCTTACCGTGGCGAAGGAAGCGGCTAAGCATGCTGTTTTTTTCTCGCGCCGGACGAACGACATCACGGAACTGATGGAAGAAGTGCTTGCTAAAGCGAAGGAAACGCTTGCCGTGACGCAGGACATGCTCCCGGTACTGAAGCAAGTGGGAGTTGTGGACTCGGGTGGACAAGGGCTTGTGTATATTTATGAAGGATTTATGCAATATCTCGCAAGCGGTCTGGTGACAGCTACAGCTGCAAAAGGCGATAAGGTGCGTCCCGTTTTTCCTCCTCAGGTAGCCGGGAGACCTACGGCAGTTGCGCCTTCCCCGGATGCGCCGATTTCAGCGCAAGCGAAGCTCGAAACCGAGGATATTGAATTTTTGTATGATATGGAGTTTTTTATCAATCGGCAATTGGGCGGAGCGCAAGGTACGGCCTTTGATGAGGAAGTTTTCCGGAAAGCGTTATCAGTTGATGGTGATTCTATTATCGTAATTTCAGACGATGACGTTATTAAGGTTCATGTGCATTCCAAAGCTCCGGGTGAAGTGTTGAATCTGGCACTGCGTTACGGGGAAATTACACAGATCCGTATTCTGAATATGCGCGAGCAACATCGTGATTTGTTGTCGGCAGGTATGGATGGTGCTCCTGAGCCTGAGTGGTTTGCTGAAATACCAGCAGAGCCTGTACGTGAGGAGGAGCCCTCAGTGCCTCCGGCTCATGAACTGGCACCCTTTGGTTTTATCGCTGTGGCTTCTGGTGAAGGAATTGCCGATATTTTCAGAAGCTTGGGCGTCGATGTTGTGCTTACCGGCGGTCAGACCATGAATCCGAGTACAGAGGATTTTGTCAATGCGGCACGCTCGATTGCGGCTCAACATATTTTCATTCTTCCGAATAATTCCAATATCATTTTGGCGGCAGAGCAGGCGCGTGAACTACTGGAGATGGAACGCTTGGTGTCGGTTATCCCAAGCAAAACGATTCCTCAGGGGATTGCGGCGGCATTTGCTTTTCAGGAGGAAGAATCCTTTGAGACCAATCAGGATAATATGCGAGAAGCGGTCAGCCGTGTGAAATCCGGACAGGTGACCTATGCGGTACGGGATACGACGCTTGATGACCTGCACATTAGGGCAGGCCATTATATCGGTATTCAAGATTCCAAAATTGTGGCGACAGAGGAAGAGTTAGTCGCAACGTCCCGTCTTTTGCTGACGAAAATGCTGGTGAATGGTGATGAAATTGTTACGATTCTCACAGGTTCGGATGCGAAGCAAGAAGACACAGATCAGCTCGTTGCATGGCTTGGAGAGCATTATTCGGATGCTGAAGTAGAAGTGCATGAAGGTGGTCAGCCGATCTATCCTTATTTGTTCTCAGTGGAAAGCTGATGGGCTGTAGAGCGCCTATGGAAGCCCACCACCAAAAAGGAGGTCTGACTGATGAGCAGTACCCTCATTGTGACGGATAGCACGGCTGATATTCCACAGGAACTGGCAGACCGTCTCGGTATAGTCGTTGTACCGCTGACGGTCATGTTCGGCAGCACAGCTTATCTGGATGGGATTGAAATGTCAGCGGCGCAGTTTTACAGCGAACTGGTGCGGGCAGATGAGTTGCCTACGACGTCACAGCCTTCACCAGCCCGTTTTTTGGAGACTTATACGACGTTGCTGGAGCAGCATCCTGAGAGCCAGATTGTTTCTATCCATTTGTCCTCCGGCGTGAGCGGAACGTATCAGTCCGCTCTGCTGGGCAAATCCATGCTGGAGAAGCATGAAGATAGAGTGACCGTGGTAGATTCCAAATCAGCTTCATACGGATACGGTATGCTTGTGGTCTATGCCGCAGAGCTGGCTGCTGCCGGGCAATCTCCGGCTGATATTGTTCAGGCTGTGGAACGTCGTGGGGAGCGCCGTTGTTTGTATTTCCTGGTGGATACACTGGAATACTTGCAAAAAGGCGGACGTATTGGCAAGGCAGCGGCTATGGTTGGTACGTTGCTTAACATTAAGCCGATTCTTTCGATTGACAAAGAAGGCATTATTTATTCGGTTGATAAGGCGAGAGGACATAAAAAAGCGACAGCACGAATCATCGAACTGCTGGAGCGGGATTTAAAAGGCCAAAAAATTAATATTGCTGTGGGTCATACGGCAGATCGCTCGGTGGCAGAAGCGTTCGTGGCTCAGCTGGCAGAGCATTTTGAGCTGGGAGATCGAATATATACTGAACTTGGCGCTGTGATTGGAGCCCATGTAGGGCCAGGAACGATTGGCATTTTTGCATGGCCGGCCAGAGATGAGAGGTAATATGTTGCAACTGGATCAAATACCATTGAAACAAATACACGGCGTGAGTGCTCTCAAAGAAGGAGAGCTTCACGCTTTTGGCATTTTTAACGTGCAGGACATGCTGGAATATTATCCGTTTCGGTATGAAGATTATCGCCTGCGTTCGCTAAGCGAAGTGAAAGACGGAGATAAGATTACGGTACAGGCCAAAATTATGGGTATTCCGGTGCTTCAACGATACGGCCGCAAATCAAGGTTGACTTGTAAATTGATGGCCGAGGATTGGATGTTTACTGCGACGTGGTTTAATCGGCATTTTTTGAAGGATCAGCTAACATCAGGTCGTGAAATTGTGGTGACTGGTAAATGGGACCTTAAGCGGATGCAAATGACCGTTTCGGATTCCGAGTTTCCCGATAAAGGAGTGGCCCGTTCAGGGACACTTCAGCCTGTGTACTCTATAGGCGGCAAGATTACGCAAAGCTGGATGCGAAAAACCATGAATCAGACGCTTCAGCAGTTCGGTGAAATGATTCCTGAAATTTTGCCAGAGCTGCTTGTACGTAAATATAGCATGATGCCTCGTAAAAAGGCCATTACGGGTATACACCAGCCTGAGGACAACCGCGAAGGGCAAGAGGCTCGCCGCCGCATGGTGTATGAGGAGCTTTTTTTATTCCAGCTGAAAATGCAGGCATTCCGGGCGTTAAACCGTGGTCGAGCAGACGGGGTTGTGCATACGGTGGACAATGCTACAGTTCGTGAATTCGTGAGGTCCTTGCCTTTTGAATTAACGGATGCACAGAAGAAGGTCGAGCTGGAAATACTGCATGATCTGCGCTCGCCCTATTGTATGAACCGTCTGCTTCAAGGAGATGTCGGGTCGGGGAAAACGGTTGTTGCCGCTATTGGTTTATTTGCTACCGTGCGTTCCGGTTTTCAGGGGGCACTGATGGTGCCAACCGAAATTTTGGCCGAGCAGCATATGAGGTCGCTTCAGAAGCTGTTTGAGCCCTTTGGAATCAGTGTGGGGCTGCTGACAGGAAGTACGACCGGAAAGAAACGTAAGGAGCTGCTTGCTTCCCTGCAGATGGGGCTGCTGGACATTGTGGTAGGCACCCATGCCCTCATTCAGGAGGATGTATATTTCCGCCAGCTCGGGCTTGTCGTGACGGATGAGCAGCACCGATTCGGCGTGAACCAGCGCAGCATATTGCGTCGCAAGGGATACAATCCCGATGTGCTGACCATGACGGCAACACCGATCCCGCGTACGTTGGCGATTACTGCTTTTGGTGATATGGATGTTTCTACAATATCAGAGCGGCCCAAGGGACGTATTCCAATTTCGACGTACTGGGTAAAGCATGATCTGATGGATCGGGTGCTTGGCTTTATTTCCCGTGAGGTGGATCAGGGGCGGCAGGCTTATCTGATTTGTCCGTTAATTGAAGAGTCGGAGAAGCTGGACGTACAGAATGCCATTGATTTGCATATTCAAATGCAGCAGGCTTTTCCGAATTACCATGTCGGGTTGCTGCATGGACGAATGACTCCTGCGGAAAAAGAAGAGGTTATGCGTTCTTTTTATGCGAATGAGGTTCAGCTGCTCATTTCAACGACGGTTGTGGAGGTAGGAGTAGACGTGCCGAATGCGACGCTCATGATCATTATGGATGCGGATCGCTTCGGACTGTCCCAGCTTCATCAGCTGCGTGGGCGCGTCGGACGGGGCTCCCATGCCTCGTACTGTATACTGGTTGCTGATCCCAAGTCGGAGGTTGGTCAGGAGCGGATGAAGGTTATGACCGATACGGACGATGGCTTTGAGGTCGCCAGACGCGATCTGGACCTGAGAGGACCGGGTGACTTTTTTGGCACCAAGCAGAGCGGGCTGCCCGAATTCCGCTTAGCAGATATGGTAGCGGATTTTGAGGTGCTGGAAAAGGCTCGTGAGGATGCAACGGATCTGATCAAGGATTCGTCCTTCTGGACATCTCCACAGTATGAAGTACTGCGCGGCTATTTGCAAAAAGAGCAGATTTTCCAAGGAGATCTCATTGACTGATTCAGCAAGAATCATGAGGTTGTTCCAATCGTTTTAAACAGATAGGCACAATGGACAGGCTGGCCGTCATATATTTGGGAATGACCGAATGATATGGGAGGTGTGGCAACATTGAGCTATCAGCAATATGGAATCAGCCCGCAACTGGTGGAGAGAATTAAGTTGAAAATGAAAAACCGTGTGCTCAAGGAACGGGTTAAGCAGCAGATCGAAGGTGTGACCAAAGCAGATCTGCAAAACAAGGCTAAAGTACGTCAACTTGTAAAGTCCACTTCTGCAATTTTGAACGAGCGGCTGACGCCTGCACAGGAGGAGCAATTGACAGCCTTTGTGCTGGCACAAAAAATTGACCCGTCTAACACGTTCCATCTGATCAAGCTGTGGGGAATGTTCCGTTGATTGCATGTGGTAGGAGATTTTAAAGCATTCCCATGTGCTGTGTGAAGCACTTATGGAAAAGGATTGCCTGGTGCCAGGCGATCCTTTTTTATTACTTTTTTCTATTCATAGCTTTCTTTTTGCCCCAAAAAACGTATGCGTTTGAGGTATTCAGACAAGGATATACTTTTTCAAGCCCGGTTCTGCCGTATAGATAAAGGTGAAAACCGATCGATATCTGTGTAAAATCATAGTATATGTATGAAATGCATAAAGAGGGGGACTTATGAAAAAAGCAAACGCTAATTTGATGAAAGCAATCAATTTAAACAATGTGCGCCAGGTGATGAAACGTGTTGAAACGGCTACCAAACCACAGTTGGCCTCGCTCACCAAGCTGAGTGTAGTTACGGTGAATTCACTTGTGAAGGAACTGCATGACCTTGGAGAGATATTCGAAGATGAAACCGTTCCGTCCAACGGCGGAAGACCTGCGCTAACCTATCGTTACAATTATGATTTCAGCCTCGCGCTTGTCATTTACATGAAAGAGGAGCAAGGACAAGGGTTTGTTTCAGCAGCAGTCGTTAACCTGGAAGATCATATTCTGCTAAAAGAAGAATATTTGATACCTGTTTTTGAACGGCAGCATTTCCATGAGGTTATTGGGCGTTTCCTTGCGTTGTATCCTTCCATTAAAGTGATCGGCATAGGCATTCCTGGACAGGCCGTCAATGGTGAAATTACGGTGAGCAGTCATCGGGAGCTGACGGGTTTTCGCGTGATTGAAGAGATTGAATCGCAATTTGGACTGCCCGTTATGGTGGAAAATGATATTAATGCCGCCATAAGTGGGTATTGTGCGAAACAGGACTTGGATGACGTGCCATGTGTACTTGGCATATATTTTCCTACGAAGTACCCGCCAGGAATGGGGATATATCTGGATGGAAAGATAGTCAAAGGAAAGAACGGCATGGCCGGAGAAATCAAGTTTCTCCCCATGAGTCTTGATTGGTATCGTGAAATGGATAAGGAAACATTTGTGGATGCATTATGCCAAATCATTCAAAGCGTCAATGCCGTTCTTGCTCCAGACAAAATTGTGATCTATCAGGATCGAGTGGAAGCAGATACTTGGTACAATGCATGGGAAATCTATCAGACTCAGCAGCCTATGCCATCGTTTCCTGAAGTGATTTTACAGGATACATTTCAACAGGACTTTGAAGCAGGCATGCGCTGGCTCACGCTCAAAGAATTGGAGCCGGTCCTGATCATTTAAATAAGTAGAAAGAACCCCCAGAATTCACTGAGGGTTCTTTCTGCATCATGTCTTGACAAAGAAAAGCTACTGATGCATATTAAATAAATATACTTTATAAAGATATTTATTTATGGTGGGAATGGCAATAAAGATTCACTCATAGTGAGAGAGGTGAGGTATGGCAACTTGGTTTTTAATTGTTATCTATCTGGCATTTGGTAGCTTGGGGCTTCCAGATTCTTTGCTTGGATCGGCCTGGCCGGTGATGTGGCCTGACATGGGGGCTTCACTCGGCTCCGCCGGCATCTTGTCCATGGTTGTAGCCGGAGGGACGATCATATCCAGTCTGGCTAGCGGAAACTTGATTCAACGATTGGGGACAGGCAAAGTGACCCTGATCAGCTGTTTGCTGACTGCCGGAGCGTTGCTTGGATTCTCTATGGCACCCTTCATGTTTTGGCTTGTCATTTTGGCTATTCCTCTTGGCCTTGGCGCAGGTGCCGTAGATGCGGCTCTGAATCATTATGTAGCCGAAAACTACAAGGCTCATCATATGAACTGGCTGCACTGTTTCTGGGGCTTAGGAGCAACTATGGGTCCGATTATTATGTCCTACTATATTGCTGATCATAACTCCTGGAGAGGGGGGTATACAGCAGTAGCCATGATCCAGTTCGCCCTCGTCCTCATTTTGTTTGTTACGCTCCCCCTATGGAAACGTATCGGGGCGTGTCATGAACCTGTGTCTGCACAAAATGACGTACAGCATGATCAGGCTGAATCCGTACTATTACAGACAGAGGGAAATGTCAAAACCAATGTACTCCATATCAAAGGCGTCAAGCCTTCCCTTATCGCCTTTTTGTTCTATTGCGGGGTTGAAAGTACGGTGGGACTGTGGGGAGCCAGTTATTTGGTTGGTGCGAGGCATATCACAGCAGAGACGGCTGCGGGATGGATCTCTTTATACTATGGTGGTATTACGATTGGAAGGATGATTACAGGCTTTATTACGCTGAAAGTCCATAATCGTGTGTTAATCCGGTGCGGTCAGCTTGTTGCCATTGCAGGCGGGGGCATTCTTTTGCTTCCGCTGCCTGGCGCTCTTTCCCTGGTTGGATTCATTTTGATTGGACTTGGGCTTGCCCCTATCTATCCCGGGCTTCTTCATGAAACGCCAACCCGGTTTGGAAGGGAAAATTCGGCAAGGCTGATGGGATATCAGATGGCTGTCGCTTATACGGGAACGACGTTTCTCCCTCCGCTTTTTGGCATAATCGCTACACAGACGAGCATCAACTTATTCCCGTTTGTTGTGCTTGTTTTCCTTATTTTTATGCTGATGAGTGCAGAGGGGGTAAACCGCATTTTAAACCAACGAGAGAAAGTGAGGAATTAGGATGTTAGCGTACGTGTTATTATGTGCTGTCATATGGATTGGGACCTATCTATGTATGGTGATGTCTGGAGAGTCGATTGAAGTGAAACCGATTCGTTCGATTGACGATCTGTTTGAATAGAACACAACGTCAAAAAATAAATCTTGACATGTAATGCATTACAACGTTTACGATTGCAATGTAGCAAACAGCTTTCCCTAGGGCGGTCCCAATGCTACTAGTCTGGGAAGGGGTATAAATGCCGGGTTTACATCTTTCTTGACAAAGAAAAGTCACATCTTTGGTGTGAATACTTTGTAAAATGACATTATAAAGTTAGTGTATTTACTTTTGAACGCTTATTTAGGAGGTCGAATACATGATGTCAATCATCGTTCAAGCCGTTTTAGGTGTGTTTATACTGATTGGCGCATATTTTGCTGTTAGAGGTGTGACTGAATCTCCCCAAACATATATTTACGCCCAACGTTCACACGAGAGAATTATCCGTGGACTACATGGGAATGGGCATGGGAATGAAGGTGAAGGTGAAGGTGATACTTGATAAGGAAATCGCATTAGAACAGACAGATTATTAGAATACTAGGAGGACTTATATGCTTAAACTCGTCGTGACCGATCTGGATGGAACCTTTTTGAATAACAAAGGGTTATTTGATATTGATTTATTTAACCAGGTATATGACGAAATGCAAAAAAAAGATGTTGCTTTTGTTGCTTGTACCGGGAAGCAGTGCGAGAGAGTAGAGAAATTGTTCGGGGAGCATGGCAAAGGCGTCTGGATACTGGGGGATAGCGCAACAAGGATCAAGAAAGACGGGGAAGTTGTCAAGGAGTTTACGATTGAACATGATCTGGCTCAGCAAGCCATTGATGAGATTCAACGTTTTGATCCGGAAGTTACGATTATTGCATGTATCCGTGATACGGCTTATGTGCTTTCTACAATAAAAGATGAATTGTTCAATGTGGTTAAAGGCTCTTACGAAAAAGTGGTTAAAATCAATTCATTTAAACAAATTGACAGTGATTTTAATAAAATTACTGTTTTCGATATCAAAAGCCGAAGCTCTGCATTGAGAAAACATGTGGAAAATACGTTGCTGGGACAAATCTACATTGTCGATTCTGAACCCAAATGGGTGGATATTACCGCTCTTCACACACATAAAGGGGAAACAGTCAAAAAACTGCAGAATATGCTTGGCGTGACGTTTGAGGAAACCATGTCCTTTGGAGACGGTGAAAATGATGTGGAACTGATGAGTATTGCGAAGTACAGCTTTGCAGTTAGCAATGCTTGTGAGAATACTAAAAAGGCGGCCAGTTTTATTACAAAATCCAATGAAGAGAACGGGGTGTTATTAACTATTCAGAAGCTGCTGGATCTGCAGTAGGCAGAAAGCGAAGCAATTCCCATAGCCCTTTCTTACTACGGATTGTGTGCATTCAAAAGCGCTATGACCTGATCATCAGGTTCATGGCGCTTTTGACTTCATCTAATACAATCCTATAAATTACCTGAATACAGAACTAGTGTTTGGTCTTATAATAAATCAGGAATGTATGTTCGTATGTAATCGGTTTTTTGGAGGTGCAGTCATGACTAAAACAATTGAGCGGACCATTCTTTTGGCGGATTGCCAGTCCTTTTATGCCAGTGTAGAAAAAGCTTCCCACTCGGAGTATAAAAATAAGCCGCTTGCGGTAGCGGGTGACCCTGCACGCAGGTCCGGGATTATTCTGGCCGCATGTCCTATAGCAAAAAGTTTCGGGGTGTCTACAGCAGAACGGCTCGGTGAAGCTCTCAAGAAGTGTCCTGAGCTTGTGATTGTCCGGCCCCGTATGAAATATTATATCGATGTTTCCCTGGCAATTACAGATATATACAAAGAATACACCGACCTAGTGGAAGTTTTTAGTATAGATGAACAGTTTTTAGATGTTTCTGAAAGTTTAAAAATGTTTGGTGACCCTTTAGATATTGCAAAGGAAATTCAAGAAAAGGTTCTTTTGCAGACCGGAGTCTGGGTTAGGATTGGAATTAGTTCAAACAAAATTCTTGCTAAAATCGCAACCGATATATGGGCCAAAAAGAACAAGAATGGCATTTTTACACTTCTCAAGACAGATGTCGAGCAGTTGCTATGGTCGCAGCCGGTGAATAAAATGTTCGGCGTGGGCTCGCGCATGACGACCCATTTCGCGCGGCTCGGGATGACCACTATAGGGGATATCGCCAGAACACCGCTGCCGGAGCTGAAGCGCAAATTCCGTGCCCATTTCGGCAAGCAATCGGACATTCAGGCTGAGGTGATGTGGAGAACCGCTAACGGCCTGGACGACAGCCCTGTCGCTCCATATACGTTCAGCACCCCTCAGAAGTCAATCGGCCATATGATGACCTTGCCTAAAGATTATGTAGAGCCTCACGAGATCGAGACCATTCTGCTGGAGCTCACCGAAGAAGTGTGCCGGGACAGCCGACGCAAAGGGCATATGGGGTCTGTCGTTACCGTCGGCTGTATGTGCAGCCCGTATGAGGCGCCGACCGGATTCTCACGCCAAATGAAGCTGCCCGATCCGACCAACAATACGAATAAAGTCTACAAAGCTGTGAAGGAGATCTTCTATAAATTCTGGAACCATATGCCAGTGAGACGCTTGGGCGTGAGCCTGAGCGGTTTGACGAACGCGGAGACGTATCAGCTTTCCTTTTTTGAAGATCAGGAGCGAGCACGTTCTTTAGAGAAAGCCACGGACAGCATCAAGGATCGTTATGGCAACGCGGCGATCGTAAGAGCCTCCTCCTTAATGCAGGCCGGTCAGGCTCTGGAAAGATCCTTGAAAATCGGGGGGCATTATAAGTAAGACAAATAAAGAGCACAAAAAGCCGCGCAACCATCGGCGGCTTTTTGTTTTAAGGAATTAAGCTCTTGTCACAAGTCTTCACTTGGATGCATGCTTTTTCATGGTATCCATGAATCGTTGCATCTGCGGAGTGATCCATTTGTTTTTATGATACGCAAGTTGGCTCCACATTTGAATGCTGACGCAATCGGTATTGATGATTGATAATTTCCCTGCATCCACAAGCTCGCGTACTACGAAAAAAGGGAGAAATGATATCCCTACATTGTTCAGAAGAAACTTGAGAATAATATCCGTATTTCCAATTTCCAAAACGGGATGAAGTTCATATCCCTGGGCTGCCAGGATTTGCTCTAAATCATAACGATAGCTATATCCCTTTTCTGTTAGTACTAATGATTCTTTAAGAATAGTTTCCACCCGTACATTCTTTTCTTGTGTTAATGGATGTTCACTAGAGGCAACAAAGACCATAGGTTCCGGTCGTTCGATAATCTTTACCCATTCAGGACGGTAGATTTTTTGATCTAAAAAGTAGATCATGTCAATTTCATTACGCTGTACCATATCATACATATCCGTGTTGAGACCGGTTTTGATCCTGGTTTCAACTAGAGGGCACAACTTCTGAAATTCCATTAATATAGAAGGTAAAACGCTACTGGACAGCGATTCGATTACCCCAATCTGTAAATATTCATGTCGGGTGGATCGATGTCGAATTTGACCGCTTTAGCGGCTGCACGCAATGCAAGGTTATCCGAGCAGGAATATGCCATTGGAATTGCTTACGTTTCAGAGCAAACTCATTCATCGGTCTCCAAAGGGTTACGCATCCTTGGATTACGTGGTGATCAAATCAGAAAGATTCCGAGTGATAAAGGTTTTCTTAGAAAAAGCAATAATGGATGATCGGGCGGTTGGAATGAAACCTTTTGTGATCATTGCCAAGCAGGCACAACCAATACGGGAAGCATTGACCCGTTAAACGAAATTGCTGATCTATGTGAAAAACATAATATTTGGCTACACGTGGATGGAGCTTACGGTGCATCGATTTTGGTTTCTTCGAAATATAAGCCCCTTTTGAACGGGATATCACGTTCAGATAGCATTAGTTGGGATGCACATAAATGGTTAATGCAGACGTATTGCTGCAGCGTAATTTTAGTCAAAGAAAAGCAGCACCTCAGAAACTGCTTCAGCACACATCCTGAATATTTGAAAGATGCCGAGACGGGTGAAGAACAGATTAATTATTGGGATATGGGCCCTGAATTAACGCGCCCTGCTCGAAGTTTGAAACTATGGATGACACTGCAAGCATTAGGGACTAATGCTGTCGGTGAAGCCATAGAGCATGGAGTTCAACTCGCAGAATGGGCTGAAGATGAAATTAAAAATTATAATCATTGGGAAATTGTATCCCCGGCACAGTTAGCGATTGTTAATTTTCGATATGCTCCAACTGGATTATCCAACCAAGAATTAGATTCACTCAACAAGAGGATCTCCCAAGAAATGGTGAAAAACGGATATGCCTCTGTGCTTACGACGCAGCTCAATGGAAAAACGGTTCTCAGAATCTGTGCAATCCATCCAGATACTACCGAAGATGAGATGAGGAATACAATTCAGCTTCTATCGAATATAGGACGGAGCATCGAATGAGAGAAATAGTTTTCTACGATGGAAAAGTCAAACTCATTTTAACTGGTAAGTAAGACATTCATGAAGGGGAGGGGACAAAATTAAATGTGCTCTATGCATGGCTTCGCAGAATGGCGGAACGCCGTAAATAATCCTCTGTATAAAATCGGATATTTCAACCATAATAAGACAGCCTGTTTATTCCAAACGTGCAGAGGAGCAGATGAATGTGAAAAACAAATGGTTGCTGGCGTTGCCGTTAACCTTGGCGTTCGTTTTTAGCATGACTCCGGTAGTTGTATCCGCGCAAGCGAAGGTAGGCGAGGAGAAGGATTCTGCTTGCATAAGTCCCAAAATGGTGCAACTAAAAGGCGATATGCAGAAGGTATGGATCGACCATACGATATGGACGAGAAGCTATATTGTCAGCGCCATATCTGATCGTCCAGATCAGAAGGATGTATTGGATCGGCTTTTACGGAACCAGCAGGACATAGGCAATGTGATCAAGCCTTATTATGGGGAAGCCGTCGGTAATAAGCTGGCTGATCTTCTGAGAGAGCATATTCTGATCGCAGTTAAAATTGTAGCGGCTGCCAAAGCGGGCAATCAGGCGGATGTAAAAAAGTTAGAGGCGGATTGGCATACAAACGCTGACGATATCGCCAAATTTTTAAGCACAGCGAATCCGAACTGGCAGTTTAAAGTGCTACAAGATATGCTGTATACGCATCTTCAGTTGATTACGGAAATAGTCCTTAACTGTATCAAAGGAGATTGGAAAGCGGATATTGCAGCAACCGACAAAAACGAGATTCATATGATTCATTTTGCGGACATCCTGACAGAAGGTATTGTCAAACAGTTTCCTGGAAAATTTTAAGCGGGCGCTATAGACGCTGCAAAGCAGATTAGCTTTTTATAATCACCCCAAAGGGTGGCTATGGAAAGCTTTTTTTATGGATGCAGTCGGATGTTGAACCGAAATGTATCCTCCCGCAAGCTCAATTTCATTGAAATCAACTGCACCTAACGAGGTTACCATACTAAAGAGTTTGGGATATTCTGACCCAGGCTCCGGTCTGCTATCTAATGGGTTGGGTACTACGTCCATAATGGATTTTAGTTATTTTAATGAAATGTCGATATAATGCTGCATACTCGGGCGTACAATGATAAGGTCAGGACATTTTTTACTGCTTCTGCTCCTTCACTAATTACAACCTTCTTTCCAGATATGTGTCCATTACTTTTCCAAAATATTCTTGAATGTAAACTCATATAGTAGTATTATATACAGAACAAGTGTTCTTAATGCAAATGTATTTTTTGGAACGTTGCAGTTTACGGGAAACCTAACATGGCGTATCATATTATGTTGAACGTAAATAGATGGAAAATGAATGAACATCGAGGGGAGAAAATCATTTTTATGGACCCAAAACGTCGACCATCATCTCAAAAACGCAGCAGGTGGCGTATTTTCGGTAAAGTTTTACTGATTAATATCAAGTGGTTCTCGCTGGCAGGCTTGTTGGGAGTGCTATTTGCCGGAGGGCTTATATCTGGCTATGTGGCAGCGCTCGTTCATGATGAACCTGTACGATCACGTCAGTTGATATATGAGAAGGTAGATGAAAATGCTCTGACCAGCTTTGTATATTTTAATGATCAGGTAACTCCGGTTGGACGAATGCGCATGGAGGAGGATCGACAGCTCGTTGACCTGAAGGATGTTCCTCAGTCCATTATAGATGCTCTTATTTCAACGGAAGACAGTCAGTTTTATGAGCATCGTGGCGTTGATTTAAAAGGAACGGCTCGGGCTGTCAAACAGAAGCTTCTGAATGAGAACCGCCAAACGGGTGGTAGCACACTGACGCAGCAGGTAGCGCGACGGGTTTTCCTCAGTCTCGACAAGACGGACAGCCGTAAGGTGAAGGAAATGCTGCTTGCACTGCGTATGGAGCGTTTCATGAGCAAGGATAAAATTTTAACAGCCTACTTAAATAAAATGCCTTTTGGCAACGGTTCAGCTGGTTATAATTTGTATGGAATTAAGTCTGCTTCATTAGGAATTTTTAATGTAAGTGATCTACATAAGCTTCATATTGCTCAAGCGGCTTATTTGGCAGGTCTGCCGCAATTGCCGTCTGTTTATTCTGCTTTTGATGGTAAAGGGAAGTTCGATGAAGAAGGCTTCGACAAAGCAATGGAGCGCCAACGTGTCGTGCTGGCAAGAATGCTGGCAACAGGTAAACTCACACCAACAGAATATTATGAAGCGCTCCAATTTGATGTTAAGGCCACGCTTGCGCCACATCGTGAAAAAAGCTATAATACATTCCCTTATTTGATGCTGGAGACAGAGCGTGAGGCCGCTCAGTTATTAGCGCTTCAGGAAAATCCAAATCTTACGGCAGCCGAGATTTCTAAGCCCGAGCATGCTGAGCTTCTTCAAAATACACGAGAAGAGCTGCAGCGGTCTGGCTACCGAATTTATACAACGATAAATAAGAAAATTTATAATGATATGCGGCAGATTGCAGCCAATCCGCAAAACTTTTCTCCATACAGCAAGCAGAAGGGATTAGAGCAGATTGCAGCCATCATGATTGATCATAAAACGGGAGCAATACTCGGTATGATCGAGGGCAGGGATTTTAATACCGAGCAAATGAACTATGCAACGCAAATGACACGTCAGCCCGGTTCTGCCATGAAGCCAATTGCTGCTTATTTGCCCGCTTTGGAAAAGGGTTATACTCAGCCTGCTGGTCTTATTGATGATTCGCAAATTATATTGAAAGACGGACGTAAAGGCTATCATATTCCTAAAAATTATAATAGAAGATACGAAGGGCTTATGACGGCCCGTGAAGCGCTCAATCGGTCAATCAACATTCCTGCTCTGAGGCTGTTTTTATATGAAGTTAAAATTCATAATGCTTGGAATTTTGTTCGTTCTCTTGGAATTACGACGATACAGCCGCAGGATGAATATGCCCAGACAGGTGTACTGGGCGGACTAAGTAAAGGCGTATCCGTTGAGGAGCTGACTGCAGCATATGGAACGATTCCTAATATGGGGGTATACAATGCACCTCATCTGATCAGCAAAATTACGGATGCCAATGGCAAGATTGTATATGAATATAAACCACAGTCGAAGCGGGTATATTCGCAGCAAACCGCATTTTTGATGACGGATATGCTCAGAACTGTTATATCTGACCCGAGGGGAACCGGGAAACGACTGCAAAAGGCTTTTAGAAGCTACGGCACCATTGATATTGCCGGTAAAACCGGTACGACACAAAACTTTGGTGATGTGTGGTTCATGGGCTACACCCCTGACGTTACGCTTGGCGTCTGGGCTGGTTATCGTCAACAGGTGAATACACTATCACAAGCAGGGCATACCAGAGCACAGTCGGTGTGGGCGCTAATCATGAATGAGGCGATCAAGGCTCAGCCCCAGCTTTTCAAGAATAAGCATTTTATACAGCCAGAAGGTGTTGTGAAAGTTACGGTGTCTAGTCTTACAGGTAAACTTCCGGGGCATTATTCCCGCCAATCTGGTCAGCTCGTGACCGACTGGTTTAACCAAAAATATGTGCCGACCGAAGTCGGGAGGGAACAGCTTCCCCGTTCTTCCAAACCATCGGTATCGACCAAAACAGATATAAAGGAGGCAGAGATTCCAGAGAAAGAAGTGCCTGCAACAGACCAAGAGAAAGTTCCATCAGAAGAGATGACTCCTCCTGTTCCTGACACAGACACTGGGATAAGTATGCCTGATGAGAACATTGATTTGCCATCAGTAGATACTTCGCAGCCTGCTGCCCAAAATGAGCAGGAGACTCCTTCTAATGCAGAGAGCCAGGACGAGACTCCAAAAACGCAGCCTGATGAGGTTATTTATCCTGAAACAACGCCTGATCAACCCAAAAACTAACAACGTAGGATGATCTAGTTTAAAATGCCGTTCCCGACAATGTCGACAGTGACCTGCGTATGAAAACGGACATTAGGGTACTCTTTATTCCAATCCACACTTTTCCATACGGCTGGATGGTGGGCAATCAACTGTCTGCCTATGCCAAAGGCATCACATCCGCTTTTTTGAAGTGTACGAATAATTTTTTCCGCATCCTGGGTCATGATCTCGGAAAGCTGACCATTCAGACGCTGTACATTAGTCTTATCTTGAAGATGGTCTCGTGCATATTCAACAACATTAACAGGCAGTTTCAAGTTGAGATTCACATCAATTTGGCCATCTCGCTGAACTTTCACTGCAAGGTGGCGTTTGACGCTCTGCGTAATGGCCTGATACGTAATAAAGTTTTGCACATCACTGGCAGGCCCTGGATGTACCTTTTTTACGAAGGTAGCTGTCTTTTTCCATTTTCCAGTCATCAGGACGTATAAAGGACCTTGTTTGGTGCTTAGGTTTCCTGTGAACTTTTGTCCGTGAAATAAGGCAATTCCACGCGCTATAATATCTTCTCCTTCTTTGGCAAGATAGGGAAGTGCGAAATCTTGACCCGGATCAAGCATTGGGGGAAGCAATGTCTCCAACGTCATTTCAGGGAAAACACATATGTTTTCGAGGCTTCTGATTTTTTTGGTTATAAATTCACCAATTAAAAGGCTGCTTATGCTTTGTTGTTCTAGGATATCTCCAGCCAGCCCGTCTACAACAGCAATCTTGACATGGGAAGTTGGATAGTCAGGCTCCCGGTACAGCACATCCAAAAAAGAGTATAAATCTTTTCGAGCCACGCTTTCACCATACAAGATAATTCCATATTTGAAAAAGCGGATATCCCCGGTTACTTTGGCCCGGATTTTGTCTGTACTCTGCCGGACGGAATTTCCGGTGCTTGAATGAATTTCATTGGTGCTTTTGCCTTGATTGCTTTGAGAGTCATCTACAATTTCCAGCGTTTGCTTCAGCATACCTTCAGGAGTGAGATCATAAGCCGATGCATTTGCCAATCTGGCATCCCTCAAGCTGTCCTGATCCCAACAGCCCGTTGTAAAAATGAGTAGAGCCAGCATTCCAAGCGCTCTGCTCCTTTTTTTCATGTTTCGGCTTCCTCCTTTTTTTTGAAAACATAAGATAGGATCAACAGCAGAAAAGGGAGCACAATCAGGAAAAAATAAGCGGAACTATTCGCTAGGGAACCAATGAACTCGAAATCTTCTCTTCGTTGGGGCAAATAAGCAATTATGCATGAGGCGAGCACAACAAAGGGAACTGCTTTTTTGTGACTTTTTTGCTTGAGTAGGTAGCTTATTCCGTAAGACGCAGCATAATAGTAGGCGCTTATGGCACCAAAGATCGAAATGAGCCAAATCGGCAGGAAAATAAAATCGACCCGATCCATCGTTCCCAGCGGAATAGACCTGAGCAAATAAATGATCGGCTCGGGCATTAAATCAAGCTGCTGGGGGCTAAATGCAGTCTGACAGGTGAATACCGTAAAACAATACAACAAGACCACGGTCACGTTAGCTGCCAGAATTGTCTTGAGCTTGCCCACACTTTTGCCCTCTATCATAGGGAAGACGACGAGAATAAACTCAAAACCAAACATCGCCATCAGTGTTTCTTTTGAACCGACAATAATACGGGACCATCCCGCCTCAGTTAGTGGCAACAAATAAAGTGGGTTGGATTGCTTTATGCCATAGCTGATTAATAGTATCATTGGCAAAATCAGAAATGAGATTAACACAAGCACCCGTGTAATTGTTCTCAAATTTTCCCGAACCAGATAGATGCTACTGAACAAAAACAGTGCCAGTATAGCCCAACGGGGAGTAAACTGCAGCATCCAGCGGTTAATAACGTCATAAGCATTCACAAGCACCGAGGTCCCCATAAGCAGATAGAAAGCAATGTAAGTGGCAGTCAGTATTTTGCCAATCCAGGATCCGGTAAGCTGGGTTAATATCTGATATATAGAGGAAGAGGGGAATCGCCTTAACAAGAGCCAGCACAGCAAAATGATAAGCTGGGTCAGAAAGCCGCCAATAAGGACAGATATCAAGCCCCCTCCTTTGGATGAAAGGTGCATTTGATAGGGAAGTGATAAAATGTCTACGCCAATCTCAAACTTGATGATCAAAAAAAACAGTTGATTCCGTGTAATAGTACTTTCTTTATTCACGTCGTTTCCAGCTCCTAGAGTTGTTCTGTTGCTTCAATTTTTGGGCTTTAGAATCATGGGGCCGCTGATGGAGTGTCCATATGGGAAAACGGATAAAAACATCCTTCATATCGCCAAGCCGAAAAGGTGCAAGAGGAGCAAAATAGGGCGTACCAAACGTCTCCAGCTTACAAAGGTGGATGGTGAGAATAAGCAAACCAAAAGCAATGCCGATATATCCGAACAAGGCCGCTGCAATCATCATTGGAAAGCGGAGAATACGGACAGCTGAGCTCATTTCATGAGAGGGTACCAAAAAAGAAGAAATTGCTGTTAACGAGACGACGATAATCATCGTATATGACACGAGGCCTGCCCGAACGATAGCATCCCCGATGACCAAACCGCCAACGATACCAATGGTTTGACCGACCCGACTGGGGAGGCGGACCCCGGCTTCCCGCAGCACCTCAAAGATCAATTCAAGCAGCATGGCCTCGATAATAGCTGGAAAGGGAATGTTCCCCAGTGATTTTTTGATGGTGTGTGCCAGTTCTAATGGCAAAATAGCAGAATGAAAAGCTATCGTTGCAATGTAAACGGCAGGCAGCGTAAAAGCGATCAGAAAGCTAACCATCCGAATCATTCTTAGAAATGAACTGATAATCCAACGGCCATGATAATCATCAGGGCTTTGGTAAAATGCAAAAAAAGAAACGGGGGCAATTAAAGCGGTAGGGCTACCTTCAGCCAAAATTGCGATCCGTCCCTCCATTAGATTAGCAGTTACCCGGTCCGGCCGTTCCGTGCTGAGCTGCTGAGGAAACAGGGAAAAAGGATTGTCCTCCGTAAACTCTTGAATAAAACCGGGAGGGAGTACCATGTCCGAGGAGATCGCTTTAATTCTCATCTTCACTTCTTCCACCAGCTCAGGATTAGCCAGGTCTTGAACATAGACGATAGCAATTTTAGTTCTCGTTCTAGATCCGACATAATAATAACGTACAACCAGCGACGGGTTGATAATTTGTTTGCGAATTAGATTGAGATTGATGGATAGCTGCTCAATAAATCCGTTGTGGGGTCCGCGAATAATCCCCTCGTTTTCCGGTTCATCCGTACTGCGAGTGTATGTTTTTTCGGAAGAAAGGATATAAAACTCTTCCGTGCGATCTATCATAAAAATGCAATATCCCTGAATAAGCGAATCAATGGCATTTTGGAGGTTAGTATCCTTTTGGCTGCTCAGGGTAGTGAACATTTGATGGGAGCTTGTGTCGGTCTTCTCGTATAAAGCACTCAGGATATGCGTCTGAATCATCTCCTGATCCACGAGCGAATCAATATAGAGAAGCATACTATCTTTACCGTCAACGGAAATCGCCTGTTTTTGTAAATCATCCGTATAAAAAAGCGCTTGCTCTATAAAAGAAACATTGCTGCTTAATTCAAAGAAAGCTGCGTCATGTCTGGTCAAGAGAGCACCTCCTTTTTGGATGAGATAGGTATAATGTGCGCCAAATGGATTGGATTTATCCACGATCTGGTGAATTATCCATTCTCGCATCTATTGGACTGTAGACGAGATTACAAGGGAACATCATCTTGGGTCAGATCAATTCCCAGATAATGTCCCAGTTTCCGTCTGACCTCACTGCGGGCAAAGGAGGAAAGCATGAAAAACCGCTTTTGATAACCGCGGCACATATACAAAACCTCTACACCTTCATGATTTCGGATTTCACTATATATTTTAATCCCTTGTCTTTTCATTTGGGCCTTCGTCTCTGCTAATTGAACTGCAACGCGCTGTTGTACTTCAGTCAGGCTACGAACGTACAGATCGGGCATTTTTAAAGGAGAGGTACTCAGAATACGAATGTCTCGCTCCAAAACATCCAGCACAAGGGTTAAAAGTACACAGATCTTGATCAACGCCGCATCTTTTTCGGAAGGTTGAGGGGCTTTACTCTTGTTGTCATGCAGCTTTTTGTTTGTCATAAAAATCTCCTTTACTCGGAGTAAGAATACAATATATAATAAGTGTACAGAACAAACGTTCCCTTTATACCTCATCATAGGAATTTTTCTGTTATGTAAGCAATCATCAATTATTGGAAAAGCAGCAGGAAAGCAAATTTTATAGTTTTATACCTGGTTTGAAGCACTAATCGGGGTGTCAATACACAGAACTTTTTGCTTGGATCGCCGGTGACAGTGAAACGGGATTTATGTTAAGCTAATGCTTAAAAAACTTACATAAAAGGAGAGATCGTTACTGATTGCGGTCAGTTGCTATTATTTATCATAAGAAGGTAGAGAAAGAAGGTATACATATTGTCACGTTCGTTGTATGCAGCGTTATTGCTACTGAGTCTTATTTGGGGTGGTTCGTTTCTGTTTATTAAAGTGTTATTGCTGCATCAAGTAGGACCGTGGACCATCGTTTTTCTCCGTTCCAGCTTCGGATTTGTTTTTATTGTCTTGTTGATGCTGTTTATGCGCATACCGTTTAAAATCAACAGCATTCCGTGGAAGTCCGTTATTCTGGTAGCTTTGGTCAACATGGTTTTACCATGGACTTTGATCGGTTTTAGTGAGACCAGAATAGCTAGCAGCATGGCTTCGGTATTAAATGCTACAACGCCCATTTGGACCATGTTGGTGGGGCTTGTCCTTTTCGGAGCTATATTTCATCGCCTACAGTGGCTGGGAATGTGTCTCGCTTTTGTAGGGATCATTATTTTACTGGGCATTAATCCTGCATCCATTATTTCAGTTGATCCTGTAGGTTTTGGATGTATGCTGCTTGCGACTCTCTGCTACGGATTTGGAACGCAGCTGTCCAAACGTTTTCTCTCCAATCTGTCCATGTATCAGGCTACCTTTGCGACACTGTTTGGTGCGGCAGTTGGGGGTGGTATCATGATGACAATTGTAGAGAGACCTGATTTGTCGATTGTTTTTGTTCCCGGTGTGTTTGGTTCCCTCGTAGGACTAGGGGTTCTGGGATCAGGAGTAGCGTATATTTTGTTCAACTATATGATATTGCGAGGAAGTGCAGAATTTGCTGCTTCGGTGACTTATTTTGTACCAGTGAGCGCTATTGTATGGGGATTTTTGCTGCTGAATGAGCATATTGGCTGGAATGTTCTTGCCGGACTCGTTCTTATCCTGGGAGGTGTATTTATGGCCAATCAGCGTAGAACAGTCAAATTAGCTGGATAATAGCGCTGTAAACGGGTAGAAATACGCGGGAGTATATTTTATGTGCATTCGCCAAACCTTCGGTATAATGCTGTAATTCGCACATACAATAAAGCATGCTCGCACATACCATAAAAAATATGGTGCAGCCATAAAAAGCAAGCTTTTTAGCAAGTGGTAAGGTGTGGTATAATAATTTATAGAAATACAAGTACCACAGAAATGTCGGAGTTTTATTCCACAAAAGAAAGGATCAGGATACCATGTGTCCCCGAAGGATACTTCCCCAAAGGACGATTTGGAAACGATTTGATCTGTCTTATACTTAGCTTTTCCGCGGAGTAACGTCAAGTTGCGAAAGCCAACTCTGCGGAAGAGGGGATTGTACATGCGAAGGACCAAGTCCTCAAGGCACATTTTACCCGGTAGCTTCCGTAAGAGTGGGCTCATCCACAATAAACTTACGAGAAACCGAGGGAGCCTGTATGAGGAAAACTTACGAATCTATCGTGAACAATGGAGCACTAAGGCAGATTGTTGTCATGCTGCTCGGAACATGCATTTTAGCTTTTACGTACTATCACATTAATGCTCAAAATCATTTGTCAGAAGGCGGATTTGCGGGCCTGGCCCTGCTGGGACATTATGCCTTTGGCATATCTCCGGCGTGGAGTATGCTGTTGCTGGATATTCCTGTCATCATTCTGGCATGGGTGTTGAAGGGCAGAAGATTCATGCTGCTGGCATTGATCGGAGCAGTCGGCTTTTCCCTGTTTTATGCAGGATTTGAAAAATATTCGACGCTGGTTATAGATCTGCACGGCAACTTGCTAATAGCGGCTTTGCTTTGTGGAGTACTGACTGGGTTGGGAGCCGGAATCGTGCTGCGATTCGGTGGAGCAACCGGGGGCGATGACATTTTGTCCCTGCTGATCAGTGAGTGGCGCGGATGGAAAATCGGCAATGTGTTTATTGTCAGTGACATTATCGTATTAGGATTATCACTATTGTATCTACCTGTGAAGGAAACAATGTTTACAATACTGGCTGTGTGGCTTGCCGGAAAAATAATTACATGGACGACAACATTCCAACTGCACCGACCTGTGAAAAAGGTGCTGCCTGCGGCTGTTCCAGCCAACAAGGTAGTTGCCAAAACTGTGCCGGTCGTCCACAGCCTTCGTCAATAAGGAGAGGGTGTTACGTTAGGAGAGAAATCTTCTTACGTAACACCCTTTCGCTGTATCTAAGCTCTGTCAGAAAGGCTTCTGAGCAGACTGAATGCGTCCAGAATGATGGTGATCGTTCCATTCCTTGGCTTGAGAAGTTGCAATGGCAATGGAGCGTCCTTCTTTATAGCCGTCACGAAGTAGTGCGTTAGCAATGTAAACAAAAAAGAATGAAAATACTGTAAAATGTATTTTGAGAAAAAGCGTATAATGATGTGCAGAATGCAGAATGCAGAATGCAGAATGCAGAATGCAGAATACAGAATACCAGAAAAGGGGTGGAGCATTTGTTTGCCTGGGGGGTTGTTTTTCTACTTACCATCATCATACATACTACGGATAGCTTGTCTTACGCCCTACGTCTTGGAGGCTTACGGGCGCGTCGTATCGGACTGGCGTTAACCGTAGCGGGGATGCTGCTCTTGGTTTCACGTACCTCTAATATGGCGCAGGGGCCTTTGCTGGGAGGAATGGTTGACCAGGCCAAAGCTGCGGCACAAATGGGCGGAGCGGATGTCGGACTGGAGTTACATATGCATGGAGTGTTATTGGCCGCAACCGTTGGAACAATGTTCGCTATTTTGTTGTATCCAACGGTTGTGCGCATGTCAGCCAGATGGATTGTACACTTGGAGCATACTGGGTCTATTCCGGCTATGGTGCGTCATTTCATGCTGCGAAATCGCTGGAAGTATGCGGGCTATTATATAAAGCGTCCTACCTGGTCCATGCTCACCTCACTGTTGAGTGGAGTAATACCCAAGCGTCTCATTGTTTTGAATATGACGGTTACCGCAATTTATACGACCGGGGTGGTATCCGCCTTGTACGCATCGTTCCTGTGGCCCGCTCAAAGTACGGTAATGTCCATGTCGTCAGGTCTAATCAATGGCGTAGCAACGGTACTATTGACCCTGTTAATTGATCCTCGATTGGCCGTTTTGTCGGAAAAAACATTGCGTGGAGAACTGCCTTTACATCGGATGAACAGTATGTACGGCTGGATGATCATTTCGCGATTGGCAGGTACCTTGCTTGCCCAGTTGTTACTGGTACCGCTGGCCATTTGGCTTGGATGGGTTATGGGCTGAGGTGCAACGATGTGCTATACATTGAAAAAAGGCTGACCTGAGGTCATCCGTTAGGGATGCCTTGAGCCAGCCTGAGATGCTTTTGTGGTTCACTTACTTTTCAAATAATGACTTATAGGCTCCATACCCCTCACGCTCCAAGTCCTCTAGAGGAACAAAGCGGAGTGCGGCGGAATTGATGCAATAGCGGAGTCCCTCTGGACCTGGACCATCGTCAAATACATGCCCCAAATGAGAGTCTGCTTCACGGCTACGGACCTCGGTACGGATCATAAAATGGCTGAGATCGGTCTTTTCTTTGATGCTGTAGCTGCGCAGGGGGCGGGTAAAGCTCGGCCAACCGCAGCCCGCATCATATTTGTCCAGCGAGCTGAACAAAGGCTCTCCGGATACGATATCCACGTAAATCCCTTCACCCTCATGATTCCAAAATTCATTTTGAAAAGGGCGCTCAGTCGCGTTTTTTTGTGTTACTTCGTATTGGATAGGGGTCAGCCGATCTTTAAGATCAGATTTATCAATCTTGTTGGACCAATTCTGCTCGATAAAGTCCTCGCGGCCTGAGCCTTTGCGGTAGCGTTTGTAATGAGCGGGATTCTTCTTGTGATAGTCCTGATGATATTCTTCCGCTTCATAAAAAGTTGCCGCAGGCAGGATGGGTGTAGCAATGGGCTTGTCGAAGCGTCCACTTTGAGCCAGAGCTTCTTTAGAGGCTTCTGCTTGGATTCGCTGCTCTTCATTATGATAGAAAATAGCCGTTTGGTAGGACAAGCCTCTATCGTGGAATTGTCCCCCTTCATCTGTCGGGTCAATCTGTTGCCAGAAAAGCTCCAACAGTTTTTCATACGGGAAAACTTGTGGATCAAATGTAATTTGTACTGCTTCCACATGTCCCGTAGTTTCAGAGCACACCTCTTCATAGGTGGGGTTTTCTGTATGTCCTCCTGTATAGCCGGATCTAACCTTTAAAATACCGGGCAATTCCTCGAAAGGGGAAACCATGCACCAGAAGCAGCCGCCTGCAAAAGTTGCCTTTTCCACTGTGTTTGGATTGTTGGTGCTCATACTCGTCACTCCAATCTGAGTTTGTTAATTAGTTGATATTTAAATAGCTTACAATTAAATTATATATGACATTTTCGCAAAATCCAACGAACCATCACAAGCTGATCGGTTCCGCAACGATCTCTTCCTCAAAATTATAGTTCTACAACCCAACAGATTCGGGGAAAAAACCACAACGTTATGTTCTATTGGCACGTTGAAGTCTTTTTCGATACAGTACAAAGCAGCCACCCAGCAGCGAAGTATACAACAGCAAAATGAGCAAGCCGGTGATCGGATGTTCCGCAATGGTGCCGCCTGCATAAGCGTATACGGCAATTGCGGGCAGTTTGCCAATAGCAGTCCCTAGCAGAAAGCTCCAAAACGGAAACCCCGCTACTCCGGTGTATACATTTACAGCCGCCTGCGGGATGACCGGAATCAGGCGAGCCAGCAGCACAGCGGTAAAAGGCTCCCGCTCCATGACCTGATTCAAGCGTTCCAACGCGGGAAACCGCTTCAGGTATGCTCGTCCTTTGTCGCGGAACAGGGTACGTACCGCACCATAAACGACCAGTGCAGCCAAGGTAGTGCCAAGCCAGCAGATCAAAGCGCCTTGCCAGGCACCTGCCGCATAAGCAATGGAAGCGATAATCAGCTTGTAAGGCACGAACGGAATTAACGCGAATAAAAATGCAATTAGCAGCAGAGCCGGGAAGGAGGTTTGCTTATTTGCCCAAGCAAGCCAATCATATCTGTAGATAAACGCGATGCAGAGCAGCGAAACATAAGCAGCGGCGAATAGCCATTTTTTCATTTACATACCTCTTTCATTATTTCTGTTTGGCTTATCACTTATACGGAAAAAATAGGGTTCACATTCCCAATAATGTGTGTTATACTGCCACTAACAGAATAGTTCCCAAAGGGGAGTAGCTCAACGAGTAAAGTCGTCATTACGGGATCATAAATCCCCGGCTTTATTGGCAACGTTATGTTGTAAGCGAGACCTTTGCCAGGATTTTCGGAATCCGGGTAAATGGTCTTTTTTTGATGCTAAATTTGGGTCAAGCGCCATTTCCGGATTTCCGTGAAGCGGCGCTTTTTTAGTATAAAGCGCTGAACTATGTACAAGTATAACAAATAAATAAAGAAGGTGGGAGGAACGTATGGATTTTTTCTCAATTGAGTTTTTTACCGCATTATTGTCCATCATTATCATTGATCTGGTGCTAGCTGGAGATAATGCGATCGTAATTGGCCTGGCAGCTCGCAATGTTGACAAGGCCAACCAAAAGAAGGTTATTATTTGGGGGACGGTCGGCGCAGTCATCATTCGTGTGATTGCTACGGTATTGGTCACGTTTTTACTGCAAATTTATGGCTTGCGATTGATCGGGGGACTTGCACTCATCTATATCGCCTACAAGCTGCTGGTGGAAGAAAAGAAGCACGAAATTTCAGCAACCAATCAAATGTGGGCAGCGATTCGCACCATTATTATTGCGGATACAATGATGGGACTCGACAATGTACTTGCTGTCGCGGGAGCGGCTCATGGTGATATGCTGCTTGTAATTCTTGGTCTGGCGATCTCCGTTCCAATTATGGTATGGGGAAGTACGATTATCTTGAAACTGACTGAACGTTATCCGGTCGTCATTACGATTGGAGCTGCTGTATTAGCCTATACCGCTGCAAAAATGGTGGTGGCTGAGCCGTTAATTGCACAGTGGTTTGCAAATGGGGTCGTTAAATACGGTTTTGAAGCTCTGATTGTGGTTCTGGTTGTAGCCATTGGGCTGCGCGTTAAAAAAATAAAGTCGGAGAAAACAAAAAAACAAGCGCTTCACGCCTAAGCAAGCCTTTTAAGTCATTGCAGCTTAAGCAGAGCATTCTTACATAGAGGCTGTTCCGTTAAGTCCAACTGGACCGGAGCAGTCTCTTTTTCTTTGCTTGTCAGCAGACTTCCATGTAAACTAGACAACAGATGAATAGTAATTAAGAGGTGACAACAGTATGAACAAGCAGAAAACAAGAGTGGCCATTGCAGGGCTGGGAGGTATTGCTCGCAAAGTGTATTTGCCATTGCTGGCTGCACACGAAGGTGTGGACATTATAGGTGTCATGAACCGTTCGCAGGAGCCGGTTAATTCTATCATGGAGCAATACAGGCTGCCGAAAGGAACGACAGATGTAAAGGAGATGCTGGCGTGGGAGCCGGAAGCTGTATTTATACATGCCGCGACGGAAGCTCATTTTGATCTGGTTATGGCGTGTATTGAAAAAGGAATTGCGGTGTATGTAGATAAACCGTTGTCCTATGATGTTCGTCAAAGTGTGGAGATGACCGCGTTTGCGGAGGCACAAGCTGTGCTGCTGGCGGTAGGCTTTAACCGACGTTTTGCTCCGCATTATGTAGCTGCTAAAGCTTGGCTGGAGACAGTGGGCGGCTTCAGTCAATGTGCAGCCATTAAACACCGAACGGGGTATGATCGGAGACCTGCTGAACAAACGGTCTATGATGATTTGATTCATATGCTTGATTTGCTATTGTGGCTGGGCGGCGATCATTATGAGCTGTTGCACAGTAAACTGACGACGACGAATGAAGGGTATATGGAAGCTTCGTTTGGTTCCGTACGTTTGGGAAATGCCTTCGGTAGCTATAGCATGAGCAGACAGGCAGGAGCTGACATAGAGAGGCTGGAGCTGCATGGGGCAGGTCGATCTGCTGAAGTAACCAATATGGAACAGGCTGTTTTCACGGAAAAAAGCAAGCTGCCACTAACGCAAGTTTTCGGAAGCTGGGACACGATATTGGAAAGACGGGGATTCAGCGGAGTCGTGAACCATTTTCTGGAGCATATTCATCGTCCGGAGGAGTGCACGATAAGTGCTGGAAAGGTGCTGGAAAGCCATATGCTGGCAGAAGAACTGGTCAATCATCTGAATGACTAATACCAAAACTTATTGAACGGAAGACAGCGATCATGACGAATCCAGACATCAGGAAACAGGTTGAAGGAGAAATGAATAAATGGTAGAGGATAACCGTAGTAAACAGCTAGAAGAAGCCATTATCGAAAATTACAAGCAGGAAGAGGACATGATGATTCTGGTGTTTGCGCAATGGTGCATCAATCATGGACTGGAGCCGGAGGAATTATATCGTGCAGCTTATCCACAGCAAGATAGCAACGAGCGTCTGCTACGAGTACGCAAGCTGACTGTATCGCGTGAAGAAGCGGGCGATATTCCGCTCGATACGGTATTGGGGGTGCTATCCATGTTCGGAAACGAGGACTTGGCGATGGTCGTAGCTGAGGCGGCTGCCCAGCTTCCGCAGGAACGAAAATAGGGCTAGCCAGAATAAAGGAAATGCTATAATAACGATAGCATGGGATCAACTGCTTGAATTAGGATCTTGTTATAGGGAGGGTAAACTGACGATGAAAGATGTAACGGTACCAAGCACCTGTAAGGGCTGCGAAAGAGACATCACGATATCTGAGGAACAAATTACCAGAATTCTAAATAACATGAGACCCAAAGTGGAATGTGTGAACGATGAAGTGTATGAGGCCAGACTGTTGGCCTGCTCACAATGCGAAGACTTAATGGCTGGGCATACATGCGGCATTAGCGGAAGCATTGTCCGTGTACGTGCCTTGGCAGCCACGCATAACTGTCCCAGTTATAGTGGTTCACGCTGGCAAGGAGCGTCCTCATAATACCCCCATCCCAGTCTGCCTTAATGGCAGGCTTTTTGGTTTGAATGAACCTTTTTGCTTAAGATTGACAAATAGTAGACAATAAAATATATTAAACGTGTAAAATGATTTTGTTTAATTATTAATGTTTTTATTAATCAAATGCTTGCTGGACTTGATGAAAACACAAAGATTAGGTCAGTAAAAAGTGCGGCAGAAAGAGCTACATTTCGTTATTTTGAAAGCGTAATCATTTATGCGAATGATGCAGCAATCTTTATATTTTAGGGGAGGGCTTGTTGTGAAGGGTTCCATTATTGTAAATACCGATTGGGAACAAGGCGTTATTAACAAGAATATCTACGGGCAATTTGCCGAGCATCTTGGAAGATGTATTTATGAAGGCTTATGGGTTGGCCAGGAATCTCCGATTCCGAACACGGACGGAATTCGCAATGATGTGGTAGAAGCGCTTAAAAGGCTGAATATTCCTGTGCTGCGTTGGCCAGGGGGCTGTTTTGCTGATGAATATCATTGGAAAGACGGTGTCGGACCGAAAGAAAATCGCAAGAGAATGGTAAATACGCACTGGGGTGGTGTGGTTGAAAATAATCATTTTGGTACACATGAGTTTTTCCAGTTGTGTGAGCTGTTAAATGCAGAGCCTTATATATGTGGAAATGTAGGCAGTGGTACAGTGCAGGAAATGTCGGAGTGGGTAGAGTATATGACCTTTGATGGGGAATCGCCTATGGCTGCATGGCGTCAGGAAAACGGTCGTGAGAAACCGTGGAAGCTCAAATATTTTGGAGTGGGGAACGAAAACTGGGGTTGTGGCGGCAACATGCGTCCGGAATATTATGCCGATCTGTATCGTCGTTATCAGACCTATGTTCGTAACTATGGCGATAACCGCATTTATCGGATTGCAGGCGGGGCAAATGTGGATGATTACCGTTGGACCGAAGTGCTGATGCGAGAAGCCGGATATCTTATGGACGGTTTGAGTCTGCACAATTACACGGTCCCGGGTACTTGGGAAGCGAAACGGCAAGCACTCGGTTTTGATGAAGCGGAATGGTTTGAGACGATGAAAAAATCATTGCACATGGACGAATTGATTACCCGCCATTCTGCCATTATGGACAAATATGATCCTGATAAGCGGGTCGGATTGATCGTCGATGAATGGGGAACCTGGTTCCTGACCGAGCCGGGTACGAATCCGGGCTTTCTGTATCAGCAAAATACGATGCGCGATGCGCTTGTAGCTGGACTGCACCTGCACATTTTCCATAATCACCATGACCGTGTGCAGATGACGAATATTGCCCAAATGGTCAATGTTTTGCAGGCGATGGTTCTGACCGAAGGGCCAGCTATGCTGTTGACGCCGACATATCATGTATTTGAAATGTTCAAGGTGCATCAGGATGCACAAGCACTTGCTACTCATACCAAGCTAGGCAATTATGAATATGATGGAGATTCCATCCCGCAAGTAAGTGTGTCTGCTTCCAAGGCACAGGATGGCTATATTCATATCAGCTTGTGCAATGTCCATCCGGGCGAGTCTGCAAATTTAAATCTGGAGCTGAGAGGACTGGAAGAGGTTAAGGAGATCAGTGGAGTTGTCCTTGTCAGCGATGAAATGCAGGCACATAATACGTTTGACCAGCCGGAGCGCGTAAAAAAGGCAGCTTTTACGTCCTTCCAGCAGCAGGGTCAGCGTTTGGATATTGTATTGCCGCCGATGTCGGTAGTGATGCTGGCGATTGCTCCGTAATAATCCAGGCTGTGGTATGTAAAGCAGTACTCGCTTTATCATTTAGTTTGACAAAGAGAGCGTTCAGGCGAACGCTCTCTTTTATTTATAATTGCTCGCGGTGAATCACTCTGAACTCCTTGGGAGACATGCCAAAGCGGGAACGGAATACACGGTGAAAATAGGTATAGTTTGCAAATCCGGACGATTCTGCGGCTTGTTCCAGTGACATAGGACTGAAAATGATTCGCTCCCTCGCCATGTTGAGCCTGATGTCCAGCGTGTACTGCATAATGCTTGTATCGAATGTTTCCTTGAACAAATGCACGGCTCGGGATACGCTGATGCCGACATGTGAAGAAACGTCATCCAGTTTGAAGTTGGAGGATGCATTTTCCTCAATATAATTTTTAATCTGATAAGCCAGGTAATTATGATGTGTAGCAATAGGATGCTCGGACAGCATACGGTCGAACTCCAAACATAAAATGCGTATGTAATAGCTTGAAATTTCCGGGTAAGGATTAGAAATACGACGCTGTTCCATCACTAGCTGGCGAAATAGGCCGAGCAGGGCTTCTGTGAGCTGAACCTTGATTCGGTTAGGCCGTTTGTGGTGATTCCACCACTCATCTACCCAAGCGCCACCGAAAAAGATGTGGTAATCTCCGCTTTCCACGATCTGTTCACCCATGGAATTCAACTCATTGTGAATATCCAGCTCATAGGGCTCAGTTGGACTAAACAGCAACAGGTCTCCCGCCTCAATTCGTGTCATTTTTCCATTAATGCGGGCCTGGCAGCGTCCGTCTGTTTGCAGTCGAAATAAATAATTTTTAATCCCATCAGGCTGGTTCGAATAAAAGGGTTTACGATGAAAGGAATAGCCTGCGGTAAGAACCTGACAAGACTCGACGATGGACATATGATGACTCCTTTGGGCAATTAGCTGTTTCAAATATTGACCAGATTGTTCATGTTTTAATCATATTATTCATTTTAAACGAAACCGAAATAGAATACCATGTGAACTGTAAAGCTTACATGCTAGATCACAAAGTACATGTTGGAGGCCAAGGAGTGTGACGATGTGGAACGAATGAAGGCCGGGATCATCGGTTGTGGTAACATTAGTACGGTATATCTTGAAAATCTGCAAAATAGTCCGCTTATTGAGGTGGTAGCTGTCGCTGACCTGCTGGAGGAAAGGGCCAGGGCGAAGGCCGATGAATTCAACATTGAAAACGTATACAAAGTGGATGAGTTGCTGCGTCAGCCTGAGATTGAGCTTGTATTTAATCTGACTGTGCCTGGCAGCCATGCACTGACAGATGTGGCGATACTGGAGGCAGGCAAGCACGTGTACAGTGAAAAGCCTTTGGCGGTATCTTTGGAGGACGGCAGACGCATTCTGGATGTAGCCAAAGCAAAAAACCTGCGTGTCGGCTGTGCTCCGGATACATTTCTCGGCGCGGGCATTCAGACTGCACGCCATGCCATACAGTCCGGAATCATTGGTCAGCCAGTAGCTGCTACGGCCTTTTTAATGGGCAGGGGCCCAGAGTGGTGGCATGAGAATCCGGAGTTTTTCTATGCCGCTGGAGGTGGGCCGATGTTTGACATGGGGCCTTACTATTTGACCTCGCTGATCCACCTGCTCGGGCCAATTCGGCGAATTAGCGGCTCCGTAGGGATTCAGATTCCGGAACGTTATATACATTCCGGTCCCAAAAGCGGCACGCCACTGCAAGTGGAGACACCAACGCATCTGGCCGGGACCCTGGATTTTGATAACGGTGCTATCGTAACGCTGATCACCAGCTTTGATATTCAGGGAGCTTCCGAGCTGCCGCGTATCGAAATTTACGGAACAAAAGGGACTTTGAATCTACCGGACCCTAACTTTTTTAACGGCGATGTTAAGCTTCGTCGACCTGGAGAGGAAAACGTGGAGGTGTTGAAGCCTCTTTTTGAATGTGAAAAAAACGAGCGTGGAATAGGTGCAGGCGAGATGGTGAGAGCCATTCGCAGTGAAAAGAACCATCATGCCAATGCGGAGCTAGCCTATCATGTGTTGGAAGCCATGCATGCTTTTCAACGTTCCTCATTGGAAGGAAAGCATATTATGCTGGAGAGCACGTTTGAGCCGGACGAGGATTTGTATGAAGGAACAGATATAACGGTACATCCATCCTAATAGAAGAGGTGAAGGGCAATGGCAAAAGTAGGATTGCAATTGTACACAGTAAGGGAAGAGCTTGAACAGGATTTTGAAGGTACGTTGCGCAAGGTCGTTGAGCTTGGCTATAAAGGGGTAGAATTTCATACCTTTTTCGGGCGCAGCGCCAAGGATGTCAAAGCACTTTTGGATGAACTGAAACTGGAAGTTGTCGGAACTCACGTGCCATATACTCGCTTGCTGGATCATTTGGATGAAGAGATTGCATACCACAAGGAATTGGGCAATAAGTACCTGATCGTTCCTTATTTAACCGACGAACAGCGCCAGTGGGATGAACTTTTTTCCAATCTGAATCGTATTGGTGAAAAGGTGAAGGAACAGGGCCTGATTTTGGCTTATCATAATCATGATTTTGAAATGACGGAGAAAATTAATGATCGTCCGGTATTTGATGCTATATATGATGAAGTTCCCGCTGATTTGTTACAGGTCGAAATGGATACTTGTTGGGTATACTATGGAGGCTATGATCCTGTGGAATACATCGGACGTTATCGGGGTCGCCTGCCTATCATTCACTTAAAGGATATGGCACGTGACGAACAGCAAAAAGCAGTTACCGTAGAGCTTGGCCAAGGAGAAGTACAGCTTCAGGCTATTACGGACGCCGCTATTCAGGCAGGCGTGGATTGGATTGTGGTGGAACAGGATTTCAGCTCAAATCCTCCAATCGAAAGCATTGAAACTAGCTTTAAGTGGCTCCAACACTACGCAGCTGAGGGAGGAAATATTCATGTCTAAAACACTCAAAGTCGGGATTATTGGTTGTGGGGGGATTGCGAGCGGCAAGCATTTGCCGAGTCTTGCCAAGCAAAAGCGTGCAGAGATCATTGCTTTTTGTGACATCATTCCGGGACGCGCTGAGGAGGCCGCAGCAAAGTTTGGTGCTGAAGGCTCCCAAGTCTACAGTGATTACCGTAAGCTGCTTGAAAATAAAGACATTGAAGTTGTACATGTATGTACGCCCAACGACTCACACTCCGAAATTACGGTCGCCGCACTTGAGGCAGGCAAGCATGTGCTATGTGAAAAGCCAATGGCCAAAACGGCCGAGCAGGCACGGGAAATGCTTGCTGCGGCCAACCGTACAGGTAAAAAGCTGTCCATTGCGTATCAGAACCGTTATCGTGATGATAGTTTGTATCTGAAGCAATTGGTCGAGCAGGGAGAGCTTGGTGAAATTTATCTGGGCAAAGCAATCGCTCTGCGTCGACGCGCGGTTCCGACATGGGGAGTATTCTTGGATGAAGAGAAGCAGGGCGGTGGCCCGCTGATTGATATTGGTACACATGCACTCGATTTGACACTCTGGCTGATGGATAATTACAAGCCTAAAAGCGTAATGGGATCAACCTTCCATAAGCTGGGGGATCGTAAAAATGCGGCGAATGCTTTTGGACCTTGGAATCCTGAGGAATTTAAGGTGGAGGATTCTGCTTTTGGTTTTATTACAATGCAAAATGGAGCTACGATCGTACTGGAATCCAGCTGGGCATTAAACGTTGTAGAATTTGGCGAAGCCAAGACACTGCTATGCGGAACGGAAGGCGGAGCCGATATGCAGGATGGATTGCGCATTAACGGAGAAAAGAATAGCCGCTTGTTTGATACGAAAATAGATCTGGATGCGGGCGGTGTGGCCTTTTACTCAGGAGAAACGGAAAATGAGGCAGACCGGGAAGCCCGTCTGTGGATCGAATCCATTCTGGACGACAAAGAGCCGCTTGTGAAGCCCGAACAGGCACTGGTTGTCACTGAAATTCTGGAAGCCATTTATGAATCGGCACGTACGGGGAAGGCGGTTTATTTTGATTAAAGTCGCTTTTTTCACATATGATACAGGGAGGGATTTCTTTTGAAACTTGGAGTATTCATGGTGTTGTTCGGCGGACGCTCACTGGAGGAAGCGCTGGATTATGTAGCTTCCCAAGGACTGGATGCTGTAGAAATCGGTACAGGCGGCAATCCGGGAGATAAACACTGCAAGCCAGATGAACTGCTGGCCAATGAAACGGCGCTCAAAAACTTCAAAAAAGCAGTAGAGTCCCGGGGACTCACGATTAGTGCGCTTAGCTGCCATGGCAACCCTCTTCACCCGCAAAAACACTTGGCTCAGGCAGACCATGAAACGTTTCATAAAACCGTTCAATTGGCTGAAAAGCTGGAAGTTCCCGTTGTCAACACTTTTTCTGGCTGTCCAGGTGATCATGAGGATGCGAAGTATCCGAACTGGCCGGTAGCTCCGTGGCCTAATGATTTTCAGGAAGTGCTAAAGTGGCAATGGGAGAACAAAATTATTCCTTATTGGAGTGAGGCGGGGAAATTTGCAGCAGATCACCATGTAAAAATTGGACTGGAGCTACACGGGGGCTTTTCGGTTCATACGCCCGCAACCTTGCTTCGTCTGCGTGAAGCGGTCGGGGAGGTCATTGGTGCCAATCTGGACCCGAGTCATATGTGGTGGCAGGGCATTGATCCGGTGCAGGCAGTTCAAATTTTAGGCCGGGCAGGAGCCATTCATCATTTTCATGCCAAGGATACGACGATTGATCCGATCAATGTGAATAAATACGGACTTACCGATATGCAGGAATATACCAATATGCTGGATCGCGCATGGCAGTTCCGTACCGTCGGCTATGGACATGATGTTAAAACCTGGGCGGATATCATCAGTGCTCTCCGTCTGGTAGGTTACGATTATGTGGTAAGCATTGAGCATGAAGATGGTCTGATGTCTGTAGAGGAAGGCTTTACTAAGGCCGTTCACAATCTTCGTCAGGTTCTAATTGAAGAGCCGCTGAGCGAGATGTGGTGGGTCTAACCTAATAGGGGGAAATGTGGATGATTAACGTCACCATTTGGAATGAATTTCTGAATGAGAAGCTGAATGATGAGGCAAAACAGGTGTATCCTGACGGGATACACAAGGCATTGGCAGCCGGCCTGGCCGGTGAGGAATTTGTTATTCGAACGGCTACTCTGCATGATGATGCTGAGCATGGTTTGGGAGAGGAAGTCCTGAATTCCACAGATGTGCTGCTGTGGTGGGGGCATAAAGCCCACGATCAGGTAAGTGATGAGGTTACAGCTCGTGTTGTAAAACGAGTACAGGATGGCATGGGCTTGATCGTTCTGCACTCGGGTCACTTTTCCAAGCCATTCAAAGCTCTGATGGGAACCAGTTGTGATCTGAAATGGAGAGTTGCAGGCGAACAGGAGATTATCTGGTCCGTAAATCCGTCACACCCCATTACAGAAGGAGTAAATTCCAAAATTTTGTTGGAGCATGAAGAGATGTATGGGGAGTTCTTTGATATTCCTACGCCGGATGAACTGATATTTGTTAGTAACTTTGAAGGCGGCGAGGTATTCAGAACCGGATGTACTTTCCGTCGAGGCAGCGGCAAAATATTTTATTTCCGTCCCGGACATGAAACATATCCGACCTATTACCAGCCTGATATATTGAAGGTCATTGCCAATAGCATACGTTGGGCCTGCTCGACAGGTATAATCAACCCAATATATGGTAAAAGCGAGGCGATAAGACCTCTCGGTGGAGTGCTGGTATAAAGACATTCATCATGTCTCAATAAGTTTAATAATGAAAAGATCGACAGGCAGAATCCCAAGAGATTCCGCCTGTCTTTTCATTTAACGATTTAGACATATACCAGTTGCTGTTGTTGTTGTATAATCAGCTTTGGTCATGGCAACTTTATCGGAGCAAGTATTAATTTAAGAAGAAAGTGTTTTCTTTCGGGATAAAGTATGCTAAAATGATATATACTAACAAAAGGAAAGCCTTATCAAACCGAAATGCAAAAGAAGGTGAAAAATTTGGAGGGTCAACCGCAATTTACAAAAATGTGTCCGCGTTTTGAAACCGCCTTTTCATGTCTGGGAAAGCGCTGGAACGGATTGATTATTCAATCTATGATGAGCGGTCCCAAGCGGTTTAAGGATATTTCCAATCTGATTCCCACAATGAGTGACAAAATGTTATCAGAGCGGATGAAAGACTTGGAAAATGAAGGAATTCTTACGCGTCATGTATACCCGGAAACTCCTGTCCGCATTGAATACGAGCTTACAACCAAAGGCCGTGCACTTCAGCCAGTAATGGAGCAGATTCAATTTTGGGCTGAAGAATGGATTAGATGAGCACCAAACTAAATAAGCGTTTTTCATAGCAAAACAGCCTTTTCCTAGAAAAAGGCTGTTTTTATTTTGTATGTAAGGGCTATTTTCCGCTATACCGCAATGATCAATATAGATGAGTTAGTACGCTTAAAAACTTCTGACGCGTTCGGCAATTGAAAATAATCCGGTTGCCGTACGGCGTGGGATACGAGTTTGAATGTCCAGTGCGGCTGTACGAAATGTACCTAGACATGAATGGCACAGTCTTCCTGCATAAATGGGGGATTGGCAGGACTCGCAAGGATAATCAAGCTGGCTGTATGTAGAGGGAAACTTGCCTGCTCTTACCCAATCTGTGAGCAAATTCATGGGTGTTCCGGTTGCAGCACTGAGCTGGCGGGTGTGCGTAGCTGGGTGCTTCCATAAATAATTGGAGCAGCGGTCGAAGAATACATTTTCCTCCTGAATACAGGTGTTGCACAGGTTTCTAAGATTTCGACGGAAAACAGAACCACATTTTGGGCAATTAGCAGTATGTATCTCCATAGAAACCAGTCCTTTATATCGAAGTGTGGTGAAATTTTTAAAAATTTATTAGTTATATATTACTATGACTTTATACCTATATCAATCTTTATTTAACAATTGTTGATCTTTAAGTATATGCAAAACTCTTGATTGACATAACCTTGTTACTTATGTATTATGACTTACATAAAGTTACTTATTGAGAAAAATAAATCGATGAATGATAAGGAGATCTCCGTATGACACCAGCTTTATTTTTGGCCCACGGGTCGCCGATGCTTGCTATTGAACAGACTGACTATACTGCTTTCTTGGAGCGATTAGGGAAGAGTATTCGTCCCAAGGCTATTGTTATTTTCACTGCCCATTGGGAGACGCAGGTATTGACAATCAGCTCGATGGATGACGTATATGAAACGATTTATGATTTTGGCGGCTTCCCGCCGGAACTGTACGAGGTGAAATATCCTGCACATGGTTCGATAGAACTGGCAAATAAGCTGAAAGAATTATATGAGCAAAAGGGCATTGACGTACAAACTGATCAGGTAAGAGGACTGGATCATGGGTCTTGGACACTATTGCACCGTATGTATCCTGAGGCAGACATCCCGGTCGTTCAGATTTCTGTAAATCCATATCTCTCGCCCAAAGCACAATATGCTATTGGTGAAGTGCTGCGCGGACTGGGGGAACAGGATATTCTGGTCATTGGCAGTGGTGTAACCGTCCATAATCTGCGCATCGTCCAATGGGGAGCAACGACAACAGAGCCTTGGGCCATTGATTTTGATGACTGGATTATAGACAAGGTGCAACTTGGGGATATAGAGGCTTTGGATCGCTACGAAAGTGAAGGGCCGTATGCCCGTCAGGCGGTACCAAGAGCAGAGCACTTTGTGCCTTTGTTTATTGCAATGGGGAGTGGTAATCCAGCGAACAAGGCCAGGGTCATTCATAGAAGCTATGAAATGGGGAATTTAAGTTACCTGTGCTTTCAGTTCTAAAGGTGGGATGGATCAAGAAGGCATATCGTTAGTTGCTTTTTGGTGAGAAGAGGAAATAAAATGAGGGAGTGTTCTATAGCCAGGATGGCATAAACACTCCCGTTTGTTTAGACAAGATTAACTAAATTCGGCAAATCTCACGTGGGCACAATTCACAATGACATACGCTTTGCAGCATTTCCAAATCTTTGACAACAATCATGCCGTTATCATATTCAACTGCATTTTTCTTACGCAGATCGCTTAGCATCCGGTTTACGCTTTCTCGGGTGGCACCGATCATATTGGAAAGGTCAGTATGCGTAATTTTTTTATGAATCAGGATATGATCACCGTGAGGCTCGCCATAGGTGTTGCATAACCGAATAAGTGTTGAGCAGAGAGCTCCGGGCTTACCGTACATCATCAGATCGCGGAACTTGGTCTGAGTAATTCGGTGATGCGACCCCATCCATTTCATAAAGTCAATGGCAAAATCGCAATGCTGGCAAATGAGCAGCTCCAGGTCTGTATGATCAATTACACCAATATCGCTGTCTTCCAGAACCTCAGCAGAAAAGGAATGTTTAGTTCCGAAAAATGGATCAGCTTGACCCACAAGATCGCCGCTTTGATACATATATAAAATAAGTTCCTTACCCTCATCCGTTGTTTTTGTCACTTTCACGCGTCCGCGTTTGATATAAAACAGCTTATCTGCTGTATCTCCTTCCCAAAACAAATGCGAGCTTTCTGGCATGACTCGATCTTTCATCATCACTTGCAGCCGGTTGAAGCTGGCCTCCGAGAAGCAACAGGTGTTACCGTGAGCTTCCATTACGTTTGCAGGGTTTCTCATCGTCCATTTCCCCTTTGTTTCCTATGTTTTTTTATCTGCAACTTGATCAATTCAAATTTATTATATACCTGTGCAATGCGTTTTTGGGGCAAGAAGTGGGGGGAAAAGTGGCAGATTTGCAAACTTTGTGATTTAATTCACTACAAAAATAAAATTTTAAATAGATTGTGAAAAAAATCACAAAATATCTTGGAAAGCTGTGTTACGATCAGTGCGTGAACAAGAGAAAGTACACGAGATAACAGGAGGATGAGGGAAATGGCTGTTAAAAACGAGGTTATCCAAAAAGAGCAAAGCGCAGAGCAGTATATTCAAACGCTGATTGACCGGGCGAACCGGGCACAGCAAGCTTTCATGAGTATGAATCAGGAACAGATTGACGAAATCGTACAAGCTATGGCACTCGCAGGGATGGATAAACACATGTACCTGGCGAAGCTGGCTGTTGAAGAAACAGGACGCGGTGTGTACGAGGACAAAATCACTAAAAACATGTTTGCAACAGAATATGTCTACCATAGCATCAAAAATGAAAAAACCGTCGGTGTCATTGAAGATAATGATTTTGACAGTTTTCAAAAAATAGCTGAGCCAGTCGGCGTCATTATGGGGATTACTCCAGTGACAAACCCGACTTCGACTACCATGTTCAAAGCGTTGATTGCCATTAAAACACGTAACCCAATCATTTTCGGCTTCCATCCATCCGCTCAATCGTGTAGTGCGGAAGCAGCCCGCGTCTTGCTTGAAGCAGCCGTTAAACACGGGGCTCCTGCTGACTGTATTCAATGGATTGAAGCTCCTTCGATGGATAAGACAAATTCACTTATGAATCACCCGGATGTGGCACTGATTCTGGCAACTGGTGGATCAGGCATGGTTAAGGCGGCATATAGCTGCGGTAAACCTGCTCTGGGCGTAGGTCCTGGTAACGTGCCTTGCTTCATTGAAAAAACAGCGGACATCAAGCAGGCTGTGAACGATCTGATCCTCTCGAAATCTTTTGATAACGGTATGATCTGTGCTTCCGAGCAAGCGGTTATTATCGAAGAGCCGATCTTCGAGCAAGTGAAAAAATTGATGATCGCTAACGGTTGCTACTTTGTAAATAAAGAAGAAGCAGCTAAGCTCACTCAAGGAGCTATGAATGTAGAGAAATGTGCAGTGAACCCGGCTATCGTCGGACAGTCCGCTGTAAAAATTGCTGAAATGAGCGGTATCACCGTACCGGCAGGAACCAAAATTTTGGTCGCTGAGATTGAAGGGGTAGGAACAAAATACCCATTGTCCGCGGAAAAATTGAGTCCTGTACTGGCTTGCTATAAAGTAAAAAATGCTGAACAAGGTATTCAACGCGCTGCTGAAGTCGTAGAGTTCGGGGGCATGGGTCACTCGTCCGCTATTCATTCGAACGATGAGGACGTTATTGCCCGGTTCGCAAACCGTTTGCAAACAGGCCGTATCATTGTAAATTCACCTTCCACGCATGGTGCGATCGGTGACATCTACAACACCAACCTTCCATCGTTGACGCTCGGTTGCGGTTCGTACGGACGTAACTCAACTTCGTCGAACGTATCGGCAGTCAATTTGATTAACGTGAAAAGGGTGGCGAAACGGACGGTGAATATGCAATGGTTCAAAGTACCTTCCAAAGTTTATTTTGAAAAAAATTCGACTCAGTATCTTGCTAAAATGCCTGACATCACACGTGTAGCTATTGTCACAGACCCTATGATGGTGAAGCTTGGCTATGTGGATCGCGTCATTCATTATTTGCACCAACGCCAAACACCAGTAGCGATCGAGGTCTTCTCTGAAGTAGAGCCAGATCCATCGACAGTTACGGTAGAACGCGGTACTGAAATGATGAGACGTTTCCAACCGGATTGCATTATCGCACTGGGCGGCGGTTCCCCAATGGATGCTGCGAAGGGCATGTGGTTGTTCTATGAATATCCAGATACAGATTTCAACAACCTGAAACAAAAATTCATGGATATTCGCAAACGGATTTACAAGTACCCACGTCTGGGCCAAAAAGCACAATTCGTAGCCATTCCTACAACCTCGGGTACAGGTTCGGAAGTTACTTCTTTCGCGGTAATTACAGACAAAAACCTGGGCAACACGAAGTACCCGCTGGCTGACTATGAGTTGACCCCGGATGTGGCAATTATTGACCCTGTGTTTGTATATTCGCTGCCTAAAACAGCTGTAGCGGATACAGGTATGGACGTTCTGACACACGCCATTGAGGCTTACGTGTCCGTAATGGCAAATGACTACACAGACGGTCTGGCCATTAAAGCCATTCAATTGGTATTCCAATACCTGGAGCAATCAGCTCTGACTGGTGATAAGCTGGCTCGCGAAAAAATGCATAATGCTTCCACGCTCGCAGGGATGGCGTTTGCCAATGCATTCTTGGGTATTAACCACAGTCTTGCGCACAAATGGGGCGGACAGTACCATACAGCGCATGGTCGCACGAATGCGATCTTGATGCCGCACGTCATTCGCTACAATGCGAAAAAACCGACAAAATTCGCTTCGTTCCCTAAATATTCGCATTTTGTTGCGGATGAGCGCTATGCGGAGATTGCTCGCATACTGGGATTGCCTGCTCGCACCACGGAAGAAGGAGTTAACAGCCTGATCGAAGCGATCCGTAAGATGAACAAAACACTCGGTATCGAGGAATCGTTCCAGCAACTCGGTTTCGATCCGAAGGATTTTGAAGCACGTGTAGATTATTTGGCTGACCGCGCTTTTGAGGATCAATGTACAACTGCGAATCCGAAGCTGCCGCTGGTTACTGAATTGGCTGATGTATACCGCAATGCCTTCTACGGACGTTTTGACCAATAATATAATAGGTATGAAGAGGCTTGTAACAAGCATTTTCCTATTCAATACCACTACAGGCTCTCTTTGATAGAGGGCCTGTTGGCTTGGGAAGGGAGGTGAGTGAGAAGTTTACAGGATCAGGCGGGAGCAAGGGAAAAATAAAGTGACATAAATCACTCATATTGTGATTTATGTCACATACTGCACTCTGTCATTATTCTACAATAAGAGTGTAAGAAAGGTCCCGACACTGAGCTAAGGCATCGGTGAAAAGGCCGGGATAAAATAGTGAAAAAAATCACAAACCCGGAAGACCAAACAATTTGGAGGGATTTACATGTCGGTGATTGAGAGAGATTTACAAGGACAACAAGCTGGCTGGAGAGGTTTTAAAAAAGGCAAATGGATGAAAGAAGTCAACGTTAACGATTTTATCCAAACCAATATTTCACCTTATGTAGGTACTGAAGAGTTCCTGGTTGGCCCTACTGCCAACACAACTGCACTGTGGGATATTGTATCTGATCTTACTAAAAAAGAGCTGGCAAACGGCGGTGTACTTGATGTAGACGTGAATACGCCATCTACTATTACTTCACATAAGCCGGGTTATCTGGACCGGGATAAAGAACAAATTGTTGGTGTGCAAACAGATGCACCATTCAAGCGTTCCTTGCAACCGTTCGGCGGAATTCGGATGATGATTGACGCATGTAAAGCCTATGGCTTTGAAGTGCCTGAAAGCATTATTGATATATTCACGCATATCCGTAAAACGCACAACCAAGGTGTGTTTGATGCCTACACGGATGAGATGAGAGCAGCTCGTAAAGCTGGTATTATTACTGGCTTGCCAGATGCATACGGTCGTGGTCGGATTATCGGTGACTACCGTCGTGTAGCTCTGTATGGAGTAGACTTCCTGATCCAAGATAAAAAGCTTCAACTGAAAAGCCTTGAAGTTGACGCTATGGAAGAGGACGTAATTCGTCTGCGCGAAGAAATTTCCGAACAAATTCGTGCTTTGAATGAATTGAAACAAATGGCTGCTGAACATGGCTTTGATATTTCAAAACCAGCTAACAATGCGAAAGAAGCTTTCCAATGGGTATATTTTGGCTACCTCGCAGCGATCAAAGAACAAAATGGCGCAGCAATGTCCCTGGGACGTGTATCTTCGTTCCTTGATATTTATACTCAACGTGATCTTGAAGAAAACGCGCTGACAGAAGAACAAGCTCAAGAATTGGTCGATCATTTTGTCATGAAGCTGCGTATTGTTAAATTCCTGCGCACACCTGACTATAATGAACTGTTCAGTGGAGACCCAACATGGGTAACAGAATCTATTGGTGGTATGTCTGTCACTGGAGAAACTCGTGTTACCAAAAACAGCTTCCGCTTCTTGCATACGCTGTACAACTTGGGGCCTGCTCCAGAACCTAACTTGACTGTGCTATGGTCAGAACAATTGCCTGAAGGGTTCAAAAAATATTGTGCAAAAGTTTCTATTGAAACAAGCTCCATTCAATATGAAAATGACGATCTGATGCGTCCAATCTATGGCGATGATTATGGTATTGCTTGTTGTGTATCCGCCATGAAAATCGGTAAACAAATGCAATTCTTTGGTGCTCGCGCCAACTTGGCTAAAGCTCTGTTGTATGCCATTAACGGTGGTAAGGATGAAAAATCCGGCGTTCAAGTAGGGCCTGAATTCCCAGCCATTACAAGCGAAGTGCTGGATTATGAAGAAGTGTTGAGCCGCTTCAAACCTATGATGGAATGGCTGGCAAAACTGTATATGAACACACTGAATGTGATTCACTACATGCATGATAAATACAGCTACGAACGCATTGAAATGGCGCTGCATGACCGTGATATTCTTCGTACCATGGCTTGTGGTATTGCTGGTCTGTCAGTAGCAACTGATTCCTTGAGCGCTATTAAATTTGCAAAAGTAAAACCAATCCGTAATGAAAAAGGGATTGCTGTTGATTTTGAAATCGAAGGTGAATACCCTTGCTATGGTAACAACGATGATCGTGTAGATACCATCGCAGTAGAACTGGTAGAGACCTTTATGAGTATGATTCGCAAGCACAAAGCTTATCGGAATGCTCTTCCTACTCAATCTGTCCTGACCATTACTTCCAACGTGGTGTACGGTAAGAAAACAGGTACAACACCGGATGGACGTAAAGCAGGCGAACCGTTTGCGCCAGGTGCGAACCCAATGCATGGCCGTGACAAAAAAGGTGCTTTGGCATCTCTGAGTTCCGTAGCCAAGCTGCCTTATGAGCACAGTCTGGACGGTATTTCGAATACTTTCTCCATCGTGCCTAAAGCACTGGGTAAGGAAGAAGAAACACGCAAAACGAACCTCGTTTCGATGATGGACGGCTACTTCGGAAGCCATGCGCATCATTTGAACGTCAACGTATTTGCTCGTGAGCAACTGCTGGATGCCATGGAACACCCAGAAAATTATCCACAGCTTACGATTCGTGTATCGGGCTATGCCGTTAACTTCATCAAGCTGACTCGTGAACAACAGCTGGATGTTATTAACCGTACATTCCACGGTACGATGTAATTAGGCTTAACCTATCATATATTACAAACGACGCACGCATAGCGGATGCGGGAAGGATGATGCAACATGTTGAAAGGTCATATACACTCATTGGAAACCTTCGGGACCGTCGATGGTCCCGGCATCCGCTTCGTGCTTTTTATGCAAGGATGCTTGTTGAAATGTCAATATTGTCATAATCCGGACACCTGGGCTTTAAATGAAGGTAATCCGATGACACTGGAGGAGGTATTGGCTGAAATAGAACCGTATTTAGCCTACTACCGATCTTCAGGAGGCGGTTTGACCGTATCCGGTGGAGAACCGACATTGCAAGCTCATTTTGTAGCAGAGCTGTTCACGGAAGTGAAGCGTCGCTGGAATTTGCACACGACGCTGGACAGTAACGGTTTTAATGACGCGGACCGTATCCAAGATTTGCTGAACGTAACGGACTTGGTGCTTCTGGACATTAAGCATATTGACAACGACAAGCATATTAAGCTCACAGGCAAGTCCAATGACCGTATGTTAAAAACAGCACGCTGGTTATCTGAACAAGGGCGTAAAATGTGGATTAGACACGTATTTGTGCCAGGCATTCATGATGACGAGCAAGATCTATTGAATTTGGGTCGGTTTATCGGAACGTTGAACGGAGTCGAAAAGTTCGAGATTTTGCCTTATCACCAAATGGGTGTATACAAATGGGAAATGCTCGGCAAGGCGTATCCGCTGGAAGGGGTTCCGTCCCCTACTGAAGAAGAAGTTCAACGTGCTTATCGACTCATTGAAGAGGGTCGTCTGGAGACTGCAGAGAAGAACGCTGTTTGTCGCCTGTCATAATGAGGATGGCTCCCAAGCTACTTACTGTTATAAAGCCGCTGCACATCAGATTAGATGGCGGCGGTTTTTTTTTGTTGAATTTTTGAATTCGCAGGAGGAGGTTTTTTATTTTCATATTAAGAAAAATTCCCAGCAACTTTTTGGTAACTGCCGCGTCTAATAGTATGACTTTTTACGGGAATGATAATAATTTGGGATAGAAGGAGACAGACAATGAATTTCAAGAAGTGGACCATGCTCACCGCGCTTGCGGTAGCTCAGGTGGCCGCAGTAGCCCCTGTAGGAGCAGAAGCAACAACAACAACCGTTCAATCTACCGATTCGGTTAGCGGACAGCAGGCTCAAGCCAATGTCGCAGAATCTGGCGTTCAGAATAGCAGCGGAGGTCAAGATAGCACGGGAACACCAAACAGCACGACAACGTCTGATAATACAGGCGTAACCAATGATCCATTGTCTGGCTTGCCTACGGATACAACCAACGGATCAAACGTATCCAGTGATGTATACGGGGATGGAACGATCACCAATCCTGGCGGCTCTCCAACATCCATGGGCGCAAATCAATTGATTTTGTATTTGAACAGCGCAAAAATGGAACAGAACGGACAGGTATACACGGCGACTCAGCCTATGACAGTCAAGGACGGCGTTTCCTATGTAGCTATCCGTTCACTTGTCAGCCGCGTCGGATTACAGTTTAGTTATGACACTGCAACCAAAGAAACTGTAATCACCCAAGGAACAAACGTGTTGCGCTTCAAGACGGACAGCAAGGTTTACACCGTTAATGGTGAAGCTAGACAAATGAAGGGCCCGGCTTTCCAACAAAAGAACGTTTTTATGGTCCCATTGACCTCTATTACACAGGCCTTAAATATTCCTTATACTGTGAATAATACAACTAAACAGGTTATCATGGATTTGAATCAGAAGCCTAAAGCTTCCTTCACGGTTCAGCAAAAAGATATCTATGCAGGTGAAACCCAAGTTACGTATTTAACGAAGGAATCTTCTCCTACAGGTCTTCCGATTGTGAATCAACGTTGGGAAGGCAAGCAGGACGTGTTTCAGGAGCCAGGTACATATGTAGTTACCTATTCCGTTCTTGACTCCGCAGGGAACTGGAGTGATCCATACTCGGTTACGATTACGGTGAAACCGCCGAATCAGCCGCCGGTTGCTCTGTTTACAACAGATAAAAAAGAATACAAAATGGGTGAAAAAATCACGATTACGGATCTGAGTACGGATGATGAAAATGCGATCACCAAGCGTGATTGGGTAAACAAGAAACTGGCATTTTTCGAACCGGGTGACGTGACCATTACATTGACCGTCACTGACAAGCATGGTGCAACAGGTACTGTAAGCCAGACGATTAAAATTACAAATGAACTGCTCTACAATGAAGATGATTTCAACAAAATTTTTACTCCTTATGGTGATAAATATAGTGCAGACGGCAGTCAGGTGCCTACTATGGCTACCATTCCAGTGACGAGTACGTCTTCACCACGTCTTTTGATCCGTGCCAACAGTCCGGAACGGGTATTCCAGGACGGCATCGTGTATCAGGAAACGGGATCAGGCAGCACGCGTATACTCGTCCATCATGTGAATGAAACGGGCAGAGATGTAAAAATGTACGTTATTGCAACCAACAATAATATTACGCCTGCCAATATAAATGTCGAAAATTCCGGTTTTGCTGGTCCATCTGAGTTTGCGACAGCTGCGGGTAAGGTTTCGATTCAACGCTACTTTCAATCCATGTTGGATGGAAGCAAACGCTCCAGCACAGTTCTGAATCCGGGCGAAAGCCGTGTTATTTTACAGGATTTGAATGCGCAAAAAATTAAGCAAAAACAGGTCATTTCTCTCTTGTCCGACTTGTATACGGATCAACCTATTCAATACACGGTTGTTGTCTTAGATGCAAATGCAGATCCGTTGACTGCACTGCCTACTCTGGCAAAACTGCCAAAGGACGGCATTCATAACCGTGGAACGTATGCGAATTCCGATATCTCGCTCAATTATACGGAAGAGGTTGGTAAAACAGCTCAGCGTATCGTTCTTGGCGACAATAAAGTAGACCCGAACCTGCTGGGTACTGACGGTCTGGACGGCTCTTCTGCTTCCAATGCCGGTAACTTTGGTGTCGTCTATAAAGTTAAGCTGGACCATGTAGCACCGTATTCCCTGATTGCTTTCAACCCGCGTGGTGGTGAATATGCCGGTTATGCGATGGTAAACAATCAGGTTGTGGGTATTCCAACGAATGGTTCTGTGCAAGCACCGAATGAGATGAGCGTGCTGTATCGTACAGGTCATATCGAGGAAAGCGTAGAGATGTATTTCACTGCAGCGGCAGGAAGCAACTTGCCGGTTTCTGTAGTTGTTATGCCGTTGCCGCCTATTAAAAACTAATATGAAATAACCGGTGCTGTTCACCGGCTTAGACCATTGGTCTCATCATTCACCGTTTAAAAGTCAGATGTCATTTGCAGAATATAGACGTTCTCCTGCTGCGGATTTGTTCGCAGTCCTGGAGAACGTCTTTTTCTTACTCACAGGTGCGAATATCTCTTATAATATTGACTTTAATCGTGGTATAATAAAAAAATGCAAGCCTAAGCCTGCATCAGAATACCTGAAACTACAGACAGGGGAGGGTGAAACGCATGCTGACAAAGGACGAAATCATCGCAACAATGTCCGCTCAAGGGCTGCGTATTACAGATCAGCGCAAGACGCTGGCCACGTTATTTTCCGAGAATGAAGGGTATTTGTCTCCTAAAGACGTTTATGAATATATGGGTAAAAAATATAGTGGACTCAGCTTTGACACGGTTTATCGTAATCTGCGTGTAATGCAGGAGTTGGGTGTGCTTGAGCAGGTATCCTTTGAGGATGGAATGAAGTTCAAGGTAAGCTGTAATGAGCATCATCATCACCATCATATGATTTGCTTGAGCTGTCAAAAAACATTACCGATTTCTTTTTGCCCGATGCAGATGACAGATACGACGGATCAGTTCCAAATCGTTGAGCACAAATTTGAAATTTTCGGGTATTGCAAAAATTGCCAACAAAAAAACGGGCATCATGAGAGTAATTCTGATGGAGGATTCAGGCAGACGAGCAGTCACACTCACAGCCACGGGGGCTATTAAAATGAAAATCACCACACGCAGAGTGGTTCAGGCTCCGATCAAGTTTTATCGTTCCTATATCTCACCGTTAAAGCCGGCGACCTGCCGGTTTTATCCAACATGCTCGGCATACGCGTTGGAGGCGGTAGAGGTGCATGGTGCGCTTAAAGGCTCATGGCTGGCCGCCAAGCGTATAGCCAAGTGCCATCCCTTTCATCCGGGCGGGGTAGATTTGGTTCCTCCTATCCAAAAGCGGGCAGATAAGTCCGGCGAAGACCGTTTGGCTGACCGCGGTGAGAGGATGCCGGGAAGGGGCTGACTTGACATCGCTGCGTGGATTTGGTTATATTTTGGTTAATATTGTTTTCCTGTGAAGGGATGAGTAGGGTAAGAGTCCAGTACAGAGAGCCGGGTTTAGCTGCAAACCGGTCTGGAGCGAAGCCTGAATATGGTCCTGGAGGAACCTTTTTCGAGCGTATCTGCCAACGTTTTTTGTGCAAGCGTGGGGCAATTGTAAGGGAAAGGCGTGATCCAGCGTTAATGGGCGGTCAGATGTGACTGGTGAAGCCTGTAGTCTGCGAGGATACAGGGAATTTGGGTGGTAACGCGTGAGGTGACTCTCGTCCCATAGGGGCGGGGGTCTTTTTTGTGCCCAATTTGTGTCGAAATCATGAATTGGAGTAACAGGAAAACAAAACAGGAGGAATACACATGTCCCATGAGAACACATTTTACATTACGACACCGATCTATTATCCCAGTGACAAGCTTCATATAGGTCATGCTTATACGACGGTAGCGGGTGATGCGATGGCTCGGTACAAGCGGCTGCGAGGCTATGAGGTTCGTTATTTGACAGGAACGGATGAGCATGGTCAGAAAATTGAGCAGAAGGCGAGTGCAGCCGGTAAAACGCCGCAGCGTTTCGTTGATGATATCGTGGCAGGTATTCAAGATCTGTGGCGGAAGCTCGACATTTCCAATGACGATTTTATCCGTACCACAGAAGAACGTCACAAGACAGTCGTACAGGACATTTTTGATCGTTTGCTGAAGCAAGGCGATATTTACAAGGGAGAATACGAAGGCTGGTACAGCATTCCTGACGAGACTTACTACACCGAAACTCAACTGGTTGATGTGGTGAAGGACGCTGAAGGCAATGTAGCTGGAGGTAAAAGTCCGGATAGTGGACACCCGGTAGAACTAGTCAAGGAAGAATGCTATTTTTTCCGTATGAGCAAGTATGCTGATCGGTTGCTGCAATTTTATGAGGAGAACCCGCAGTTTATCCAGCCGGAATCCCGCAAAAAAGAGATGATTAATAACTTCATCAAGCCGGGGCTGGAGGATCTGGCAGTATCCCGCACAACCTTTGACTGGGGCATTAAAGTGAAGGGTGATCCGAAGCATGTCGTATACGTATGGATTGACGCGCTTTCCAATTATATTACAGCCTTGGGTTATGGTTCCTCCAATACTGAGCTGTATGATAAATTTTGGCCTGCAAATGTGCACATCGTAGGTAAAGAGATTGTGCGCTTCCACACGATCTATTGGCCGATTATGCTGATGGCGCTGGATCTTCCGTTGCCCAAAAAGGTATTTGCACATGGCTGGCTGCTTATGAAAGACGGTAAAATGTCGAAGTCCAAAGGCAATGTCGTAGACCCGGTTACGTTGATTGACCGTTATGGTCTGGATCAGCTTCGCTACTACCTGCTGCGCGAGGTGCCTTTCGGGGCGGATGGAACCTTCACACCAGAAAGCTTTGTGGATCGGGTGAATTCGGATCTGGCCAATGATTTGGGTAATTTGTTGAACCGTACCGTAGCGATGGTAGACAAATATTTTGCAGGCAAGGTTCCAGCTTATGAAGCGAATGTAACAGCATTCGACGGAGCTTTGGTAGAGATGGCAACATCGACTTACAGTAAAGTAGAAGAAGCGATGGAAAACATGGAGTTTTCCGTGGCATTGACAGCGATTAGCCAATTTATTAGCCGCAGCAACAAGTATATTGACGAGACGCAACCATGGAATTTGGCTAAGGATGAGAACAATCGCCGCGAATTGGCATCCGTCATGGTGCATTTGGTAGAAAGCTTGCGTATCGCTTCCATTCTGCTGCAACCGTTCTTGACGCGTGCTCCTCATAAAATTTGGGAACAACTCGGTATCAGCCAAGGTGAGCTAACTACATGGGATAGCGGCAAGCAGTTTGGACGTATTCCAGAAGGAACGCAGCTGGTCAAAGGCAATCCAATTTTCCCGCGTCTGGACTCGGAGCAGGAGGTTGCTTTCATTGTGGAAGCCATGACGGGAGGCAAGAAGCCGGAGGAAGCTGCGGCTCAAGTTCAGCCACAAAATGCAGCTGAGGCAGGCCAGGAGGCACCAGAGGCGAAGGAAGAGATTGGCATTGAGGATTTTGCCAAGGTAGAACTGCGAGTCGCTCAGGTCATTGCCTGTGAGCTTGTGAAGAAGGCTGACAAACTGTTGAAGCTTCAACTTGATCTCGGTTATGAGCAGCGCCAGGTTGTATCGGGAATTGCCAAGTTTTATACGCCAGAGGATATGATTGGACGCAAGGTGATTTGTGTGACCAACCTTAAGCCTGTGAAACTTCGTGGAGAGCTGTCACAAGGTATGATTTTGGCAGCATCGCATGGAGATCAGCTCACGCTGGCCACCGTACCGGATGGTATGCCGAATGGTGCGATTGTAAAGTAGAATAAATAGAAAAGATGTATCAGCGTATGTCCGGGCAGCTTCATGTCCGGGCCTGCGCTTTTTGGCTTGCATCATATTTTGCTCCCTTCTCACGTATGTTGTAGTAAATAGGGCTTGTTTGCCCGTGTCTACTAGACAGGTAGGAGGACGTGAAGATGACGGATATTAACGCCGGGTTGGCGATCATAGCCGGGCTGGTTTCTTTTTTTTCACCGTGCTGTTTGCCGCTGTATCCCTCTTATTTATCGTATATGACGGGAATGTCGGCCCGTGAGCTTGCCGAAGGACGGCATAAAGCAGAGGTGCGTTACCGTACGATGGGACACACGCTTGCTTTTGTACTGGGTTTTTCGGTTGTGTTCTATTCACTTGGTGCAAGCGTCGGGCTGCTCGGAGAATGGTTTGGTAATTATGGGGATACGCTAAGAGTGTTGGCTGGGTTGCTGATTTTGATTATGGGTTTGGTATCTCTTGGTGTGGTGCGTCCTTTGATTTTAATGAGGGAGCATAAGCTTCGTTGGACATGGAAGCCTGCCGGTTATGCCGGTTCCTTTGTGATCGGAATTGGGTTTGCGGCAGGCTGGTCCCCCTGTATCGGTCCCATGCTGACAGCTATTATCGCTTTGGCGGCAGTTGAGCATCACACCTGGTTCAAGCTGATTACAGGCTACGCGCTTGGCTTTGCGATTCCATTTTTTGCATTGGCTCTACTGGCAGGCTCTTTTCGGCTATCCTCTCGTTATACATCCATTATTATCAAAACAGGTGGTATACTGCTTATTATTACGGGTATTTTGCTAGTGACCGATCATATGACAGATCTAACCCTGTTTTTACAACGGATTACACCGGATTGGATGCTAATTATGTGAAATACTCAATACGGCTTAATGGAAAATGTTCAAAAATGCGCTCTGTGATAAACTCCCGTAGTGCGTTTTGCTGTTCGTCGGGATAAACATATTTGTTTTGTCCCCAGCGTCCCCATTTTTTCTTGCGTTTCTCCATGTCCATTTCGAGCTTGGTTTTCGGGTAACGCTTTTCAATAACAGCTTTGGATGTTTTGGTAAAACGGTGCTGAATTAATTCAAACGTCAAATCTGTAGCAGCATGCTGGGGCAAGGTTTCTCCCAGTCTGCGCAGCAACTCACCATAGCCTTCTTCCCAGCCGTCATACCAGATGATCGGTGCAATGATGAAGCCCAGCGGATAACCGGCGCGTGCTACTTTTCCCGCTGCTTCAATTCGCTCCTCAAAACGTGAGGTTGCAGGCTCAAACTGTTTAATAACATAATCGGAATTAATGCTAAAACGGATGCGAGTATGACCATTATGCTCAATATCGAGCAATGGATCGACATGATGATATTTAGTAACAAAGCGCAGCCGACCATATTTCTCATCTGCCATAAAACGAATCAAGTCTCCGAGTGATCCGGTGATATGCTCCAGACCAACAGGGTCGGAGGTGCAAGCTGCTTCAAAACGAGTGATTTCAGGGACACGTTCCTGAATATAGGCTTTAGCTGCGGTCAGGATATCGTCGGTGTTGACATACACACGAATATAAGGTTTTGCTCCCAAGGTGGTTTGTAAATAACAGTAATGACAGTGTCCCATGCAACCGGTCGAAATGGGGATAGCGTATTCAGCTGAAGGTTTGGACTGGTCAAAGGTTAACGTTTTGCGAAGACCGACGACCAGTGTTTTTTTGGCCATTCGGTACTTTTCAACCTCAGTTTCACCCGGCAAATTGGTAATCCGGTTGTGCGAGGTGGTCATCCGATACGGAATACCCTTGGCTTTCACCCAATCCATAATACGCTGGCCTTTGGGATAATTCAGTGCATCCGGCTCAAAAAACACCAGATCGGGCAGGAACGGCTTGGTTCCTCTGCTTTGGACAGGAGTACGTTTAAGCGTAGACAAGGGTGACGCTCCTTTCCGAATAAAACTCAGGATTCAGATGTTTCATCTCTGACTCATGCCACAGGATAAAACATACAAAGACGATATCGCTAGTGTGCCCGGCTTAAGATTGAACAAATCATGGCAATCGCTGTGAGCAACTGTAGGAGACTTGCCAATAGACAATGATAACATGTATCATTACATATGTAGGTTTAACGCAGGAAATGAAGGCGGTAGCGCCCGTTCAATTACAGAAAAGAGGGAAATAAGTGCCAACGCCAAGCATGGAAGATTATTTGGAGCGCATTTACCAGCTGATTGATGAGAAAGGCTACGCTCGTGTCTCGGATATCGCAGAGGGGCTGGAGGTGCATCCTTCGTCCGTTACCAAGATGATCCAGAAGCTGGATAAAGACGATTATCTTGTATATGAGAAATATCGGGGACTGATTTTGACGCCCAAAGGGAAAAAGGTTGGAAAACGGTTAGTTGATCGTCACCAGCTACTGGAGCAATTTCTGGATATGATTGGGGTTGACAAGGACCTGATTTATAAAGACGTGGAAGGTATTGAGCACCATTTGAGCTGGGATTCCATCACCCGCATTGAAACATTGGTCGAATATTTCCGCCGGGATGAAGATCGCTTGCGCCAGCTTCATGATATACACAAGGAATTGAGTGGGGATTCCTAAAAAGCATTGTCCGTAAGGACAGATGCTTTTTTTATTTGCAAAGACCGCAACAAACATCCGGTTGTTAGCGTCTATCCATTATATAGCAGGACAAGATAGGGGTTAAAATTAACTGGGTTAGCGGAGGACTGTAACAAAATGAATTGGAAGAGAATAGGGGCATCGGCTGCGGGCTTACTCTTGGCAGTGCAGACGGCTATTATGCCTGGAGCTCAAGCAGCTCCAAACGGAGATATTGAGATTATATTGGACGGAAAGTCCCTGCAAAGTGATGCGTCACCGTATATTGTACAGGGAGCCAATGTAACGATGGTTCCTTTGAGGGTGATCAGTGAGGGATTGGGTGCGCAGGTGAACTGGTCGGAAGCATCCGGCACGGTAACGATTACAGCGCAGGACCAAAATATATCGATGGAGAACGGCGGACAAAGCGCGACCGTGAACGGCAAGTCTGTTCGATTGGACGCATCTGCCCGTATGACAAGCGGGAGAGTCATGGTGCCGCTGCGTTTTGTAGGAGAAGCGTTAGGTTTAAAAGTAGACTGGCAGGCGACTGAGCGAGTTATTACGTTAAGCAGTGGTAAAGAAGGTGTGTCTACAGGTGCAAATACCTCTGCGGGGAATAGCACTATTCCAGATACGTCTGCATCTGTCAATCAGGAAAGTGAAAGTACGGATCAGAATGCCAGCGATGATGGGCAGGCGATGGGTACTTCACCGTCCACACCTACGAGCGAGAACAGTTCAAATGCTGCAAACGGAAATGGCGTTCAAGTGAAGGCCTCGACTTCCATGCGCGGAGCCTGGATTTCTACGATTAATGGAGATTGGCCTTCTTCGGCGGCCCGAAGTAGTGCCGAGAAGCAAAAGCAGGAATTTACTAAAATGCTCGATGATTTGCAGGGCATGGGCATTAATGCGGTGTTCGTCCAGGTTCGTGCCAGTGGGGATGCGCTCTATCCATCCAGTCTCGTGCCATGGAGCAAGTATTTGACGAATACCCAAGGTAAGAACCCAGGCTACGATCCTTTAAAATTTATGATCAGCGAATCGCATAAGCGAGGAATGGAATTTCATGCCTGGTTTAACCCGTTCCGTGCTAATTCGACAGGAACCACCAGCGGATTGGCTGCAAATCATGTGGCTAACCAGCATCCAGACTGGATTGTTAAAAATGGCAGCCAGTTGTACATCAATCCGGGAATTCCAGCCGCACGTCAGCATGTCATTACAGCGATCATGGAAGTGGTAAACGGCTACGATATTGACGGCGTTCATTTGGATGACTATTTTTATCCTTACAGCGGAACTTTTGATGATGATGCAACCTTCAAAGCATATAATGCCAACAATATCTCGAACAAGGGCGACTGGCGGAGAGATAATGTAAACAGTTTTGTTCGAGGTTTGGGCAAAACCATTCATGCAAGCAAGTCCAAGGTTCAATTCGGGATTAGTCCTTTTGGGGTGTGGCGCAACAAGTCTCAGGACTTAACCGGATCAGACACGAAGGCAGGCGTTACGGCGTATGATACGACGTTTGCAGATGTACGGACCTGGATCAACAAGGGCTGGATTGATTATGTAGCTCCACAAATTTACTGGAGTATCGGTTTCCCGGCAGCCGGTTATGACAAGCTTGTCGCATGGTGGTCCAATGAGGTCAAAAATTCAGATGTTAAGCTGTATATCGGTCATTCTCCGTATAAAATCGGCACCCCAGAAAAGGGCTGGCAAACGGCTCAAGAGCTCATTAAGCAGCTTGAACTGAACGAAAATTATAAGCAGGTCAAAGGGGATATCTACTTTAGTGCACAGCATTTGCGCAAAAATCCTTACGGACTCATTCAACTTCTTCAAAATTATTATCAAATGTGATATAAATTGGATCATATAGGTTCTATTTGGGCCTCCGTTCTCATACATAAGCAGTAGAACTGCTTACTCCCAAGAGAACGGAGGTTTTTTGATCTATGCTGATCAATGCTGTGTTCCAGGGTGGAGGGGTTAAGGGTATATCGCTGGCGGGTGCAGTTAAGGCTGCGGAGGAGCATGGGACTGTATTCAATCGTGTAGCCGGCACATCATCAGGAGCTATCGTCGCTGCTTTATTGGCGGCAGGATACTCGGCAGATGAAATGAAAGCCGTGATTGAGAAGACCCCCTTGGTTAAGTTGTTGCGGCGTTCTCCGGTGTTTAACATCAAGTGGATTGGGCCGGCTGCTCGTATCTTCCTGAAAAAAGGGCTCTACTCAGGGGAAGCACTGGAGCACTGGGTACGTGAACTGTTGCGAGCCAAGGGAGTCCGTACATTCGCGGATTTACCCCCTGGCAAGCTGCGGATTATTGCTTCAGACATCACGAATGGCCGCATTTTGGTACTGCCTGAGGATATTAAACGTTTTGGTATCAACCCTTCTTCGCTGGAGGTCGCCAAGGCCATTCGAATGAGCACAAGTATCCCTTATTTTTTTGATCCGGTGATGTTAAGACTTGATTCTGCACTTGCCAAAGGGAAAACTTTTTCCCAACAATTTGTTTTTGTTGTTGATGGAGCATTGCTAAGCAATCTGCCTTTGTGGCTATTTGATGAGCCTGTGAACGAACGTGAAGCCAAGACGATTCCAACGGTAGGATTTCAGATGGTGGGCAGAACGGGGACGGAAACCAAGGTTTCTTATATCCGGGGGCCATTGACGATGCTGCAGGCTATTTTTGATACGATGCTATCGGCGCACGATGAACGATATATCGAGCAGGAGAACCGATACCGGACTATTAAAATCCCAACGTTGGGTATCCGCACCGCGCAATTCAACATTTCTCCAGAGCAGAGCAATTTGTTGTATGCTTCCGGTGTGCAGGCAGGGGAAGCCTTTTTCCACAAATGGAGCATTACATCCTATCAACAGCAGTACAGCAAGTATCAATTGATGAAAAATACAATGTACGCCATGAAGTAATCGCTACCAACAGCTAAATTGGATTAGAAGGTAAAAAAAGGAGCCGCTCCCATGGACATATTTCATTACACGGGGGTGGCTCCTTTTACTGCATCATACGTAGTCTTTGCCTGACTAATGATACTTAGGCTGCTCTTCTTCATTTTTGCCCTTAGAACCTTCAATGACATGAAAAGGATACGCCTTGCGCTTGCTTGAAGTCTGCTGCTTGCGTGAGTTGGCTGTTTTGGCCATCGTACGCGCAGAGGGCTTGATTTTGGGAGAACGGCTTCGTCGTCCCGGCAAGTATTTGTATAGCAGAAAAATAGCTGTAAAAACAAGGACAGGAATCAGTAAACTCATGAGAAAGCCCAAGCTACCTTTCCATACCATATCCACAATTCCATATGCACCCAAAGCAAGGGTAAGCCAGAAAATAACCGCATGTCTGTTCATCATCTACTCATCCTTTCACAGGATCAAGAACCGGGCTGTTGAAGGTCTCCTTTGCAGGTGCATTTTCCAACTCAGCATCCAATTCAAGCATTCGCTTAAAAGAAGCAATGGATACCTCTACTTGATCATCGGTCGGTTCTTTGGTGGTCAGCAGTTGCAGCCACAGGCCAGGGTAGCCCAAATAACGAAGTACCGGAATCTCCCGCAGGGCATTGGTCAGCTTGAGGAATTCAAAAGAGAGGCCCAACACAATCGGAAGCAGCAGAAGCCGTTGTCCCATACGCTCCCACAGACTATCGTACGTAAACAGGGAATAGACGAGTACGCCGATAATCACGGTGAGCATAATGAAGCTGCTTCCGCAACGGTAATGCAGTCGGCTATATTTTTGCACGTTGGCTGGCGTTAATTCTTCTCCTGCTTCAAATGCAGTAATTACTTTATGCTCCGCACCGTGGTATTGAAACAACCGCTTGATCAGTGGAGTTTGGGAAATAGCCCATAAATAAGCCAGCAACAGAATTAGCTTAATAGCTCCTTCGGCGAGATTGTGCAGAATCTGGTTGTGAAATACATTTTCAAACAGAAAGTCCTCTACGACAACCGGAACGAGGGTTAACACAATTTTGCCGAACAAAAAGGAGATAATCCCGACGGCCGCCACACCGATGATCATGCTCAGGCTCCAGCGGGACTCTTCTTTTTTCTTTTGCTCTGCACGTTCTTCTGGATCGAGCTCATCATCTGCATAGGCATCAGCTGAATAATTTAAATGCTTGGTACCCTTGGCACTGGAATCGATGATACTTACAATTCCTCGCAGCAACGGTATTTTACGAAATTTGGATACCCAGGATTGCTCCTTGCGCGGTACTTCCAAATATGTGATTTCGCCGGTTTTACGGCGAACTGCCGTGACATTGACACGCTTGCCGCCGAACATGACACCTTCAATAACTGCCTGGCCACCGTAACTTACAGGCTTCGATGCTTGTGACAACCGACTCACCTCTCTTTATACGTGATACGTGCTTTTTTGTATATTGTATCGAATTTGGGAGTGAATATCTAGTTGGGGCAAATTCGAGAAGTGGGATTAAGGCCGCTCCAAGCTCGGATCATCCTTCCGATCACTGTTATTCCCGTACTTTTTGGATTAAATAAAAGATGTAGAGGTTAAAATCCGTGAATAAAGGCGAACGCTAACGCTTCTTCAGGACGAATCCGATCCCTCCGCAGCTACCCGCCCTCTCAATTTGTTTTAGGTGGGGGAGTAAAATCGTGTTTTATACCTCTATGAAAAGCTTGTTGCGGGGCTATAGCCCCATTTAGCTTTTTCCGAATTTAAAGCATTTCGGTTGTGGAATATTTACGAAAGCGGTGTCCCTGTATTAAATTTCTTTATCAGATTTGTGAAAAGTCTGATATTACTACCCCTTTAAGCGTAAGTATGTATAAAAAACTAATTTTAGACTCAGAGCTTTTGAGTGTTGAATAATGGACGTAAATACGTTTATTAACTAAGCCCATCAAAGAAAAAGTTGGCACAAGCGCATAAAGCAGCGGAGAGAACGGAATCGTTCTGAAGAAGCGACAGCGTTCGCCTTTGCCTCCGGATTTCTACCCTTGAGGGTATAAATCAGAAATCTGGAGGCAACAGCGATCGGAGGAATGATCCGTTCGCGTAGCGACCATATATGCACGCAGTACAAGTCATCACCAATCTTCGCCACACCTGCCCCTCATGTAATAAGAACTCACTAACGTCAGTGTTAAACTCACCCCTTCGGAGCATACTACCTAGCAAAACGGATATACAAACGCATCACAACGTGTAGCATCATGAAAGGGGAGCAAACGACATGAGTGAAACCTACTCCGTACCGAAGGGGAGACATAATCAGGAGCAGTCTCGTGAATCTCAGGACCAACGCAGCCATAACCATAACAGTAGTAGGGGCAGACAACAGTCAGGCAAAATACATACGCCGCTCATTCCCTTTGCGCTGGAGCTTGGTTTTTTTGCAGGTTTACTTTGGGGATTGCTGCGGTGGCTATTTTTTACGATGCATTTTACGATAGTAGCACCTGGCTTTCTGGCAGAGCCATTTTTCAAGCATTCGTTCATGAAAACAACGGCGGGGCATCTGGTAGGCTTGCTGTTTTTTATCGCACTATCCGTTATAGCTTCATTGGTATACACACTGATGCTCCGCCGATTTAAAGGACCTATGCCCGGCATCGTTTACGGTCTGGTCTGGTGGGTTATTTTATTTGTATTAACCGGCCCCAAGCTCGGGATGATGAATCCGCCTCATCGGCTAACATGGAATTCCATATATACGGAAATTTGCTTGTTTTTATTGTGGGGCTTGTTTATCGGCTACACGATTGCTGTGGAGTATACGGATGAAAGAAAGCGCGAGCCTGAGAAAGCTGGGGATTGAACGTAACAAAAACTTCTCAAGCGCCTATCCCCTGTGTTAAAATAGCATTTGGTTATTTGACAGAGGGGAGCGGAATGAAGGATGAAGAATGACCGGGTGTTAAAGCTGCGGCAGGCGCTGGGCGAGCAAAATCTGCGTGCCATGCTGATTACCAGCCCTGTCAACCGCCGATATTTGACAGGCTTCACAGGTTCGGCGGGTTATGTGCTGATCACGGAATCCCATAGCTACCTGCTGACCGACTTTCGTTATATGACGCAGGCGACCGAGCAAGCTAAAGGTTTTACGGTGGTGCAGCACGCTGCGCAGGTCATGGAAACAGTGAAAGAGTTGCTGTCCTCCCATCAGATCAGTGAAACAGGCTTCGAGCAAGACGATGTATCTGTTGCTACGCATAAAGCTTACAGCGAAGATCTGTCGCCTCTTACGCTGGTTCCGGTGTCAGGCATTGTGGAGAAATTGCGGGTGTACAAGGATGCAGAAGAGCTGGAAGTAATGCAGCGGGCAGCGGATTTGGCGGACGCCACATTTGCACACATTTTACCTTACATCAAACCGGGTGTCAGCGAGCGTGAGCTGGATCTGGAAATGGAATTTTTCATGCGCAAGCAAGGAGCTACCTCTTCTTCATTTGACACGATTGTGGCATCCGGGGTTCGTTCGGCATTGCCTCATGGGGTAGCCAGTGCCAAGTTGGTACAAGCGGGCGAACTGATTACGTTTGACTTTGGCGCATTGCTGGATGGCTACTGCTCCGATCTGACTCGTACAGTCGCTACGCAAGGGGACTTATCGCCTCAGCTGCGTGAAATCTACGATATTGTGCTCAAGGCGCAGCTTCACGCTCTGGAACATATTAAACCTGGCATGACTGGCCGAGAAGCGGATGCGCTGACTCGCGATATCATTGCAAGTCATGGCTATGGAGACAATTTCGGGCACAGTACAGGTCATGGTCTGGGTATGGAAGTGCATGAATCCACACGTCTGTCGAAGGCGAGTGACGATATTCTGGAGCCGGGTATGGTTGTAACGGTCGAGCCGGGTATTTATGTACCTGGGTTGGGCGGCGTGCGGATTGAGGATGATATCGTTATTACAGATAGCGGCATCAAAGTATTAACACATTCAAGCAAAGAATTTACGGTCGTTTAATAACGATAACAGTCCTGTAGGAGGGGTATTTTAGTGATTAACGTTAATGATTTTAAAACAGGTTTGACCGTCGAGGTAGACGGAGATATTTTTACGGTGCTGGACTTCCAACACGTAAAACCAGGTAAAGGTGCAGCGTTCGTACGCTCCAAGCTGAAAAACTTGCGCAACGGCAACACCGTTGAACGTACATTCCGTGCGGGTGAAACAATTGGTCGTGCGCAAATCGAAAATCGTGGTGTATCCTACCTCTATGCAAGTGCAGATGATCATACATTCATGGACAACGAAACGTATGATCAGTTCACATTGTCCAGCGATCAGCTGAAATGGGAGCTTAACTTCCTGAAAGAAAATATGAATGTAAATATTGTCAGCTATAACGGAGAAATTCTGGGGATTAACTTGCCTACGAGCGTAGAGCTTAAAGTAGTCGAAACCGAACCGGGTATTAAAGGCAATACGGCTACAGGCGCGACCAAAAATGCTAAATTGGAAACAGGTCTGAATGTTCAGGTTCCTTTGTTCATTAACCAAGATGACATTTTGTTAATCGATACTCGTGACGGCAAATACATGTCTCGCGCATAATTATTTTCCAGTTTTTGGAGTCCTCTGTCCTTGTTAAGGGCAGGGGATATTTTTATAAGGATTTATGATTAAAAAACATTGGCTCCGTATAGCACTTTCGTATTATACTGTACTAAAGTTTATGCCGCAGGATGTCACGTTCGAGCCGGTTGTGCCATCTCAAGGTTACATACTGTTGAGTCTGAGGGAGTGAATATCGTTGTCTTTGTATGTCATGAAATTCGGAGGCAGTTCCGTCGGTGATACGGAACGCATGAAACGCGTGGCAAAACGCGTTGTTGAGAAACAGAGTGAAGGGCATCAATGTGTAGTGGTCGTTTCCGCAATGGGAGACACGACAGACGAACTGATTGACCAGGCCAAATTGCTGAATGAGCAGTTGCCTGCACGTGAGTTGGATATGCTGATGACAACAGGCGAGCAAATTTCGATCGCATTATTGTCAATGGCTATTCAGCAGTTGGGTCATGAGGCGGTATCGTTTACGGGATGGCAAGCTGGTTTCCGTACTGAATCTGACTTTGGTCGGGCACGGATTACGGACATTCAGCCTCAGCGTGTGCTGGATGCACTGAGCAGCAACAAGATTGTCGTTGTAGCTGGTTTCCAGGGGATGTCTGCCGAGGGAGACATTACGACGCTGGGACGTGGAGGTTCCGATACGACGGCGGTTGCACTGGCGGCAGCGATCCAGGCCGATGCATGCGAAATTTACACAGATGTAGACGGCATTTATTCTACAGACCCACGGATCGTGAAGGTTGCTCGCAAGCTGAAAGAAATTTCGTATGATGAAATGCTGGAATTAGCCAATCTGGGTGCGGCTGTATTGCATCCCCGTGCGGTAGAATATGCCAAACATAATCGGGTGCCATTGATTGTGCGGTCCAGTTTTAACCATAATGAAGGAACGGTCGTAAAGGAGGATGCAGTAATGGAGCAGGGCGTTGTAGTCAGTGGGATTGCATATGATAAAAATGTAGCAAGAATCAGCATTTTGGGCGTTGCCGATATCCCTGGTGTACTCGCAAAAGTATTCGGAACACTGGCGGCAGCCAAAATCGATGTAGATATTATTGTACAGAGCGGGGTTGAAGCGGGTAAAGCAGACTTCTCCTTTACAGTAGCTCTAACAGACCGTGAGGCAGCACTGAAGACACTGGAAGGAATTCGCACAGAGCTTCCATATCGTGAAGTAACGTCTGAGGAAAATCTGGTAAAAGTATCTATTGTGGGCGCAGGCATGGTTAGCCATCCGGGGGTTGCGGCGCAAATGTTCTCTGTGTTGGCGGAACAAGGCGTTAGCATTAAAATGGTCAGCACATCTGAAATTAAAGTATCGTGTGTCATTGAGGCTGGTAAGCTTCATGAGGTTATTCAGGCGCTGCACACAGCGTACAACCTGGATACCGAGGAGCAAGCATTTGTAGGTGGACCGAAGGACCGTCGTTAATAAAGCTACTTATAGTTTTATAATCATAGAATATTGTGGTAGGTTAAGAGGTTGTCCAACAGTATGAGTCTGACTGTGGGGCAGCCTCTTTTTGTTGTAAATCTATCTTTTCTACTCAAGGGTATCTCTTTGCCGACAAGGCTTTGAGGTGCCTTTTTTTGATTTCTGGAAATGAAGCAAAGGAGCTTGAACAAGTGAAGAAAAGGCCTGTTACGTGCTGATAGAAGCTGTGAAATTCTCGACTAGGTTTTCGATATATTTTCGGCATAAAAAACGAGAGTCAGCCATAGACTTGTCTTAAAGAATAAGGACAACTGTGAGGGGGCGGCATCGGTATGGAATGGCTGGAGTTATTTCCCGAACCGTTGCACGGTATACTCGGAAAGCTTCCAGAAACGGTATTTAGGCAACTGGAAGAAATTCGGGTCCGGGAAGGAAGGCCGCTGGAAATTAACACGAATGGTGAACATCATTTTGTAACGTCCGCGGGTCGACTGACTTTGAACCATGTGGAAGCCTATAAGCCTAACCGGGAGGATGCCCACCGTTTGCTGGATTTTATCAGCAATCATTCCCTGTATACCATGGAGGAGGAGCTGCGCAAAGGCTTTATTACGATCCCAGGCGGTCATCGTATTGGGCTGGCGGGAAGAACCGTGCTTAGCAGGGGACGAGTGGAGCACTTGAGGGATATAAGCAGCTTTAATGTAAGAATTGCCCGGGCAATTCCCGGTATAGCTGATCGGATATTGCCTTATGTAGCGGATCAAAAGTCCGGAAAAATCCGGCATACCCTCATCTTATCTCCTCCTCAGCATGGCAAAACGACACTGCTTAGAGACTTGGCTCGGCAGCTAAGCTACGGAGGGGTGGGAAGTAATGGGGGGCGACGAAGTGGACTTAAGGTAGGGATTATAGACGAACGTTCTGAAATTGCCGGCAGTCACAAGGGGATCCCCGGATTTGATGTCGGACCTCGCACCGATGTATTGGACGGATGTCCAAAAGCAGAAGGCATGATGATGATGATTCGCTCGATGTCACCGGATGTGCTCATTGTCGATGAAATCGGGCGGCCAGAGGATGCCGAGGCGGTGCGTGAAGCACTACATGCGGGCATCGCAGTCATTGCCTCTGCACATGGCCGTGATGTAGCCGAAATGGCGACCCGTTCTGCTCTTGCCGGACTAACAGCAGGGCAGGAGCTATTTCAGCTCTATGTCATGCTGGAGAGGACGAGCCGGGGCGTCTCCTTCCGGCTGGCAGATGCCAAGCAGCGTAGGCTGACATTGCCTGGAGATGGGCAGAATGGGGGCATATCCTATGCTTAAGCTGCTGGGAGCCGCGTTGGTTATATTAGCCGCTACGCTGGCAGGCTGGCAGCGGGCAAGGCAGTTTGCGATGAGGCCGCGGCAGATCAGGGAACTAATTCTCGCGCTGCAAAGACTGACCACCGAGGTCTCCTACGGAGTGTCCCCGCTGCCGGATGCTTTCGCCAAGACAGGAGAGCCGCTGCGGGAGCCGCTGCGAACCTTGTTTACACAAGCCTCACGCTGGATGCACCCCTCTTTTGGCCTGACCGCCAGAGAAAGCTTGCATAAAGCAATTGAAGATTCGTGGAGCCGTTCCTCTATGCAGCAGGCCGAGAAGGAGGCGATGCGGCAGCTTGCTTACAGCCTCGGAACCAGCGACCGTGAAGACCAGATCAAGCACATTGCGCTAACGATCCAGCAGTTATCCCATGAAGAAGCGCAGGCGCAGGCAGATCAGGTGAGATACGAGCGCATGAGCAGAAGCCTGGGACTGCTGATCGGAGCATTGATCGTCATTTTGATCTATTAGCGGGGTGCTCGAATGAATTTAGAAGTGAACGCGATCTTCCAGATAGCCGGAATCGGTATTATCATCGCCATGATTCATACCGTACTTAAGCAAATGGGCAAGGAGGACATGGCCCATTGGGTAACGGTTATTGGTTTTGTTGTGGTGCTGTTCATGGTGGTACGAATGCTGGATAACCTTCTGCAAGAGATCAAATCAATCTTTCTTTTTCAGTAGGTGGATACATGGAAATCATTCAGGTGGTGGGATTTGCACTCATTGCCACAGTCCTCATTTTGGTCATTAAGGAACAGAAGCCGATGTTTGCCTTTTTAATTGCAACCGCTGCGGGAGTCGTTATTTTCCTACTGCTGATTGGCAAGATCGGATCCGTAGTTTCCGTGCTGGAGCGACTGGCCAGATCTTCAGGTATGGACATGATTTATTTTAAAACGGTACTGAAAATTATCGGAATTGCTTATATCGCCGAATTTGGAGCGCAGATCGTTCGGGATGCGGGGCAGGACGGCATTGCCTCCAAAATTGAGCTTACGGGAAAGGTGCTTATTATGGTGCTGGCCATCCCGATTATCAGCATTATTATTGACACGATTCTGAAGCTGATGCCCGCCTGAGGGGGTGATGCCATGAAAAGGCTGGGGGGCATGCCGAATCTCAAAGTCATTACGGTTTTGCTGCTATGTCTCTGGTGCGCCTCGGCTGCGGTCCTCTTTGCAGATACGCCTTCCAACGAATGGATCAAACAGCAGGCGGAGCAAATGCCAAAAGATGAGGTTGAACACTATTGGGATGGGCTAATGCAGCAATACGGCGGATTTTTCCCTGATCAGAAAATGCCTTCTTTCATGGACATGCTTCTTCCGGGTGGTGAAGGATTTAGCATTAAGAGTGTACTTAACGCTATCGTTGATTTTTTTATTCATGAAATCCGGGTAAATGCCAAGTTGCTCGTCACCATTGTCATGCTCAGCATTATGAGTATGGTGCTGGAAACGCTGCAAAGCGCTTTTGAAAGCAAGCAGGTCAGTAAAGTCGCCTACGCCATCGTGTACATGGTCATTATCATCCTGGCGATTAACAGTTTTAGTGTAGCCATTGGTTATGCCAAAGAAGCTATTGACAGTATGATTCACTTCATGATGGCAATGCTGCCCTTGCTGTTTACCATGTTGGCCTCCATGGGTAACGTCGTCACGGTGTCGGTCACCCACCCGCTGATCGTTTTTATGATTAACACGGTCGGGATAGTCATTCATACGCTGGTTTTCCCGTTGCTCTTCTTCTCGGCCGTGCTGTATCTGGTCAACTCACTTACGGGTAAATACAAGCTGACCCAGTTAGCCGATCTGCTGCGAAAGGCTGGAGTAGGGGTGCTGGGGGTGCTGCTGACGATTTTCCTCGGAGTCATTTCGGTACAGGGCTTGACGTCGTCGGTTACGGACGGATTAACGATTCGTACAGCCAAATATATTACGGGCAGCTTTGTTCCGGTGGTTGGCAAAGCGTTGACGGATGCGACAGATACAGTCATTTCGGCTTCGTTGCTTGTTAAAAATGCCATTGGTCTGGTGGGAGTCATTATTATTTTATTCCTGTGCGCTTTCCCTGCCCTCAAAATTCTGACACTGGCTCTCATTTATAAAGTGACTGCTGCAATCATGCAGCCTCTGGGAGAAACGCCCATAGTGGAATGTCTGGATGCGATCGGCAAAAGCATGATTTATGTTTTCGCAGCGCTGGCGGCAGTGGGCTTGATGTCCTTTCTTGCGATTACTGTAATGCTCGCAGCAGGCAATATGACGGTCATGATGAGGTAAATCAATGCACGCAATCCAACGGGAGGGAGGGGAGTGACGTGACCTGGCTGGGAGGATGGCTTAAGGAACTGGTGCTGATTGTGCTGCTGGCTTCTTTTGTCGATATGATCTTACCGAGCCGATCCATGGAAAGGTATGTCAAGCTCGTACTCAGCCTGCTTATTTTACTGACGCTGCTCTCTCCGGTCGTACGTCTGCTGAGCACCAGTCCCTCGGAGATTTTGGGGCGAGCCTTTGATCTTCAACGTCAGGCGGAGATGAACCAGAGGGAACCGACATTGGAGGAGATTTTAGCAAAAGGCAACAAGCTGAAGCAACAGCAGGAGCAGAGCTCCATGCAATGGGCCGGTCAAGAAGTAGCCAAGGAAATGAAAGCCCAGTTGGAGCAGTATACCGGATTACCCATTCAGTCGGTTCAAGTTACATTGGCACAAATTGAGCAGAAGGAATCGGGATTAAAGGCTGGAACAGGCATTCAGTCCGTTGTGGTCAAATTAGCAGAGCAGCAGCCAGAAAATGAAAAGAAAAGCATGAACGAACCGTCTGGTGCGGATTCCAAGCCAATTATGGTAGAGCCTGTTGCTGAAAAGACAGTTCATATTCACGTAGAGCCAACACCTTCGAATGCTTCCGATCAAGCTGAGGGAACGCAATCGAATCCCCGGAGTTCTGATGAAATCGCTAAGGATGCAACAGCAGCGAGCACACAAGCTTTTGGCTTAATCACGGGGGTGCTGCGTGAAAAATGGGGAATCGACAGCAAAAGTGTTCAAGTACTTCTTGCACAGAACGGAACACATGAATGGTAACAGGAGGTGAGCAGAAATGGGCAAATGGATGAAAAAACTGGAGAAATGGATGGGGGGAGGGGAGGAGGGAACCAAAAGGTTCAATTCGTTTCGCTGGCTGCTTATTGTAGGTCTGATCGGCGTAGCCATCATGCTTTTTAACTCATTCGTCAATGTGAAAAAGGTGGACCCGGAAAACGTAGGGCGTGAACCGCCTGGCGTGATGAAAAATGAGCCTGCACTAGAGACAACAGCGGGGGAAAAGAGCTCTTTTGCCGGGATCGAGAAGGTCTTTGAGGACAATATGAAGCAGATGCTGGAGCAAATTGTAGGTGTGGGAACGGTTGATGTCATGGTTACCGTAGACTCCACCGAAGAGGTTATCGTCCAGCGCAATGTGAAGGATATGCAGGAAGAAAATAACGAAACGGATGCTAATGGCGGCCAACGGCATACCACTCAATATACACGCGATGGAGAGATTGTCACCTATGAATCGTCAGGAGGCCAGCACACCCCGATCGTTACCAAAAAAGTAAAGCCGCAGGTGAGGGGAGTACTCGTTGTGGCCATGGGGGCAGAAAACCCTACGGTGAAGAAGCTCATTATTGATGCTGTACAGAAGGGGCTTAATGTGCCTTCCTACAAAATCTCAGTTGTGCCGCGCAAGCAGGGATAATATGGGATTCACAGGCAAAGAAGCTAGTATATTAACCATTAATGAATATGGAGGACGGAACATGAATAATAAAAGACAAACCGTTTGGCTGGTGTCCATGCTGAGTTTAATGGTCGTGCTGTCTGCGTATTATTTGTTTACGGAGGACTCAAGCCCGGCAAACCCGCCAGTGGCAGACAGTGAGCAAGTGAGCAAGGATAAGCAGGGAACCGCACAGGAAGCAACTTCGAAGGCAGAAGAGCAATTGAATGAGCTGAAAGTGAATGAAGTGGTGACGAATGGGGAAGTCACTGGCGATGCGGCAGCCTCTTCCACGAAGTCGGACACAGGAACAGAGACCTCAAAGGGCGATAAGGACACGGCAGCTAAGACGGACACAACCGCAAAAAGTGAAGATAAAACAACCTCTACCGCCAAAACTGACCAGCAGGTACTTGATCAAGTGGCCACAGAGCAAGAGGCCAAACCTACAGCAGCAGCGGTGATTGATAACTATTTGCTGGAACGGGATGTGGAAAATCAAAAGAAAAATGACGAGCTAACAACAGCCATGAACGACAGTACACCTAAGAAAGCTGCAGAGGCGCAAAAGGAATTGCATGTGCTGGAAGATAAACAGGCCAAAATTACCGGAATTGAAGAAGAGCTTCAGCAGCAGTTTGCCAATGCGGTCGTGCGTGAGGAAGATGCTGATAAATACAAAGTAGTTGTTCTGAGTGAGAAATTGGACGCCAAACAAGCGGTAACCATTGTCGATAAAGTCATGAAAGAACTGAATGTAACGCAGGACAAAATCAGCGTGCAGTATGTTACACAATAAGACAAAAATCGCGAAAAAGCCCGGATTTCTGCATTTTCCCGGGCTCTTTCTATTTTTAATGATTGTGATATAATACATAAAGCTGTTTCAACAATGTTATCAGCAACCGGCAAAATGCTGAAGGAGTGATTAATAGAGATGTTTAAATTAAGCGAGATTAAGGAATTGATCAAGCTGGTGGATGAAACGTCTGTACATGAGCTTGAAATTGAAAATGAAGGAACTCGCCTGTTGATCCGCAAACCGGGCAAGAGCGAGATCGTTACAGTTCAGGCTCCTGTGGCAGTACCTGCTTATACAGCGGCACCACAAGCTGCTATTCCAAATCCACAAGTACAGTCCGATGCTGGACAAGCAACTGCTGGGGAAACCAAGGAATATGCAAGCAATCTACATAAAATCGTATCTCCGATGGTAGGCACTTTCTATAGTTCTTCATCCCCGGATGCGGCTCCGTATGTGAGTATCGGCAGCAAAGTGGGCGATAAAACAACGGTATGTATCATTGAAGCGATGAAGCTGATGAACGAGCTGGAAGCTGAAGTGAAGGGCGAAATTGTGGAAATTTTGGCCGAAAACGGACAGCTGGTCGAATATGGCCAGCCATTGTTCCTTGTGAAACCGGAGTAAGAAGCTTGCTTGAGCCCTCTTTCGGGGGCCAAACAAGACTGCTCCCAGGGAGGATAAAGTCATGACATTTCAAAAAGTATTGATTGCGAATCGTGGAGAAATTGCGGTTCGCATCATTCGCGCTTGCCGCGAAATGAATATTTCAACGGTTGCCGTATATTCGGAAGCCGATAAGGATTCGCTGCATGTGCGTCTCGCAGACGAGGCCTACTGTATTGGACCGACACTGTCCAAGGACAGCTACCTGAATTTTACGAACCTGATGAGTGTTGCTACCTTGACTGAATGTGATGCCATTCATCCAGGCTACGGATTTTTGGCGGAAAACGCCGACTTCGCTGAAATTTGCGAATCGTGCAATATTACGTTCATTGGTCCTTCTCCCGAAGCGATTAACAAAATGGGAGACAAGGCCGTAGCCAAGCAGACGATGAAGGATGCCGGAGTTCCGGTTATTCCGGGTTCGGACGGGCTTGTCGAGGATTTGCAGGATGCGATTAGCATCGCACGCGATATTGGTTATCCTGTGATTATCAAGGCCACTGCTGGTGGCGGCGGTAAGGGTATTCGTATTGCCGAGGATGAGGATAACCTCATTCAGCAAATTACTACTGCCCAGCAGGAAGCGCAAAAAGCGTTTGGCAATGCGGGTGTGTATTTGGAAAAATATTTGACCGGTATGAAGCACGTGGAAATTCAGATCATAGCGGACAAGCACGGCAATGTCGTGCATTTGGGCGAACGCGACTGCTCTGTGCAGCGCCGCCGTCAGAAGTTATTAGAGGAAGCGCCATGTCCTGTACTTTCACCGGATGTGCGTGAAGAAATGGGTCAGGCAGCGGTTCGTGCAGCTTTGGCTGTGCAATACTCTGGTGCAGGTACGCTGGAATTTTTGCTTGGTCCGGACAATCATTTTTACTTCATGGAAATGAATACACGTATTCAGGTAGAGCATCCCGTGACGGAGATGATTACCGGTGTAGACCTGATCCAGGAAATGATTTCGGTCGCTGAAGGGCATCCGTTGTCCTTTACACAGGAAGAAGTGGTCATCAATGGATGGGCGATAGAGTGCCGTATTAACGCCGAGGACCCGGATCGCAATTTTATGCCTGCACCGGGGAAAATCGGATTTTATCTGCCTCCAGGCGGTCCTGGGGTGCGCGTAGACAGCGCAGCTTACCCGGGTTACAGCATTCCTCCTTATTATGACTCCATGATCGCCAAGCTGATTGTGTGGGCACCTACACGGCAGGATGCAATTGCCAAAATGAAGCGGGCTTTAACTGAGTTTGCTGTTGAGGGTATACCAACAACGATTTCTTTTCATCAGCGTTTGCTGGAGCATCCGACCTTTATTAAAGGCGATTTTGATATTAAATTTTTGGAGGAAAACGAAGTTTAATCGGTATATTTCCTCCGTTTGTCATAATGAACGCCAAATGATATAGTATGGATAATAAGTGAGCATGTCTGCTTTGATATCCAAAGCTGGAATGAAACTTATTTTGACCGAAAGGTGTTGAAGGTATGAGCACAGTGCCAACCGAATTCGAACGTACAGAAATTGGGGAGATTCAGATTGCCCCGGAAGTGATTGAAGTGATTGCCGGACTGGCTACCGTTGAGGTGCCAGGCGTGGCGGGAATGAGTGGCGGATTTGCCGGCGGATTTGCCGAGCTGCTGGGCCGCAAAAATTTGTCTAAAGGTGTGAAAGTGGAAGTCGGACAGCGTGAAGCGGCTGTAGACGTCTCCGTTATTATTGAGTACGGTAACCGTCTGCCTGAGGTGGCTGCTGCTATTCAGCATAATGTTAAGCGTTCCATTGAAACGATGACAGGACTTAACGTTGTTGAAGTGAACGTGCAAATTCATGATGTTCAATTCAAAAGTGCCGAAAAAGTAGAAGAGCCGGAAGTTCTGGGCGCCGGACGGGTTAAATAGAGCGATACTTTGTACAAACCCCCGACCCTTTTGGGTCGAGGGTTTACTCTAATTTAAGGAGGCTGTGCGTTTCGTGGCCAAAGTTATGGACAGACTTCTGCTGTTCTTATACAGCTTGAGTATCGGAATTATTTCCATTCTCGCCATCCTCCTCCTGAGCGGGGCCATTCCGTATGCTATAAGTATTGAGGATGAGCGAGTCGTATGGTTTGCCAGCTTGATCATTGCAGGAGTTCTGCTGCTATTGAGTCTCCGGGTTTTTTATATCTCTATTCGCCGGAGCCAGTCTGTGCAGCATTCTATTGATCAACGAACGGAATACGGCGACATTCAGATTTCGGTGGATACCATTGAAAATCTGTGTCTCAAAGCGTCATCCCGCTTTCGTGGGATGCAGGATTTGAAGGCACGTGTTCGCGTGCTGGAATCGGGACTTGATATTACGATTCGGGCGGTTGTAGACGGGGAAAGATCCATTCCGGTGTTAACCTCCGAGGTACAAAAAGGGGTACACGATCATGTGGAAGAAATTACAGGCATTCCTGTGTCCAATGTATCGGTGTACATCGCTAATGTTTCTCAGTCACCAAGCTTTAAGAGTCGTGTGGAATAGAGGTGATTTTCCCTGATGCCCTGGAAAGAAATATGGGGAAGTTACAAGGGCCGGATCACGGGGATTACGGCCGGTATTTTTTTTGGTTTTATTTATTTGTGGGCAGGCTTTTGGAATATGTTGTTCTTTGCATTGATGGTGTTCATCGGATACACGCTAGGAAGACGTAGCGATTCAGCGCTCGGTTCCCTCCTCCCTTGGAAGGAATGGAGCGACTGGCTGTCGCAGCGTTGGCGTCCTTTTAAATGAACCCTGTGATACGTGTTCTCCAAAATAGAGCTGTAGCTTCTTTGCGCCCAACGTTTTGGAGGATGCGTTCACAGGTTTTTTTGTGAAAATGGTTAAAATGAAAAATAGATACAGGCAAGCGTAGGAGGCAGGGCATGAAAAGACGTCTGGCGAGGGAATTAGCGGTACAAAGCATGTACCATATGGAAATGAATGAAGTGGATGCAGCAGCAGCGGTGGACATGCTTCTTCAGGAGGCCGCTGAGGAGAACGAAGCGGAAGTTGTCATTAAAAACGCAGCAGCGTTGAGATCGTACGTTTTGGAGCATGTGCGCGGTACGTGGGAACACAAAGAAGCCATTGATGGGCTGTTGGTGGATTACCTTAAAGGCTGGCAGATCAGCAGACTTTCACGCGTGGATCGTCAAATATTAAGACTTGCCGTATATGAAATGATTTTCCGTGAGGATGTTCCAGCCAAGGTAGCAGTCAACGAAGCCATCGAATTGTCCAAGCATTTTGGTACCGAAGAGTCGGGCAAATTTGTTAATGGTGTGCTGGGTCGGGTGATACAAGAGCTGGAGCAGCTAAAAGCACGTTTTTAAGTTGAAACTACTGAATCAGGTTGGGGAGTGGTTAAACATGTCGGCACCGATCATTGATGGTAAACAAATCTCTCAGGATATTCGCGCAAGCATTCAGCAAGAGGTCATTCGTCTGAAAGATCACCAGTTTCAACCCGGATTGGCAGTTGTACTGGTAGGTGAAGATCCCGCTTCGCAGGTGTATGTTAAAAACAAGGAAAAGGCGTGCCATGATCTCGGCTATTATTCCGAGGTTCATCGTCTGCCAGCGGATACTTCGCAGGAAGCATTGCTGGAGCTGGTGGACAAGCTGAATCACCAAAGCAATATTCACGGAATCTTGGTGCAGCTGCCGCTGCCCAAGCACATTCATGAAAAAGCGGTCATTGATGCTATTGCCGTGGAGAAGGACGTGGATGGATTTCATCCGGTAAACGTAGGCAATCTGGTTATCGGTGACGATAGCCTGCTGCCTTGTACTCCCGCTGGAGTGATTGAGCTGATTAAGCGTACAGGGGTAGAAATAGCGGGTAAACATGCGGTGGTTATTGGTCGCAGTAATATCGTAGGTAAGCCAGTGTCATTATTGTTGCAGCGGGAAAATGCTACAGTAACGATGTGTCATTCCCGCACAGCGAATATTGCCGAGTTAAGCCGGCAAGCGGATATTTTGGTTGTTGCCATCGGCAAAGCCAATTTTATTGATGCTTCGTTCGTAAAGCCCGGTGCAGTAGTTATCGATGTTGGAATGAATCGTCTAGAAAACGGAAAGCTGGCGGGTGACGTTGATTATGAGAGCGTGAAGCAAGTGTCCGGTCCGATTACGCCTGTTCCCGGCGGAGTAGGCCCAATGACGATAACGATGCTGATGCAAAATACGCTCGTAGCGGCCAAGCGGTCGCACGGTTTGGCTTAAGGGCGACTGCCTGTGGCTGAACAGCGTATTTACTCCATAAAGGACCTGAATCGTTATATCCGGATGAAGCTCGAATCGGATCAGGTTCTGTCCGACGTATGGATACGCGGGGAAATTTCTAACTTTACGCATCATTCGAGTGGTCACATGTATTTTACGCTCAAGGATGAGGGGAGCCGCATACGTTCGATTATGTTTGCGACCCATAATAAGCGACTCCCTTTCGTGCCTAAGGAAGGTACGCGTGTTATTGCCCGGGGAAACGTATCCGTGTACGAACGGGATGGACAATATCAATTTTATGCGACCCAAATGCAGCCCGACGGCATCGGAAGCCTGTATCTTGCTTACGAGCAGCTCAAACAAAAGCTGGATGCCGAAGGTTTATTTGAACCTGCTCGCAAGCGCAATTTGCCGGCTCACCCGGCAACGATTGGTGTGATTACATCGCCGACCGGGGCGGCTGTACGGGATATTATCACGACGCTTCAACGGCGATACCCGCAGGCGGGAATTGTCCTGTATCCTGTGCTTGTACAAGGCAAAGGGGCTGCCCCCTCCATCGTCAAGGCGATTGAAGCCATGAATCGCATGCAGGAGGTGCAGGTGATGATCGTCGGGCGGGGTGGCGGCTCGCTGGAAGAGCTGTGGGCGTTTAACGAGGAAGCCGTTGCGCGCGCCATCTATGCATCGGTCATCCCGGTTATTTCGGCGGTCGGACATGAAACGGATTTTACTATTGCCGATTTTGTGGCCGATTTGCGTGCCGCTACGCCGACCGCAGCGGCCGAGCTGGCTGTGCCTCATCAGGGAGAGCTGCGGGATCAGCTGCTCCAGCGAGAGCAGCGGTTGCGCAACGCTCTAAGGCAGCGGCTGGAAACCGGCCGTGAACGCTTAGCCCGGCTCCAGCGTTCGCCGGTGCTGCTGCATCCGCGCCGTTACATGCTGCAGCATGCGGAACGAATGGACATGCTGCAGCAGCGGCTAATCCGTGCAGCAGGCCACCGTGCGCGCTTAAACGCGGAAAAAAACGCGCGTATGCGTCAGGTGCTGGAGCGTTTTAATCCGCGTGAACAAATTCGTTCGGCACGCAAGCAGACGGATATGGCGCAGCGTCAGCTGGAGTCAGCGATACGTGCGATTACGAAATCGGGACGGCAGCAACTGCATGCGGGCATTCGCCAGTTGGATGCGCTGAGCCCGCTCAAGGTCATGGCCCGAGGCTACAGCCTGGTATATGATGAGCAGGAAAAACGGCTGATCAAGTCGCTCAAAGACGTACAGCCGGGAGATTCCATCAGGATTAAAGTGAGTGACGGGCAGTTGGATTGTCAAGTATGGGGAATGAAGGAGGACGCGAAGCACGGTGGCGAATGAAACGGAACTGAATTTTGAAGCGGCGATGGCCGCTCTTGAAGAAATTGTCGGGCAACTGGAGCACGGAGACGTTCCTCTGGAGCAAGCCATTGATCTGTTTCAGCGCGGCATGAAGCTGTCTCAGCTTTGCAGCCAGAAGCTGGAACAGGTCGAACGTAAAATTGAAATGATCGTGGAAGAGGATGGAAATTTGCGCAAGAAGCCTTTCGGCGGCGGATTGGATGAAAACGGTGGTGAAGGGGTTGAATAGACCGTCATTCAAGGAGTATTTGAACGGGACGGCAGACGCGGTTTCGTCTGCGTTAACCGAGCAGTTCCCGGCCCATTGGAATATTCCTGCAGTTCTTCGAGAATCTATGAATTATTCACTCACCGCAGGCGGAAAACGTCTGCGGCCTCTGCTTGTGATCGCGGCTGCCGAAGCATTTGGCGGAAGCAGGGAGGCTGCGTTGCCGGTGGCATGTGCAGTAGAAATGGTACATACGTATTCCCTCATTCACGATGACTTGCCAGCTATGGATGATGATGATTACCGTCGGGGCAAGCTGACGAATCATAAGGTATATGGCGAAGCGGTTGCTATCCTTGCGGGAGACGCGCTGCTGACCCATGCCTTTTACAGCGTCGTACAAGCAGGTCGGCGTCATGGGGTTTCATCCGATGCGCTACTGTCCATCGTAGAGGAGCTGTCCGAAATGAGCGGAGCACGGGGCATGGTAGGTGGCCAGGTCGCGGATATGTCCGGCGAGCAGGGGTTGACAGGTATCGAGGAACTGGAGTATATCCATCTCCATAAAACCGCTGATTTGATCATTTTCTCCCTCTTGGCAGGTGGACGAATCGGCGGAGCGGACAAGAATCAATTAGAAGCGCTTCGCCAATTTGGACGCGACCTGGGTCTGGCTTTTCAAATTCAGGACGATATACTGGATCTCATAGGCGATGAGAGCAAAATGGGTAAAAAAACACAAAGTGATGTTGAACAGGAAAAGGTAACTTATCCGTTTTTTATCGGTATGGAAGCATCCCAGCAGCAAGTGGAGAAGCTTACGGCATCTGCCAAAAAAGCGTTAATAGAAGGCGGTATACCGGATTCGTCGCGTTTGCTGGAGATTGCGGATTACCTGATGAAGCGTGATCATTAGTGCGGTTAAAGCTGCTTTGACTTGTCTGCGTTTAAGCAAGGTCATAAAGTATGATATAATATTTGTTAACTTTACACACAAACTTGAAGGAAAGCGGGGAGATATGCGTGCTGCTTCCACACATAAAGCAACCAGGCGATCTGAAATCACTGTCGGTTGAGGAGTTGGCTTCTCTAGCCGAGGAAATCAGGAGCTTTTTGATTGAGAAGCTGTCCGTGACTGGGGGGCATCTGGCATCGAATCTGGGAGTGGTTGAGCTCACAATCGCCCTGCATTACTGCTATAACAGTCCGAAGGACAAGATGATTTATGACGTTGGACATCAGGCCTACGTGCACAAAATATTGACAGGGCGAATGGACCGGTTTGATACTCTTCGTCAGCGTGATGGACTTTGTGGATTTGTCAAGAGAAGCGAGAGCGAGCATGATGTCTGGGAAGCCGGTCATAGCAGCACGTCTCTGTCAGCGGCGATGGGAATGGCATTGGCACGAGATTTGAAGGGCGAGGACAATAAAGTTATTGCGGTGATCGGGGATGGAGCGTTGACCGGAGGCATGGCCTTCGAAGCGTTGAACCATATCGGTCATGAACGTAAAAATTTGATGGTCATTCTGAATGACAACGAAATGTCGATAGCGCCGAATGTTGGGGCCATGCATAATTATTTGAGCAAAATCCGCTCAGATCGTCACTATTTGCGGGCCAAAGATGAGCTCGAAGTTTTGTTGAAAAAAATACCCGCTATTGGCGGTAAACTTGCCAAATCGGCTGGCCGTGTCAAGGACAGTCTTAAATATATGATGGTGCCTGGCGTGCTGTTTGAGGAGTTGGGTCTTACGTATCTTGGTCCGGTCGACGGACATGATTTGCCGAAGCTGATCGAAACCTTCCACCAGGCCGATAACGTCACAGGTCCTGTGTTGGTGCATGTCGTAACCACTAAGGGCAAGGGCTACAAGCCTGCGGAGGCAGATTCACACAAGTGGCACGGAATCAGTCCGTACAAAATTGAATCCGGTCAGGTGCTTAAGGCTGTGGGCAACCCCATGTACACGGAAATCTTCGGACGGACGCTGATTGAGCTGGCTGAACAGGACGAACGCATTATAGCGGTTACGCCTGCTATGCCTGGTGGTTCTGGACTGGTACCATTCAGTGAGGAGTTCCCTACACGGATGATTGACGTCGGCATTGCCGAGCAGCATGCAGCTACCATGTGTGCCGCATTGGCGATGGAGGGACTAAAGCCGGTATTTGCGGTATATTCCACCTTTATGCAGCGTGCTTACGATCAGATTGTACATGATATTTGCCGTCATAATGCGAATGTGATGTTTGCGATTGATCGTGCCGGTTTTGTCGGGGCTGACGGGGAAACGCACCATGGCGTGTTCGATGTGGCATTTTTACGTCATATCCCTAATCTTGTGCTTATGATGCCTAAGGATGAAAACGAGCTGCGCCATATGATGAAAACAGCGCTGGACTACGATGATGGCCCAATTGCTTATCGCTATCCGCGTGTTAATGTGGTGGGTGTGCCATTGGATTCGGAACTGAAAGCCATACCGATTGGCAGTTGGGAGCTTTTGCGCAAGGGTGAGGGCTACGCTGTAATTGCTTCAGGCCCGATGCTTCAGGTGGCGACGGAGGCTGCGGAGACGATGAAACGAGAAGGCCTGCAGGTAGGTGTCGTCAATGCCCGTTTCCTCAAGCCTGTGGATGAGGATATGCTGCGTGAACTGGCCCGCCAGCATACGAAGCTGATCGTTCTGGAAGAAGCTTCCGAAGCGGGAAGTTTGGGTAGCGCTGTGCTGGAATTTTATGCGAAAGAAGAAATTCAAAATGCACAGGTGCGTCTAATGGGGATTCCTGATATATTTGTGGAGCATGGCTCCATTAAAGAGCAGCGTGCTGAAGTGGGGCTCACCGCTGAAGCCGTGTGCCTCAAGCTTCGTCAATGGACTGCAGAGCCGGCTTATGGCATGGGACAATCGGTATAAGGGAACCTGGAGCGAAGACGAGAATAATTACAAAAAAAGTATGACAAAAGCAGCTTGGCTGCCTAAAGGGAGATTAACATGTCTGTTCCGAAGGAACGCATTGATGTATTGCTTGTAGAACAAGGCTTTTTTGAAAGCCGGGAAAAAGCCAAGGCCGCTATCATGGCAGGTCTAGTGCTGGCGGACAGCGAGCGGATCGAGAAGGCGGGTATGAAGGTGCCACGCGACAGTGAGCTTAAAGTTAAGGGATCGGTGCATCCGTATGTAAGCCGTGGAGGATTGAAGCTGGAAAAGGCCATTCGCCAATTTGCGCTCGACATGAATGGCAGGGCGATGCTGGATATCGGCTCATCCACCGGCGGTTTTACAGATTGTGCGCTTCAGCATGGAGCGGAATACGTATATGCGATTGACGTCGGTTATAATCAATTGGACTGGTCGCTTCGTAATGATGAACGGGTATGTGTCATGGAGAAAACAAATTTCAGGTATATGACACCTGCGGATTTGAACGGTCCTGTTCCAAATTTCGCAAGTATTGATGTTTCTTTTATTTCGTTGCGCATTATTTTGCCTCCGCTGCTTGCATTGCTGAAACAACCTGCCGATATTGTAGCTCTGATCAAGCCGCAATTTGAAGCCGGCCGTGAAAAGGTTGGAAAATCCGGTGTAGTCCGTGACCCTGCTACGCATAAAGAAGTGTTGCAGACCATCCTGTTGTTTGCGCAAGAGCTTGGCCTCTCGCTGCAAGACTTGGCCTATTCTCCGATTACAGGTGGAGAGGGCAATATTGAATTTTTGGCGCATTGGCGTTTGGACGAGGCTCTGGTTGCAAAATTGCCACTGGAGAACGACGATTTCAGTTCACTGATTGAGCGTACCGTTCAGGAAGCAGGTCAGACTTTTAACAATGGCCCGTCGCGCAAGTAACATTCAGGGGTTCTCATGAGTTCGGTGAACTTAAGGGAACCCCTTTTTGGTGTGGGGGATTGATTATCGAACTCACGTTCGCCTATAATGAGGAGTATAGAGGAATTTTACGTCTTGTCCTAGAATATGTCCATGAGGTGATCGATTCATGGACACACGATATGATACGGTTATCATTGTTGTGATCGGGGTGATATTAGCAATATGGGCTTTATACAGCCTGCGTGCATGGTTAGAGGAGCCCGAACCACTTGTATTAAAGACGATACCGATTAACGAGGAGCTGGACGAAGGCCCCGCCGTGGACCTGCTTGAAAAAGCAGGTTATGAAGTGGTGGGCGGAAAAATGAAAATACCGCTTGCTTTTAAAGTGAATGGAAATACCGTGTATAGTCGTTTGTTTATAGACTACGTGGCTGTACGAAACGGTTCGACATATATGGTTACAACATCACGCCGGAAGAAACCAATTCAGTGGAGCGGTCCTGAATTGCGGGACAGGCTCTTGCCGTATTTGCTACTCTATCCGGGATGCGCGGGTGTATTGTACGTCGATACGGACGAGCAAAGTATTCGCCTTATTACATTAATGGAAGACCTCGAAGAAGAGGAATATGAAGATTAATCCACAGGAGGATTATATGAAGGGTCAACGACATATTAAAATCAGGGAAATTATTTCACAACAGGAGATTGAGACACAGGATGAGCTGGTTGAAGCATTGCGCAAGGCTGGTTTTCAGGTGACTCAGGCCACTGTATCACGCGATATTAAGGAGCTGCTGCTCATTAAGGTTCCAATGGATGATGGCAGATATAAATATTCGATGCCTTCAGATCAGCGGTATAATCCGGTGCAGAAGCTGAAACGTACGTTGGTTGACAATTTTTTGCATATTGATCACACAACAAATCTGATTGTGATGAAGTGTCTGCCGGGAACAGCCAACTCCATTGCTGCTTTACTGGACAACATTGAATGGCCTGAGGTTATGGGTACGATTAGTGGGGATGACACCATTCTGATTATTTGTCGGTCGGAAGAGAACAGCGAAGCCATCGTGAATCGTCTTATGGGCTTCATTTCCTAATTGCAAATCAGGCGTTTTAATTTGTACATCATGAGGTGAAAGAACGATGCTGGTCACTTTGTCTATACGAAATTTGGCAGTTGTAGAAGCTGTTGATGTTCATTTTTTTAAAGGCTTTCACGTTTTGAGTGGAGAAACAGGTGCTGGTAAATCCATCATTATCGATGCGCTGGGTCTAATTGCAGGCGGTAGAGGCTCTGCCGATCTTGTGCGCTATGGGTGTGATAAAGCAGAGATGGAGGCCTTGTTTGAACTACCTGCCAATCATCCAGTGTGGAGTACGTTGGAGCAGCAAGGCATTAAAGCCAATGCGGAGGAGCATTTGCTGATTCGTCGCGAACTCACAGTCCAAGGGAAAAGCTCTTCACGAATTAATGGGCAAATGGTTAATTTAACGATGCTGCGTGAGGTAGGGGAGCAGCTAGTCAATATCCACGGACAGCATGAACATCAAAGCTTGCTGCGTGCAGATCGTCACCTGGCGCTCTTGGATACGTTCGGGGATACGGTCATTGGTCCGGTCAAAGCGTTGTATCGAGAGCGCTACAATGCTTTTGTCAAGGCCGAAAAAGAAGTACGGGAATTGCAAAGTTCCAGCCAGAAGGCTTATCAGCTATTGGATATGTACCGATTTCAACTGGAAGAGATCGCTGCAGCGGAGCTGAAATTGGGGGAAGATGAATTATTGGCAGAAGAACGGGTCAAGCTATCCCATAGTGAGAAAATGATGGATGGGATATCAGGAGCCTACGAATTGCTAAACGGCAGAGGTGGACTGGACGTGATCAATGATGTATTGTCCAGACTAAATGATGTCCAAAACTACGACAGCAAAAGCCTTCAGCCTATTGCCGAGCAGATTCAATCAGCTTTTTACCAGTTGGAGGATGCAGCATTTCAATTACGTTCGTATCGTGAGGATATTGAATTTAATCCGGGGAAGCTGTACGAAGTAGAACAACGTTTGAATCAAATTACCGGGCTGCAACGAAAATATGGTGATAGTATCGAGCAGATTTTGGAATACTATAGCCGTATTGAGCAGGAAACCGACCTGCTGGAAAATAAGGATGAACGACTGGAGCAATTGATTGCAAATCGAGATCAGCTGCTTGCGGATTTGCTGGAAATTGCGGAAGAGCTTACGGAAGCACGTGAAATTTGCGCGGAAGAGCTTGCAGAGCAAGTGGAGCAAGAATTAAAAGACCTTCAAATGGAAAGAACGTCACTCAAGGTGCGTATTGATGCAATTGAAGATCCACGAGGATATGAATATAAAGGACTTCGTGTAAGACCTACCAAGCAAGGGATTGATAATGCGGAATTCCTTATTTCTCCCAATCCTGGCGAGCCGCTTCGTCCACTTGGCAAAATTGCTTCAGGCGGTGAATTGTCACGTATTATGTTGGCAATGAAGAGCATTTTTGCTCGTCATGATCAAATTCCGGTACTCATTTTTGATGAGGTGGATACCGGAGTGAGTGGTCGTGCGGCTCAGTCCATTGCCGAGAAGCTGTATCGATTGTCCTCTGTCTGCCAAGTATTTTCCATTACTCATTTACCGCAGGTGGCATGTATGGCGGATCACCAGTATTTAATTGAGAAAAACGTTTATGATGGACGGACCATGACACAAATTGAGGGATTAACCGAAGAAGGGCGTGTCAAGGAATTGGCACGTATGCTGGGCGGCGTAGAAATTACCGAAAAAACATTGCATCACGCACAGGAAATGTTGAATTTGGCGGAAGGAAAGAAAGCCTGAAAAGAGCGGCTGGCGTAATGATTAACAGTTATAAAAGCCTGGGGGCAAGGTTACCTTATAGGTACGCAATTGGCGACCACCTTTACTCGTCAAGCGAAAGAAGCAAAGGGAGCGTGACAGCCATTGAATTTTTACTCCAGGATCAAATTGCTCGGTCTTTTGCTTGTTTTTCTTATGTGTTCTATCGGTAACGCTACGTATGTGCATGCAGCGCTGCCTCCACAAGCTTCTTTGGATTGGTTCGGTTCTAAAAGCACGAGAACAGCTCAAGAGAGCGTGATTCCCGATTTAAAAGTATACCCGGGAGGACAGACGATTGGGGTCAAGGTAAAATCCTCAGGAGTGCTTGTCGTCGGTCACCATGTCATCCAGGAAAGTCATGATCGCAAGGTATCACCTGGAGAGACAGCAGGAATTCGTTTAGGGGACCGGATTACGCATATGAACGGCAAGCCGCTGGATAGCCTGGCGAAAGTTGCAGAGGCGGTAGACGAAGCAGGTAAGAACAAAAAGCCGCTTGACATTACGCTTTGTCGAGGAGAGCAGACCCTTACGACCAAGCTAACACCAGCCTATGATTCAGATGATAAAGCGTGGCGGCTAGGATTGTACATTAGAGACTCGGCTGCGGGTGTAGGTACATTAACGTTTTACGCTCCTGATCAGGGTGTTTACGGTGCTTTGGGACACGTAATTACCGACATGAATACTCAAACCCCTATTGTCGTGGGGAGTGGAGAGATTGTGCAGTCCAATGTGACATCAATTGCAAAAAGCCAAAGTGGGGAGCCAGGGGAAAAACGCGCTCATTTTCTCAAAGATCATCGGATATTAGGCAACATTGAACGTAATACAAACTTCGGAATTTTTGGGAAAATGTCCGATGAGCCGAAATATGGCTTATATTCAAAGCCCATTCCTGTGGCTCTTGCCAATGAAGTAAAGGAAGGACCCGCTGAAATATTGACCGTCCTCGAAGGTCAGCAGATTCAACGGTTTCAAGCAGAGATTGTACACATTTCTCAACAGGACAAACCGGCAACCAAAGGACTTGTGATCCGTATTGTAGATCCAAAGCTGCTGGAGAAAACGGGTGGAATTGTACAAGGCATGAGTGGTAGTCCAATTATTCAAAATGGCAAGCTTATCGGGGCAGTGACACATGTATTTGTAAACGATCCGAAATCTGGCTACGGTTGCTTTATCGAATGGATGCTGCGTGATGCAGGCATCATGCAAAATAATGTGAGCATGACAAACAATCTTAAGGCGAGCTAGTGGCCCTAAGATTTTTTTGTCGAAAAGCAGGGAATTAGCTCATAAAAGCAAGATAAAAATTTAATTATAATGGAAACGATAAAAAAAATAAATAAAAATAATTTTCGACAGAAGGAAATCATAATTCGATGTCGAAATCATATACTCCGACAAGAAATATTTATATACTGTAAATAGAAATCCCAACGGAATAACACTCAATAAGGAGGAAGTACATTGCAAAAAATTGAGGTATTGTTGGCTGATGACAACCGGGAATTTACGAATTTGCTTGCCGAATATATTTCCGATCAGGAGGATATGGAAGTTACAGGAATCGCCTATAACGGTGAAGAAGTGCTTCAACGCATCGCAGAATCCCGCAACATACCTGATGTACTTATTTTAGATATTATTATGCCTCATCTGGATGGTCTCGGTGTATTGGAGCGTTTGAGAGAAATGAACCTGACTCCACAGCCGAAAATCATCATGCTGACTGCATTCGGTCAAGAAAATATTACACAGAGAGCCGTACAGCTCGGGGCATCTTATTATATTTTAAAGCCGTTTGACATGGAAGTGCTTGCCAACCGTGTTCGCCAATTGGTGGGGCCACAGCTAGTCAGCAACAGTCCGGTGACCGTTTCATCCATGCGTTCCAATGTTGTGCCGATGGGTAAGACCAAAAATCTGGACGCAAGTATTACGGCCATCATTCACGAAATCGGTGTACCCGCTCATATTAAGGGCTATCAATATTTACGCGAAGCGATTACGATGGTGTACAATAATATCGAAATTTTAGGTGCGATCACCAAAACATTATATCCGGCAATCGCCGAAAAATTCAAAACGACGGCATCCCGCGTGGAACGCGCCATTCGTCATGCGATCGAGGTAGCATGGACACGTGGAAATATCGACAGCATTTCCCACCTTTTCGGCTACACCATTAACATCAGCAAATCCAAGCCAACCAACTCAGAGTTCATCGCAATGGTGGCAGATAAGCTGCGGATTGAGAATAAGGTGTCCTGAACAGGCTAAATGCATGAAGAGTAAGAAACACTGTGCCCGAAAATCGTAGCATAACCATAAAAACCAGCCCGACACTTTTGTGTTGGACTGGTTTTTTGTTTAACTACATTCTTTTAGTAAGCGGACCAACCAGCATCAGCCGTAATCACAGTTCCATTTATAAAGCTGGAATCATCTGATGCGAGGAAGAGAGCGACCTTCGCGATTTCTTCGGCCTCCCCAGCCCTAGGAGTCAGGTTTTGCCCAGCCATCGCTCTTTCCATACCAAATGCATTGGGTTCGTTAATGGAAGCTGCAATATTGGTAATTACAGCGCCGGGAGCAATAGCATTACACCGTACACCTTTATTAGCATATTGGAAGCCTACATTTTTAGTTAGGCCGACAACAGCATGTTTTGCTGCAGTATAGGCTGCTCCCGCTCGAGAGCCTTGCAACCCTCCCAGGGAAGCGATGTTAATAATGACCCCAGTGCCTTTGTCGGTAAAAATAGGAAGTGCCTTTCGAATGGCACGCATAGGTCCGGTGCTGTTGATTGCAAATATGCGTTCCCAGAGCTCATCGGTCAAATCAGCAGCCGGAACAAAATTATCCATGATCCCCGCATTGTTAACTAAAATATCCAACGTTCCATACGTGCTTACGGCGGTATCAATTAGATTTTGAATATCTGCTTCTTTGGAAACGTTCGCTATAATAGCAATAGCAGTTCCGCCAAACAATTCAATCTCTGCTACGGTTGAGTTGGCCGCATCTAAATGGATATCAGATACAACGACTTTAGCCCCTTCTTTAGCGTACAAAATGGCTATTTCCTTGCCCATCCCAGAGGCAGCTCCTGTGACTACGGCAACTTTACCTTGAAGTTTCATGATGATCCCTCCGCATGTTCAGTCATGTGCAATGTACTTTATCGAACACCTGTTTACTAAGTATCATTCCCCTCTGTTTATAGTATAATCAAAGAAATGAATGAACCACAATCAGCAAACAAGCAGCAAATTGTTGCTTTTTGAACAGTATATCTATTATGTGTATATAAAATTTAAAATAATGGTGGTGCCGCATGACTGATCCAACATTAGTTCAGGATAAACGTATTCGAAGAACGAAAAAACTATTGAGGGAATCTTTAGTGTGCCTTCTAAAAGAAAAAGATTTGAAGGATATAACCATAACGGATATCGTACAGCAGGCAGACATCAATAGAGGGACATTTTACAAGCATTATCAGTACAAGGAAGATCTTTTGGGAGAGGTTATTGATGAGGTTCTACTGGATCTAGTTGATTCCTATCGGGAACCTTACCGTCAGGTTGAAACTTTTGTAGTGGGAGACATGGTGGCTTCCACCATTAAAATCTTCGAGCATATTGCGCAGTATGCAAATTTTTATGAAATTGTGTTGAAAACAGATATGCTTCCAGGAGTCCAGACAAAGATTTGTAATGAACTTAAAAAACTTCCAATACAGGATCTTGTAAATACACAGCAGAATAATCATATAAATCAAGAACTTCAGTCTAGTTATTATGCTTATGCTATTCTGGGGATGATCATAGAGTGGGTGAATGAAGATTTCCAGCACTCCCCTCGCTATATGGCAGAACAATTGCTGGAGATTATGAAATATAATAGCCTCAACGTAGTTTATAAAATTAACCCAAATCAGATGCACTAACCTACACGAAAAAATCATTTTCCTATTGGAAACATTTCTGAAGATCTCTTAAATTTGATATAAACAAACTGTCGATTCTTGTCGATATAATATCTATTATAAAAAGAGATTGAGGAGCGAAAATATGAAATTTAACATCCGAGCGAAATTGTTATTGGGTTTTCTTGCGGTTATTGTCTTATTGATCGTCATTAGCTTAGTGTCCATCTCAAAAATGAAAAACCTGGGTGATAATTCGATGGAAATCGATAGCCGTTGGATGCCTAGTGTAACGATCCTGGGAACGCTGAACGGCGATATCTCTGATGTAGAACGGCTTTCCTTGAATATTATTGTAGAACGCGACCCGGCAGAAGTGAAGAAGGTCCTGGCGGAGTACGATAATGTTTTGAAAAAGATGGATAGCGACCGGAAAACATATGAAAAATTAATTGCCACTCCTAAAGAACGTGAAATGTACGAGGATTTCTCCAGAAAATATACAGAATATCTGGATAAGTTGCCAGAGGTGATCGCGGCAGGGAAAGCTAACGATTATGTTCAATCCAGCATTCTGCACAAAGAGTCCTATGTGCTATGGTATAGTGCGAACGACACGATCAATCAACTTATCAAGTTGAACTCGGACGGTTCAAAACAGATTACGCAAGAAGCCGTTGACAACTTTATCTCGGGTAGACAAATAGTCATCATATTGAGTATTGCTGCCGTTGTGTTGGCACTGATTATGGCAATCATCATCGCCCAGATTATTTCTAAACCCATTTTGCGAATCAGTCGTGCTGCTGAAAGCATTGCATCGGGTGATCTTACAAGTGAGGCTATCATTGTGAAGGGCAAGGATGAGATTAGTACGTTGGCCCTTTCCTTTAATACAATGGTTGAAAACCTTCGCCAACTGATTCAATCGGTTGGTAAGACTACTGAAATGGTAACCACATCGTCAGAGGAATTGACGGCCAGCGCAGAGCAAAATAGCCAAGCTTCTGCACAAATAACCGAAACGGTACAAGAAGTAGCTACCGGAACGGGCAACCAGGTGGATATGGTGACCAAGTCGTCCCAGGCTATCGAGGAAATGTCCATCGGTGTAGAACAAATTGCCATTCGTGCGCAAAATGTATTTGCATCAGCTCAGGATGCGGCTCACAAATCAGCTGAGGGTAATCAGATGATTCAGCAGGCTGTTACGCAAATGAATGCTGTGAATGACTCGATGAATAGCTTGGCAGGTCTGATGGCTGGATTGGGAGAACGTTCAGATGAAATTGGCAAAATAATTGATGTAATTACCAATATTTCGAGTCAAACCAACCTTCTTGCTCTGAACGCCGCCATTGAAGCGGCCCGCGCAGGAGAGCACGGTCGCGGATTTGCCGTAGTTGCAGGCGAAGTGCGCAAGTTGGCTGAACAATCGGCTCATTCTGCTCAACAAATTACGGAGCTTGTGGGCTTGATTCAAAAGGATACCGCACATGCGATTGAGGCGGTAGCTGCCAACGGGCAGGATGTTATGACAGGTCGGGAAGTTGTACAAAATGCAGGTGCATCCTTTGAACTGATTCAGGAAACCGTGAATAAAGTGGCAAGCGAAATTGAAGAGGTATCTGCTGGTTCGGAGCAGATGTCTGCAAGTACCGATGAGATTGTTGGTTTTGTCAAGCAAATTTCGGCAATTGCCGAGGAAGCTGCAGCCGGTACACAGCACGTGTCTGCTGCAACTCAAGAGCAATTGGCCTCGATGGAGGAAATTGCTTCATCTGCAAGAAACCTGTCTACGATGGCAGAGGATCTGCAAGGGCAAATCGGCAAATTCAAAGTATAATTTGAAGGCTATTATTACTTAGTTTCAGGGGAAAGCCGCTCTATTGTAGAGCGGCTTTTTCTGCCATATCCCCCTTTTCCTTAATATGGTGATTGTGTTCACTCAATGATATAATGATAAATAATGATGCGGGCTGGAGTGTGATCAAAAGAAAAGCAAAGGCGGGGTGAGAACATGTGGAATAGCTTAACTTGGGTGATCATCGGCGTATTGATGGTGGCGTTGGGATGGATTGTTATGACATGGCGTGGTCGCAACAGCAAAAAACAATTGAACGAACAGCGAGGCAGCAATGTCGTTGAATTTCGCTCTCGCAAGTCTGTCCGACAGCCTCGTGTTGGGAACACATCCAAGTTTAAGGTATCCTCTCCCTCTGGTTCCAGCACGACGACAGAAGCAACAGGCAGGCAGGCCCAATCCGGGTTTGGGCTGTCTGATCCTATACAGCACAGGGGTAAGCAAAAATGCTCCTTTTGTAGAAAAGAAGACAAATTAATCTTTTATGCCGACGATAACGGTTCCCTCTACGGGGCATGCAAGGAGTGCAGGATTAAGGCAGAAAGACAGGATATGTTGCCACTTTAGTCTATATAGATGTCGACAACCAAGAGTATAGTTAAAAATCCCCAGCCGTAGTTAACGGTGGGGATTTTTTGGGATTGCATTCGCTTATTTTAATGAAGCTGTCTGTCGATCAATTCCTCCAGCACATCCGCAATGTGATCTGGACCATAGGATAACTCTTCACGGCTTAAGCTCAACCAGGCGTGACGCTCGTCCATATCAAAGGCAGCCTCCAGCCAGCCGGATAATCCTCTGCCTCTACGGTCTACTTCGACAAGCACATGCACGCCTTCGGGTTCCAATTGCATGATCAGCTCCAGCTCTTCGATATCGCGTGCATATTCCGGTCCAGGCGCAAATTCAAATTCCTGCACGTACGGAACACCGCGTCCCAGCTTAGGATGACGTTCGCAGGTGGAGGAACGGAATCGGAAGCCGAGCAGGTGAACCGCCTCAAATACCGTACTCATATAAGGATGCGGCTCGATTTTAAGTGAATCACGATCAGTCGGGTCCAAAGCCATGTCGATATCTAATGCCGTTTCCAGCCACACAGGCTGCTTGGCATGAGTGACAGGGGTTTCCAGCGGAAGCTGGAAGGAAAAAGGAATTTCAAGCTCCTGTCCTTGCTTTAAATGAAAGCCGTCTGACACCTTGACCCGTGTGATACAGCAGGTGGTGATGGTTTTTTTATCATCGTGCTCTACGATATATTCTGTTTTGAGCTCGATGTCGATTTTGCCGATTTCCTGATCAATTTTACCGCCCTTGATACGCATGATGCCACTGAGCTCTTCCCCTGGCACATATACGGCTTGATCCACCAATGTATCGACCTTGGCTGATCCGATTCCTGCGCTTGCTAAGATTTTGTTGAAAAAACTCATAAGTACGCCCCCCGATAATCTCATGGTCATGTATACAAACGACAAACTAGAAGCTTGTACAGCTTAACCGAATATACGGGCTGGTCGCTCCATTCGTTCCAAAAAAATGCAGGAAAAAGTCATGGGTGATCGCGTACTAATCGCAGTTTACTTTATGAGGCGGTATAAAGCATTTGCGACAGCGCGGCTCATAGGCCTCAGAGTCGCCGATCATCACGATGGGTCCTACTGTGGATGGCTTTCCATTTACCATCCGTTGGGTAAATACCGCCTCCGAGCTGCCGCATACGGCGCAAAAAGAAGTCAGCTTTTCGATGTCATCCGCCATGGCAAGCAGACCGCCAATATAGCCGAACTCCTTGCCCCGGTAATCCAGATTCAAGCCATCCGCAATGACGTGTTTGCCACAATAAGCCAACTCCTGTATCAGAGCCATAATATGACGGCTGAAAAACTGGACTTCATCAAAGGCGACCACGTCGGCTTCCTTCGTTTCTTCTAAAATACGCTGAACCAGCTCATCTGTGAGTTTTCTTGGAATAGAAATAGCAGGCAGCCGATATCCGATACGGCTTACAATTTCGTCCGTGGCATAGCGGTTATCTTCAGCCGGTTTGTATGCAATCACCTTGCGGTGCCCGTATTGGATTAGTTTTTGACAGCGGCGAATCAATTCACCGGATTTTTCACTAAACATGGGGCCTGTAATAATCGTAATTCGTCCTGTAGGCAACGCGAATTCCCCTCTCTGTATCATGCGCATAACGCTGTGAATCATCATTTCCGAAAGAAAAAGCCATTATAGATTACCATAATGAGCAGCATGCAGACCAGAGAAAATATATTGTTTTTCGACATGTTTGTGTATATCTGTTATTGAATGTGAATGTGGTGTCATTGCTCTGTTGCCACGGGCATGATATGGTGAAGTGTAGTGGAAACAAGGGAAGAGGGGACAGGCATGAACCAAAAAGCTACGGATTATAGTGCCAGAAAAAGTACATTGCTGGAGCAAGGGCTGATAAGCCTGCAAGCACAAGAGTTGATCTCTGAACTGGAGACAGAGCTGGAACTGCTGCGCAAGCAAAATGAGTCGTATCGCAATGCGTTGCGAGCCAAATCAGCTCAAAACCCAAGGATGTCTACCAAATTGCGGGATGCGCTGTATGAATGAGCTGTGTGCATAAACGCTATATTTTGTATAGAGAAATAAAGAGAGTACAATAAGCTATATATAATCATAGTTAATGGAGGAGAAGCATGACTATACATTGTGATGTCGCTATTTTAGGTGGAGGAACCGGGGGATATGTGGCGGCGATTCGCGCAGCCCAGCTCGGCAAGGAAGTCGTTATTATCGAACAGGACAAACTTGGCGGAACCTGTCTGCATCGTGGCTGTATTCCGAGCAAGGCTTTGCTGCGCAGCGCGGAAGTATATGCAACCATTAAGGAAAGTGCGCAATATGGCATCGAGACGTCGGGTGCGCAGCTTGTGTTCCCTAAAGTACAGGAGCGTAAGGAAGCCGTGGTAGAGCAGCTGCATCAGGGGGTTCAATTTTTGATGCGCAAAAATAAAATCACGGTACTGAGCGGCAAGGGACGCGTGATTGGACCGTCGATTTTTTCACCAAAAAGCGGTGCAGTAGCTGTGGAGCTGGAAGATGGTGAGATGGAGACGGTCGTTCCTGCCCATCTCATGATTGCGACCGGATCACGCCCGCGTGTGCTGCCGGGATTGGAGCCGGATGGCGAATTTATTTTAAGCAGTGACGAAGCGCTGATGCTGGAAGAATTACCTGCGTCGCTAATCATCGTAGGTGGAGGTGTCATTGGTGTGGAATGGGCTTCCATGCTAAATGATTTTGGCGTGGAGGTTACCGTAGTTGAGGCAGCCCATCGCCTTATTCCAACCGAGGATGAGGATATTTCGCGTGAAATGCAGCGCTTGTTAACCAAGCGTGGGGTTAAGGTGCTGACGGGCTCGCAGGTGCTGGCCGAAACATACGGCAAGGATGGGGAAGGCATACAGATTGACGTGCAAAAAGGGGATGAAACCGAAACCCTCAGCGCCTCCAAGCTGCTCATTTCAGTGGGACGTCAGGCGAATGTGGAAAATATCGGACTGGAAAATACGGATATTCGGGTAGAGCGTGGCTTTATTTCGGTTAATGAGCATTTACAGACGAATGAACCGCATATCTATGCAATCGGGGATTGCATCGGGGGCTTACAGCTGGCGCATGCGGCGAGTCATGAAGGTTTGCAGGCGGTTCACCACCTGGCGGGCGAAGATTTTCACAGCGTACCGAATCATCTGATTCCGCGTTGCATTTATACACGTCCTGAGGCAGCGAGTGTCGGCTTGACGGAGCAAGAGGCACGTGAGCGGGGACATCAGGTGAAAACAGGAAAGTTCCCTTTTCAAGCTATTGGAAAATCGCTCGTATACGGTAGTCGGGACGGATTCGTCAAAGTTGTTGCCGACAAGGAAACGAATGATATTCTCGGTGTACATATGATCGGTACGCATGTGACGGACCTTATAAGCGAGGCGGCCCTTGCACAATTACTGGATGCTACGCCTTGGGAAGTCGGACAGCTTATTCACCCGCATCCGACGTTGTCGGAGATTTTGGGAGAAGCGATGCTGGCGGTTGATGGACGGGCAATCGGCATATAAACCATTCAAATAAATCGGTGCTTTTCTTTTTGGGGAGAAAAGGATTATAATGGGGTTAGTCAGAGTTTAGTACCAGGTTTTAAGACAAGATGGTACTAGGTGCTGGTAGTAGGACGTTTTGATACTTAAGGAGGTGCCTCGATGAGTTCAAAAGGCGCTGTAGACGCTGGTTTCAGACATGAACAGCTGGGACTTACCCACGGACAAGTAATTGACATGTACAGATATATGCTGCTTGCAAGGAAATTTGACGAGCGCAATATGCTCCTGCAGCGGGCAGGAAAAATTAATTTTCACGTTTCCGGCATTGGTCAGGAAGCGGCCCAAGTAGGGGCAGCTTTTGGTCTGGATCGGGAAAAGGATTATTTTCTTCCGTATTACCGGGATTACGGATTCGTGCTTGCTGTGGGGATGACACCACGCGAGCTGATGCTGTCAGCATTTGCCAAGGCAGATGATCCGAATAGCGGCGGTCGTCAGATGCCGGGTCACTTTGGCAGTAAACGGCTGCGGATTGTGACAGGCTCCAGTCCAGTGACGACACAGGTTCCGCATGCAGTGGGTGTAGCGCTGGCTGCCAAAATGCAGAAAAAGGATTTTGTATCGTTTGTTACATTTGGGGAAGGCTCCAGCAATCAGGGGGATTTTCACGAGGGTTGTAACTTTGCAGGCGTACAGAAGCTACCGGTCATCATTATGTGTGAGAACAATCAATATGCAATATCAGTACCGATTCATAAACAGCTGGCGGGCAAGGTGAGCGATCGTGCTTTGGGCTACGGGTTCCCTGGAATTCGGGTCGATGGCAATGATGCGCTGGCCGTATATGCGGCTGTGAAGGAAGCACGTGAACGCGCTGTGCGTGGTGATGGTCCGACGTTGATCGAAGCGATGATGTACCGTCTGTCTCCTCACTCTACCTCGGATAATGATCTGGCTTACCGGACCAAGGAAGAAGTGGATGAGAACTGGGCCAAGGACGGCGTAGCCCGCATGAAAAATTACTTGATCGAATGCGGCATTTGGGATGAGGCCAAGGACGCTGATTTGTCGGCTGAGCTGCTGCTCGAAGTCAAGGAAGCGATTGAATATGCAGATCTTGCTCCTTTTCCGAAGCCTGAAGATACGCTGCTGCATGTGTATGCCGACAGCGATGGGGAGGGCCGATAATTATGGCGATTATGGAATATATTGACGCGATTCGCCTGGCCATGAAAGAAGAAATGGAGCAGGATGAAACGGTTTTTGTACTAGGCGAGGATGTCGGTGTGAAGGGTGGCGTCTTTACGACGACCAAGGGTCTTATGGAGCAATTCGGCGAGCAGCGTGTCATGGATACGCCATTGGCAGAGTCGGCAATTGCCGGGGTTGCGATTGGTGCAGCCATGTACGGAATGAAGCCGATTGCCGAAATGCAATACTCGGACTTCATGCTTCCGGCGACGAACCAAATTATTAGTGAAGCGGCTAAAATCCGCTATCGCTCTAACAACGACTGGAATTGTCCTGTTGTCATCCGCGCGCCAATCGGTGGGGGTATTTTTGGCGGCTTGTATCACTCGCAGTGTCCGGAGTCGATCTTTTTTGGTACGCCGGGTCTGAAAATTGTAGCTCCTTTTACGCCTTATGATGCCAAAGGATTGCTAAAGGCCGCCATTCGTGACCCTGATCCGGTGCTGTTTTTTGAAAACAAAAAATCCTACAAGCTGATTAAGGGTGAAGTGCCTGAGGATGATTATATCGTACCGATTGGCAAGGCCAATCTATTGCGTGAAGGTGACGATATTACGGTTATTGGCTACAGCCAGCCGCTGCATTTTGTGATGCAGGCTGCGGAGGAACTGGAGAAGGAAGAGGGCATTACCGCACACGTTGTGGATTTGCGTACACTCCAGCCGCTGGATCGTCAGGCCATTATTGAGGCTGCACGCCATACCGGCAAGGTACTTATCGTGCATGAGGACAACAAAACGGGCGGCATCGGCGCTGAGGTATCGGCCATTATTAATGAGGAATGTTTATTCGAGCTGGATGCCCCGATTGAGCGGCTGTGCGCTCCTGATGTCCCCGCCATGCCGATCAGTCCACCCATGGAGAAATTTTATATGTTGAACAAGGACAAAGTGAAGGAAGCCATGCGTCGTCTTGCCATGTTTTAGAATGGAGCAGATTGGACGAAAGCATTCCAAAAGTGTAGCGAGGGCAGCGGTAAAACGCGCCCTCCTATGATGTTAAGGAGCTGAAAAAATGTCAGACCAAACACAATGGAACGACGTGACCATGCCTCAATTGGCAGAATCGCTCGTATCGGCGACTATTGCCAAATGGCTGAAACAACCTGGCGACACGGTGGAGCAGTTTGAACCGATTTGCGAGGTCATTACAGATAAAGTAAACGCGGAAATCCCATCCACATTGGACGGAATTATGGGTGATCTGTTAGCAGAAGAAGGTCAGACGGTAGCAGTAGGTGAGTTGATTTGCCGTATTCAGACCAAGTCGGCTGCACCTGCGGTATCAGCAACTTCTGCTGCACCAGCAGCCCCTAGCAATACACAAGCTCAGCAGGGAACTGCTTCTGATCAGTCGATGCGGGGACGTTTTTCCCCGGCGGTACAAACGTTGGCTGCTGAGCACAATGTGGACTTAAGTCGAGTACCGGGTACGGGCATGGGGGGACGAATTACCCGCAAGGATGTCCTGAATTATGTGCAGCAGGGCGGCTCTGCTCAGGCTGTAGTACCAGAACAGCCAAGCAGAACGGCGCAGGGACAAGGCTCGCCTTTTACTGGAATACAGCCTTCTGCCGCTCAGCAGAGTACACCGATTCAAAATATGGACCCTGCTATTCCGGTACGCAACAGCGGTATTCATTTAACGGAGGCTCCAAAGGTTCCTATGATTGAGGTTGAGGGTGACAGCCATAACAGATCAGAATATTTTATTGATGTCACACCTATTCGGAGTGCGATTGCCCGTAATATGCGGCAAAGCGTTTCAGAAATTCCACATGCCTGGACGATGATAGAGGTGGATGTGACCAATCTGGTGATGCTCCGCAACAAGGTCAAAAACGAGTTCAAGCAAAAAGAAGGGATCAACATTACGTACCTTGCTTTCCTCATGAAAGCAGTCGTGAATGCGATCAAGGAATATCCGATCATGAACTCGGTGTGGGCAGTGGATAAAATTATCATCAAAAGAGATATCAATATTTCGCTGGCTGTGGGTACGGAGGATTCAGTCCTCACCCCTGTCATCAAAAAAGCGGATCAGAAAAATATTGCTGGACTGGCTCGTGAAATCGAGGATCTGGCTCGTAAAACACGGGAGGGAACGCTCAAACTGGATGATATGCAGGGCGGAACGTTCACCGTTAACAACACCGGCTCCTTTGGTTCAATTCTGTCTTATCCGGTGATCAACTATCCGCAAGCAGCAATCCTCACCTTTGAATCCATCGTCAAAAGACCGGTGGTCATTGATGATATGATTGCGGTTCGCTCGATGGCTAATCTGTGCTTGTCGCTGGATCATCGCATTCTGGACGGTGTCATTTGCGGACGATTCCTGCAACGGGTCAAAGAAAACCTGGAAGGCTACACCTTGGATACGAAGCTGTACTAATTTTCCGAACAGCTGGGTCATCCGAACATTTGGGTAAATGGACGGGGAGGAAGTGACAGGCCGTGGACAGACGACCGCTCGAAGTAACCTATATAGATAGAATGGAATATGCTCATGCATGGGACGTTCAGAAGGAGATCGTAGGGAAGCTGGATGCCGGAGAAGCGAGGGAAACGCTTATGCTTCTCCAGCACCCGCCGACCTACACGATTGGCTCTCAGCGGCATCCCGAGCATTTGCTGCTCACACCCGAGCAACTGGAAGCCCAGGGAATTAGCGTCTTTCAGATTGACCGTGGGGGAGACATTACATATCATGGGCCAGGACAACTTGTCGGTTACCCTCTGCTTATGCTCGGTAATCGGGAGGCGTTGAATCTGCACGGTTACCTTCGGAGTTTGGAAGAAGTGATCATTCGACTGCTGGCAACTCACGGGATTGAGGGGAATCGTAAGCCTGAATATACAGGGGTGTGGGTCGGGAATCTTAAAATTGCCGCCATTGGTGTGAAATTCAACAAGTGCAAGCACCGTCGGGGCTTTATAACCAGTCACGGCTTCGCCTTCAACATCAAATCAGGGATTCAGCATGAGGGCTTTAAAGGTATTGTCCCATGTGGCATTCAGGAATATGGAGTGACTTCACTGGAGGACTGTACACAGCAGACTTTTTCGGTGGAGCAAATTGCGAAGGAAATTGTTCCGCACTTCGAACAGCAATTTTCGTTTGCTGCGGAATGGCAAGCGCATTCCTAACCATAAAGATAAGGCGGGCTATTACGTGATTGACACGACAGCCCGCCTGTTTGCATTTACAACAGCTTGTCCGCTCACAGCCTTTATCGAGCCATGAGGCGGCCAGATACTATGAGCGTAGTTGTTGTCCATTATAGTGGCATAATGAAAGGCTCGATGACCATGAACAGTGTAGAGCCAATCATAGCAGCAAGCATAACATAAACGAAAAAACGAACCCATTTTTTGTTAGACATGTGTAACTCCTTTTGTAAAGGTTTAAGTCATAGATAAGACCATCTATTCGTATTGTAGCGTAAACGGGAAAGAGAGGAAAGTTTAATGAGAGCAAACGTAGTGAGAGATCGAATCGTACAGGAATTTATGGAACTGGTACAGGTGGACAGCGAAACGAAGTATGAGCAGGAAATAGCACGTGTTTTAAAAGAAAAATTTAATGCGCTTGGACTGGAGGTAACGGAAGACGATTCCCGTGAGAGAACCGGACATGGCTCAGGCAATCTGATTGTCACCTGGAAAGCGGAAGGTGTGGAGAAAGCACCCAAATTGTTTTTTACCTGCCACATGGATACCGTTACCCCGGGCAAAGGCATTAAGCCGCAGTTGGGTGAAGATGGCTGGATTCGCAGTGATGGTTCAACGATTCTGGGATCTGACGACAAGGCGGGTATTGCTGCCCTGTTTGAGGCGATTCGCGTCGTGCGCGAGCAGAACATTCCCCATGGTCAAATTCAATTCGTTATTACAGCTGGTGAGGAATCCGGTCTGATGGGTGCGCGGGCGATGAAGCCGGAAGTGCTGGATTCGGACTTCGGGTATGCTTTGGATTCCAATGGGGAAGTGGGTTCCATTTGTATAGCTGCACCTACGCAGGCACGTATTGAAATGAAGATTACAGGGAAATCCGCTCACGCGGGCGTGAATCCTGAAGACGGCATTAGTGCCATTCAAGTTGCATCCAAAGCGATTTCCAATATGAAGCTGGGCCGAATCGATAAAGAAACCACTGCCAACATCGGCAGCTTCGAAGGCGGTGGGGCAACGAATATTGTATGCGATTTTGTCCTGATTCGCGCAGAGGCACGCAGTATTGTGCAGGAAAAGGTTAACTATCAAATCCAGCATATGCGTGAAGCACTGGAAACTACAGCGCGTGAATTTGGCGCACAGGGTGAGTTCCGCAGTGAGGTGATCTATCCGGCATTCAGCTTTACGGAGCATGATGAGGTTGTGCAGGTAGCACAGCGTGCGATTCAAGGGCTGGGATTACCAACATCGACCTTCCATTCCGGTGGTGGGTCGGATGCCAATGTATTCAACGGACTGGGGATTCCAACGGTGAATCTGGCTGTGGGCTACCAGAACATTCATACAACAGAGGAAAAAATCAAGGCTGATGATCTGGTAAAGGTTGCTGAAGTCGTTGTAGCTCTGATTCAGGAGACCGCAAAGTAAAACTTGTATCCTATGCACAAAGAGGTTCAGGCTAAAGACAGGAATATCGTTCCTTGTCTTTAGACCTGAACCTTTTTTGGAACCATCAGCGAAGCAATGGTGGCTGAGGGACCGTGTTCCTTTTGCCATTGATGCAAGAGAGCTTGAATCTGCCAGGCTTTGCCGACAATATGGAGGGTGGTTTCGGTACGGTAGCTTTTCATCTCAGCAGCTCCTTATCACAGGAAGTTTATTATACCACCAGCATATGTCCGAAGTGGACAAGTTAGACTATCGTTGGCGATAATAGATAAAGAAAAAGATAGATGACGAAGAAGGAGACATAATCAATGAGCGACCAAGTGAATCACCACACGAACGATTTGCATCGCAAGCTATATTCGAATCCTGCGCTGGAGGAAAAGACGGTGTCTACGCAGCCGATTTTTGAAGGAAAGGTCATTACGTTACAGGTGGACACCGTAGAGCTACCCGACGGCTCTACTGGAAAGCGTGAAATCGTAAAGCATCCGGGTGCGGTGGCTGTATTGGCACTGCATCAGGGGAAAATGCTGGTCGTGGACCAGTACAGACAGGCTATGGGACGATGTGAGGTGGAAATTCCAGCAGGCAAGCTGGAGCGAGGCGAAGACCCGATGGAGGCGGCGAGACGTGAGCTGAGAGAAGAGACAGGTTATAACGCCAAGTCGTTAAAGCTGCTGCATTCCTTTTATACGTCCCCCGGCTTTGCGGATGAAATCATACATCTATATGTGGCCGAAGAGCTGGAGCTAGGGGAAATGGAGCCGGATGAGGATGAATTTCTGGAGCTGTTTGAGGTGACGATGGAAGAAGCGCAGGCGCTCATTCGTGAAGGACGGATAAGTGATGCCAAAACGATTTTGGCTGTCTATGCATGGCAGCTCCAGCAGCACACAGGGAGCTTCCAAGCAATATGAACGGAAATAAGGTAGAACTTACAGACTATTTCGCTGACCTCCATATTCATATTGGCAGAACAGAGAAGGGAGATCCGGTGAAAATCAGTGGCAGCCGTGATCTGACCTTCGCTAACATTGCCAAGGAAGCCTCCAGTCGCAAAGGGATCGGGTTGATCGGGATCATTGATTGCCACGCACCGAATGTACAGGAAGATATTCAAGCTTATTTGCATACAGGGGAAATGACGGAAATCAGCGGCGGCGGCATCGCCTACCGTGATACGGTGGTTCTGCTAGGCACGGAGCTGGAAATCCGAGCCGAAGGACGCCCCGAAGCGCATGTATTGGCCTACTTTCCAAATTTGGCGGTGATGGAGGATTTTACGCAATGGATGACCCGACATATGAAAAATGTCAATCTCAGCTCACAACGCATCTACGCACCGCCACGCGAATTACAGCAGCAAATTTACGGGCGTGGAGGCATCATGGTGCCTGCGCACGTGTTTACCCCTCATAAGGGCATTTACGGCAGCTCTGCGGCCCGAATGGAAGAACTGCTCGATATGGAGCTCATCAGTGGAGTGGAGCTGGGGCTAAGCGCAGATTCATCCATGGCCGGAATGATCTCGGAGCTGGATCGTTTCAGCTTTCTTACCAATTCCGATGCCCATTCACTTGGGAAAATCGGACGAGAATACAACAAATTATCGCTCACGAAGCCGTGCTTTGATGAATTCAGAATGGCTTTGGAGCGGCGGGAAGGACGAAGGGTGTGTGCCAACTACGGATTAAACCCCAAGCTGGGCAAATACCACCGTTCTTACTGTCAAAGCTGCGGTACGATTATTGACGAGCAACAGATGGTGGACGAACGTTGTCCTGATTGTGGTCACCCCAAGCTGGTGCGGGGCGTGCTGGATCGAATATGGAGCATTGCCGACCGTGAACAGCCCGTGATTCCCTCACATCGCCCGCCGTACATTTATCAGATTCCGCTTGAGTTTATTCCCGGTCTGGGCAAAGCCAAGCTGAATCATCTGTTGACTGCGTTTGGGACGGAAATGAATATATTGCATAAGGTCAAACAGGGTGACCTGGCGGCCGTTGTCGGGGAAGTATTGGCAGAGCAAATTATTCTGTCCCGTGAGGGACGACTCTCTCTCGTGTCCGGCGGCGGCGGAACATACGGCAAAATAGCCAAGTCCTAGCAAAGCCATGTCCTGATAAAGTCATATCGGCATCTGCTTGTTCATAACCATGAAATAACCATAAAAATATCTATGCCGCCGCTGGCTTGGCACATCTTTTACGAATCTTTACTGCCTCCATTCATAGCCATCAGCTGTCGGATTCCGGTTGTTTTTTGGACAAACAAGCAGATGAAAGGGGCAGGACGCCGATGCAATGGTTTCGTCATACGTTAAAAGATCAGACGCCGTATTATGTTTTTTTGGCTGTGCTGTTTCTGGTGGGGGTTGTCTTTGGCGCACTGATGGTAAATGCGCTCTCGCTGGAGCAGCTACAGGATTTGTCGCGTTATCTGAAGGATTTTTTTGCGACGGTCAATCAAAACGAGCAGGGCTTTGCTGATCCACAGGCGGCCTCGACCTTTTGGGATAGCGTGTCTCTGCATTTGAAATGGGTCGGTTTAATTTGGGTGTGCGGCCTTTCGGTCATCGGTCTTCCCGGTATTCTCGTGCTGGATTTTCTCAAGGGTGTACTAATCGGATTTTCAGTGGGCTATTTGGTAGGGCAATACTCGTGGAAAGGGCTGTTATTTTCCCTCGTCTCGGTAGCTCCTCATAACCTGCTTGTGATTCCGGTGCTGCTTGTGTGCAGTGTGGCTGCGATGACCTTTTCCATTCATATGATCAAAACTAAAATAATTGCTACCCGCCCGTCTGACGGGATGCTGCGTCCTTTGCTGTCTTACGCTGGACTGACGGCGGTAATGATGCTGCTTCTCGTCGGTAGCGCGTCCTTTGAAACCTGGATCACCCCGGTTATGATGCAATGGGTCACTCCCATGCTAACGGCTTCCGTACCATCCTAACCTGTTTCAAAATGTTTGACTTTATTTGTATAGACCCCCTATAATAATAGGAGTGAAAAAAAGTGCAGTAGGCAGTAGCTTTGCAGGGGGAGGGAGACACATGGAAGCACGGATCGAAAAAATTAAGCAGCAACTGCAATCCCAGGGCTACAAACTAACGCCTCAGCGGGAAGCCACCGTTAGAGTTTTACTTGAGAACGAAGATGATCATCTGAGTGCGGAAGATGTATTTATGCTCGTCAAAGAGAAAGCTCCCGAAATCGGTCTGGCAACCGTATACCGTACCCTAGAACTGCTAAGTGAACTGCATGTCGTGGAGAAAATTAATTTTGGTGATGGCGTGGCTCGTTATGATTTGCGTGGCGATACGTCCAAGCATCACCACCACCATTTGATATGTGTGCAGTGCGGCAGTGTAGATGAAATACTGGAGGATTGGCTTGGGCCGTTGGAAGAGCGTCTGGAACGGGAATTTAATTTTACCGTAGTGGACCATCGTTTGGACTTTCACGGTATTTGCTATCGTTGCAAGGCGAAGAACGATACGACTGCTCAAAAGTCTTTGGGCAAAACCAGGAAAAACAAATCTCAGGATTAATAAGCTGACAACCCAAGCTCTCACCGACGAAGACGCGTTCGGGGGGAGCTTTTTAGTTCGGGATGGCTGCACAGGATCAAGCGGTATAAAAAGGAATAGCTTGTCATATCCTTGCTTAGAGAGCCTGATAGGTTCTATATTCTGGGAAAAGGCGGCTGATCCACATGGTTATATCGATGCGAAACGTACTAAAATGGCTGCGTATAGTCATACTCTTCGGGGCTTTGGCATGCATGTTCTTTTATAGCCTCAGATTGTTTACAGATTGGATAACACCTGTGGATCATTACCGGATACCAGAAGGGCATGCAGTTAAGGTAATTGGCGGACAGGCATTTTCTGAGGGAACTGAGCACCAAATGGTGTTATTGGAGCGTTTGCGTTTTTTTTACTGGTATGGGGAATAGCTATGAATCGCTGTAGGTAGGACAAGGAGACTTTTGCTACTCATGAAAATGTATATTCAACCTTTCGTTCGATATATGGAAGAGGAAAAGGGCTTGTCGCGCAGCACATTGGAAGCGTATCATCGGGACATACAGCAGTTTGCCGAGTTCGCAGAAACCTGTGGCCTTGAGCAGCCGGACAACGTCCAGCGGTCACATTTGGTGCTGTATTTGGGACGTTTGAAGGAACAGGGGAAAGCAGCGGCGACGATCTCTCGCAGCGTTGCTTCCATTCGCTCCTTTTTTCATTTTTTGATTCGGGAGGGAATTGCAGGCCAAGATCCGTCTGTTCTGCTAGAGTTGCCGAAAGCGACCAAAAAGAAGCCCTCGGTGCTCACGCAGGATGAAATAGAGCGTTTGCTGTCAGCTCCGGACGTGACTACCCCGCAGGGGGTACGGGATAAGGCGATGCTGGAACTGCTGTATGCAACAGGCATCCGCGTATCCGAGCTGATTGCTCTGAACGTGCATGATGTGCGCACCGATCTGCGCTTTGTTCACTGTGGCGGCGAGGCGGGCAAGGAGCGTGTAGTGCCGATTAGCCGTGAGGCGGCACAGTGGGCGCAGACCTACATAGATGAGCAGCGCCCATCGTTGCTGCGACCCATGCAGGACGAAGAAGCTCAGGCGGGGCAGGAAGCCCTGTTCTTGAATGTATCTGGTCAGCGCCTCAGTAGACAGGGCTTCTGGAAAATAATTAAGAAGTATGGTCAGGAGGCAGGCATAAACGAGGATATTACGCCGCATACGCTGCGGCATTCCTTTGCGGTACATATGCTGGAGGGCGGAGCCGATTTGCGCTCTGTACAGGAAATGCTGGGCCATGCCGATCTGTCTACAACGCAGGTTTATGCGCAGACGGCCAGATGGAATATGAAGGAAGTATATGAAAGGCATCACCCGCACGGCAGCAACCGCACTTCTCATGAAGGCAAGGAACATCGGTAATGCTGCGGTAATGACGCTTTGCTGTCATTAGAAAATGTGAGGAGCACTATAACTTAACGATTGTACAAGTCAGGAGCGATATTGATGTCAACAGCCAACCAAGCTATGATTCAGGAAGCAGCAGATTATATCCATTCCAAGAGCGGAATTCGTCCGGAAATTGGTCTTATTCTGGGATCGGGTCTCGGTATTCTGGCCGATTTGATTCAGGATGGAATTAGCATTCCCTATCAGGAAATTCCCCATTTTCCCATATCGACGGTAGAAGGTCATGAGGGAGAATTACTGTTAGGTACGATTGAAGGTCGCGCTGTAGTCATGATGAAGGGACGCTTTCACATGTACGAGGGCTATGGCCCGCAGCTAACAGCTTTCCCTGTTCGGGTCATGAAGCAACTGGGTATTCAAAGCCTGCTGGTAACGAATGCGGCTGGTGGCGTAAATACATCCTACCAGGCAGGCGATCTGATGGTCATCTCGGATCATCTGAATCTGACAGGACAGAATCCGCTGATTGGACCGAATGATGCGGGGTTGGGTGTTCGTTTCCCTGACATGTCAGAGGCGTACAGCCGCCGTCTGCGTGAAATTGCCAAACAAACAGCTGCTAAGCAGGGCTTCAGCTTGCAGGAAGGCGTATATGCCGGTCTGTTGGGACCAAACTATGAAACGCCTGCTGAAATCGTCATGCTGCGCACCCTGGGCGCAGACGCGGTGGGCATGTCGACTGTGTCTGAGGTTATTGTAGCCCGTCATGCGGGCATTGAGGTACTCGGCTTCTCCTGTATCACGAATATGGCAGCGGGCATTCTGAATCAGCCTCTGTCCCATAGTGAAGTGATGGAGACGGCGGAAAAGGTACGCGAGCAATTTTTGAAGCTTGTACTGGCGATTATTCCACAAATGTAGATAAGGTGCGCCGCTGAGCCAAAATGGCGGACATGTAACCAAAGAACCCCATATCCGAGCGTCTTTTGATGCGCTGGGATACGGGGTTCTTTTTTGCCTCGGGCTGCCTGAGTGTGGTGATATCTCCTAATGAAGTGGGGATGTGCTCAATGCTGCCGAATTTGTCTTTTCTGTTACAGCCAGTCTATGCTGCTCCTGCACCTTGATGACAATCACCATAAAAATGATCCAGTAGATGGATAATGAGTTCAGAAAACGACTATCCGTTATATTGTTTAATACAATGAACAGGAAAAAGACCATTGCTGTCAGCCATGTATACATATCTGCTTTGCCAATTCTGAATTTTAATAAGGTGATTGTAACGATTGCGATCGTGGCGAGGAGTCCTGCGAGGCCCACGTCGATCCATAAATCCCGGAAGCCGCTATGACTGCTTGTCAGATCAAATCGGATTCCACCCGCATAGATACTGGGCCGGGCTGCCCAGTAGGAGCCGTAACCATGACCAAACCAGTAATGGCTCTGAATAGCACCAGCGATTCCCTGCCAGATTTCTGTCCTTCCGGTCAAGGTTGTTGTTTTTCCGAACTCCGATGCAATCGCATCCCCAAAAGTAAAGGCGAATACCAAGCCCAAAAGCACAAGCAGGCCGGAAGTACTAATGAAAAAACCTCGCGACGCGACACTTCGAATTCTTTTGAATAGCAATATAAACAAAATAAATGCGAACAGCGAGGATGTCAGCACCAACGAGGTGGTAGATTGGCATTTAATGAGCAATAGGGCATTGAGCAGGATAAAGCCGATATGCAAAGCTTTGTGTTTTCCTTTGAAAAAGGATATGACATGCGAAACAAAACTTAATAAAGAGAGGGTCCCGAGTGTGTTTTTATGACCGGAGATCCCCTTCCACAGTCCAGTATGTTCTACGCCTGCATGAATAGCAAAGGAGGGAACAAGCACAACAGCCAGCAGATTGAGTACGCTCAAAATACTTAATGTAATGACAAGTAGGCGGATGCAGCCCTGTGCTGTGTAGTGGGTAACAAAATAAAGGCCAAAGGTAGAGAAGGCAAGGAATTTGAGAACCATCAGCATAGATGAGGTCTGCTCCTGTTCAGCCCATAAGCAGGAGGCGGCTATGTACATCATGAGCAAGGTCAGCAACGGATTGTCTGCTAAAGTTGCGATCATCGTTTTGAGTGAAGGCAGCAGCATGATATAGCTGAATAACAGAATGAGCAGGGCAATTGTGATGACTCTGGGGGATAGGCCCTGACAGGCATAAGGAATTGAAAAAGCCAGTAAACCGGCCACTGTGAGTATATGCTTCACGTCTTCACCGCCTTGATACGTTATGTATCTATTTTATACAAATCGTATCTTTTTGTACAGCCTAGAGCAACCTCTCTCGTGCATATCCTCAGTCCATGCTAAGAAAATGAATAATCAACCATATGGAATATTTTTCTTCCAATCTGACGACAATGGTTAGCAGCACGCGAATAGGCCGGAGGGGCAAGTATACGGGCTCCGGTGCTTTCCGCCAATATGTTGAGGAGGGAACCGATTGTGAAGAAAAAAGTGGTGGCGTTCATTCTGGCTTGTCTCGTGGCCTTGACTGCTGTCCCCGTCGGCGGTTGGGCCGAAGAAAGCAAACCTGAAAGCAAACCCAAGGGAGGCTCTGCGGCGGAGCTGGCTCCTGAGGCTCTCTCGGCGATCCTGATGGATGCAGATACAGGCACAGTTATCTATGAAAAAAACAGTCGTGAAAAGCTTCCCCCAGCGAGCATTACCAAAATTATGACGATGCTGCTGACGATGGAAGCTATTGATAACGGCAAGCTCAAGCTAACCGATAAAGTGCGGGCCAGCGATTATGCATCCTCGATGGGTGGGTCGCAAATTTTTCTGGAGCCGGGAGAAGAAATGACGGTTGACGAGATGTTAAAGGGAATTGCAATGGCTTCCGGGAACGATGCTTCTGTGGCCATGGCTGAGAAAATTGCAGGATCCGAGCAGGCTTTTGTCGAGCTGATGAATGCCAAAGCGCAGCAACTCGGACTCAAGGAAACCCATTTTGCCAATTGCAACGGTTTACCTGTAAAAAATCACTATTCTTCTGCGCATGATATTGCGGTAATGAGCCGGGAGCTGTTGAAATATCCACAAATTACGAAGTATACAGGAGCATATCAGGACTATTTGCGCAAATCCTCGGTCAAGCCCTTTTGGCTGGTGAATACCAATAAGCTTGTTCGCTTCTACACTGGAGCAGATGGGCTGAAAACAGGCTATACGTCAGAAGCGAAGTTTTGTCTTTCCGCTACGGCGAAGCGTGATGGCTTGCGTGTCGTAGCCGTCGTGCTCGGTGAGCCGAATACCAAGATACGCAACAATGAAGTATCATCGATGTTTGACTACGCATTTTCTCAATATACAATGAAATCCATATACAAGCCGGGTGACTTGCTGGGAAGCGTAAAAGTTGAAAAAGGCGTATTGCCAGAGCTAAAAATACAGGCAGACCGCTCATACAGTGTGCTGGTGAAAAAAGGTGGAACTAAACAAACGCTGCGTCATGAGCTGCAGCTGGCTCCAAGTCTCAAAGCACCTGTCCGCGCAGGAGATCCGGTCGGCAAGCTGGTTGTCTATCAGGATGGTCAACGGTTAAAGGAGTTTAACATTACTTCGCCTGTGGCTATTGAGAAGGCCGGATGGTGGAAATTGTTAAAACGCACCATGTCGAATCTGTTTTCTTTGTAGATTGGACGGGGTTTTCTTCTAGTTTTGTCGGAGGGCAGGAATCGTCTGCGGCAGCGTAGAAATCCTTGTCCAAGACCGGGAGGAGAGTGAGCAAGCATGAACCTGCAAATTGAAATGGAGCATCACCGGGGGGTACTGATTGTAAGGCTAGCCGGTGAGCTTGATCACCATACGTCGGACATGGTCCGCATGCAAATGGATGAGGCGATTCAGCGTCGGCAATGCGAGCACATCGTGCTCAGCCTGAAGAATCTTCAGTTTATGGACAGCTCAGGGCTTGGTGTTATCCTGGGCCGATACAAGCTGATCAAGCAAAAGGGCGGGAAAATGGCCGTCTGTGATGTCAATCCGCCAGTATATCGACTGCTGGAGATGTCAGGGTTGTTTAAAATTATGCCTATATATGACAACGAGGGAAATGCGCTCACGGAACTGGAGGTCGTATCATGAGAGAAGACACAGGAAACAATTTCATGAGCTTGCAGTTTGCCGCCAAATCCGAAAATGAAGCTTTTGCCCGTGTGGCTGTTGCAGCTTTTATTTCCAGGCTTGATCCTACAATGGATGAGCTGAGCGACTTGAAAACCGTGGTGTCTGAAGCAGTGACAAACAGTATTATTCACGGATATGACAGTGATCCGTCAGGTGTCGTAACGATTAAAGTCGGCATTGAAGCAGACGTGATTACGCTGGTCATTGAAGACGCAGGACGGGGAATTGAGGATCTGGAGCTGGCCAAGCAGCCTCTGTATACATCCAAGCCTGAGTTGGAACGCTCGGGTATGGGCTTTACCATTATGGAAAACTTCATGGATGAGTTTGAGGCAGTCAGTGAGCCGGGCGGAGGCACGTCGGTCCGGATGAAGAAAAGGATTGAATCCAAGAAAGCTTTATATAATTAGGGGTTGGTCCTATGGAAGCAGGAGGAAAAAAAACTTCACACAGCTATTTGGAGGATGCGGAAGTCAAGCGGCTCATTGCACGAAGTCAGTCTGGTGATAATGATGCCCGTGAGACGTTGGTCAATAGTAATATCCGGCTCGTTTGGTCTGTCGTGCAGCGCTTTATGAACCGGGGATATGAACCTGACGATCTTTTTCAAATTGGTTGCATCGGTTTGTTAAAATCGGTGGATAAATTTGATCTCAGCTATGAAGTCAAATTTTCGACTTATGCGGTACCGATGATTATTGGTGAGATTCAACGGTTTCTTCGTGATGACGGGACACTCAAGGTTAGCCGTTCCCTGAAGGAGACGGCCAATAAGGTCCGCAAAATGAAGGACGAGCTTTCCAAACGGCTCAACCGACTGCCTACGGTTAAGGAAGTTGCCGATGAGCTGGGAGTCACGCCAGAGGATGTTGTTTTTGCGCAGGAAGCGAATAAGCCGCCTACCTCGATTCACGAAACGGTGTTCGAAAATGACGGTGACCCCATCACGCTCATGGATCAGATTGCTGACGAATCGCAGGAAAGATGGTTTGACAAGCTGGCTCTGAATGAGGCCATCGGCGGACTTTCCGAGCGGGAGCGGTTAATTGTGTACCTGCGTTATTACCGGGATCAGACCCAGTCGGAGGTTGCAAGTCGACTTGGTATTTCCCAGGTGCAGGTATCCCGGCTGGAAAAAAAGATTCTGCAGCTGATCCGCGATCAAATTGCCCAATAATAGCAGTCAGGATTTAGTGAAATCCTTTTACGTGAGTCTAAAGAGTATTCCGAGGCCATTTTTCATGGCAGGGGATACTCTTTTTTGCGTGGGAAAAAGGACAAGTCGAAGAATAGATTTGCTTGCTTCGTTCCATAATAATCGGTAATTACGAGGATAAGGAGGGGATCGGATGACTCATAGTCCGGCTCCTACAGTGGCTCCTATAGTATACTTGCGGCTTCGTAGCCGTGTGCGGATGATCCAAGGGCAGGATTTGCGTTTGGGAGATGTGGCCCATCTGCTAGCCGATCCCGAATGGGAAAACGAGCTGCTTAAGCTTATTCTCAAACGGCCGCAGAAGCAGGACGGCAACCTGATACTGGTGGACATGCTGCAGATCATTTCCAAAATTAAAGAACATATTCCGGGTGTTGTAGTCGAATCCCTTGGCAAGCCGCATGTACTTGTGGAAGTCGTGGAAAAACCCCGTAAGCCATCCAAAATATTGTTCGTTTTGGTATGGGTGCTTCTGTTTTTTGGCTCTGCATTAACGATTATGAACTTTCACGCCGACGTCAGCATGATGGAGGTACAGGTTCGGATTGTGGAGATGATTACGGGACATAAGGACGAACATCCGTACTTGTTTCAAATTGCCTACTCGTTTGGTATCGGTTTTGGCATGATCGTGTTCTTCAATCACTTGTTCAAAAAAAAGTGGAACGAGGAGCCGACACCGCTGGAGGTGGAAATGTATTTGTATCAGGAAAATGTGGATCAGTACGTTGTGGCGGAGGAGTATGAAAAAATGGCCCGCCTGCATTCAAAGGATAAGCAGCCATGACATTTGTACAGGGCGCGCTGCAGATTATTTTGGGCATCGCTGGAGGTCTGGCAGTGGGGAGTGGCGTAATCGCGTTTTTTATTGTGCTGGACATCATGCCACGATTGGCCCAGCTCACCCGCACATATAAAAAATCACGCGCATACGAAAAGGCGATGATCTTAGGTTCAGTGGTAGGAACGGTGGCTGATTTTTGGGATATTTACTTGCCATTCCCTAAAATATTCACATGGATACCCGGGTTATTTTGTGGATTGTTTATTGGTTTGCTCGCCGCAGCTTTAACAGAGGTATTAAATCTCCTGCCCATACTTGCCAAGAGGCTTCATATGTCTGTGTATATGTTTGGCCTGCTGATGGCGATGGTACTTGGTAAGGTAACGGGTTCCTTATTTGACTGGTTTGTATACAACCGATAATAACGAAGGCAGAGGGGGCAAGCGATATGGATCACAGGGAAGATCAGGAGCATCAGGAGTATGTTCAGGCAGACGGAGCAATTGGAAGGGAAAATGATACTGACGGGGAAAATTTGAGCTCTTGGAAGCAAAAGCAGCAGCAGGAAGCGAAACGCCTTAAGCACAAAAAAGAAAGTGAGCATTCTGATAATGTAGAGGAGTCCATTCGTTATTGGCAGATGGAAGATGATATTTCGCCAATAATGAAGGATAATCGTGAAACGCTCAAAATGGTGTTGGGCCTGGGAGAGACTTTTGATGTGGTGTTCAGGGAAATGACAACGGGTGGGCGCCATATTGGGTATCTGTTCCTGAATACCTTTGCAAAGGATCAGATCATGGTTGAGGTGCTGAAGCGGCTTACCTATCTGACGCCGGATGATCTGTCTTCGGATGGGCTGCAAGCATACTTTGAATATTATATCCCACATATTCAAGTGGAAAAGACGGACAAAATGTCGGTTGTCATCAACAAGGTGCTAGCAGGCTATAGCGCCTTTCTTATGGAAGGCGAGCGTTTTTCCGTCATTCTGGATACCCGTAATTACCCGGTACGTAGTCCGGAGGAGCCCTCATTGGAGCGTGTCGTACGTGGTGCCCGGGATGGATTTACCGAGACGATGCTTACGAATGTAGGGCTGGTGCGTCGTCGTTTGCGGGACCCCGGACTTAAATTTGAAGCGATGCAGGTCGGACGCCGAACAAGGACAGACATATGTCTGGGCTACATTGATGATATCGTGGATAAGGTGATGGTGGATACCGTACGCGACAAAATTAAAAACGTCAATCTGGACGGAATTCCGCTGGCGGACAAACAATTAGAGGAGACGATTATCAATAAAGGCTGGAATCCATATCCATTGGTGCGATATTCGGAGCGACCAGATGTCGTGGCTTCGCATATTATGGAAGGAAGACTTGTTATTTTCGTAGATACCTCACCCAGTGTAATGATCTTGCCAACCACTTTTTTCGACTTGTGCCAGCATGCGGAAGAAAATCGGCAGACGGCATTCATGGGAAGCTATTTGCGCTGGGTACGCTTTATTGGGATTTTCGCCTCGATGTTTTTGCTTCCGATGTGGCTGCTTATGGTCATCAATCCCGAACTAAAACCGGCATTTCTCGATTTTATCGGTCCTCAAAAGCAAGCTCACCTTCCACTGATCGCCCAGTTTATCATCGTGGAGCTAGGGGTCGATCTCATGCGGATGGCGGCAGTTCATACCCCTACACCCCTGGCTTCCGCTATGGGCTTGATCGCAGCCGTTCTGGTCGGTGACATTGCGGTTAAGTCAGGGCTGTTTGTGAATGAGGTTGTGCTGTATATGGCTGTAGCCGCCATAGGCATGTTCGCCACTCCGAGCTATGAGCTGGGATTGGCCAACAGACTGATCCGGTTATTTCTACTGGTCGCTGTAGCCATTTTCCACGTTCCAGGCTTTGTCGTAGGAACGACCCTGATTATTTTGATGCTGACAATGCATCGGTCATACAATTCTTCTTACTTGTGGCCGTTCATCCCTTTTAATGCCAAGGCGTTAGCTTCTATTTTGTTCCGCAAGCCTGTACTAGATGCGCCTAACCGCCCGTCATTTAATAAAACGAGGGACAATACGCGTATGCCCCATACGGATGCCAATACAGATTCGGACTCAGGCAATGGACAGGAGCATTAATCTAAATGATCTGCATAAAAATCCATTGTTCTTGATGTTTTTTTTGCTATACTGGTGTAAACATTCGATGGAATATGACTAGCTTGTTCCAGAAAGAGAGGCGCCAGAACATGTATTTGCATGGAAGCAGTAAAATTAACAGCAATGGACATTTGGAAATTGGCGGATGTGATACAACGCTTTTGAAGGAGCGTTTTGGAACACCGCTATATATTGTAGATGAACAGTTAGTACGCCGGCGCTGCCGGGAGTTTATAGAAGCTTTTCATGAAACCGGCTTGAAGTTTCAAGTCGCCTATGCAAGCAAAGCATTTTGCGTCATGGCGATGTGTGCTTTGGCTGCAGAAGAAGGAATGTCGCTCGACGTTGTTTCCAGTGGAGAGCTGTTCACTGCGCTGCAAGCAGGATTTCCGGCAGAGCGAATCCATTTTCATGGCAACAACAAAACACCGGAAGAAATTGAAATGGCGCTGGATGCGCACATTGGCTGCTTCGTGGTCGACAGCGAGATGGAGCTGTATTTGCTGCAGGCCCTTGCCTCCGAGCGGAAACAGCAGGTGAATATTTTATTGCGAGTTACGCCAGGGGTTGAAGCGCATACGCACGAGTATATGGCCACAGGCCAGGAGGATTCGAAATTCGGTTTTGACATTGCGAACGGTACAGCGCGCCAAGCGGTAGAGCAGGCGATCGGGCTGGATCATCTGCATCTGCTGGGAGTGCATTCCCATATCGGCTCGCAAATCTTTGAAGTGAACGGCTTCCAAATGGCTGCCGAGCGGGTCGCCGCTTTTTCCAGAGAAATCAAGGAACAGCTTCAGTTTTCTTTCAAGGTGATTAATCTGGGCGGGGGATTTGGCATTCGTTACACCGAAGAGGACACACCGCTGAAAATTTCTACCTATGTTCATGCTATTGGCGAAGCGGTTAAAACCCATTTTTCCGGGCTTTATGACGAACTTCCAGAAATCTGGATTGAGCCGGGGCGCAGCATTGTGGGCGATTCAGGCACAACCTTGTACACCGTAGGAAGCATTAAGGATATTCCACAGGTACGGAAATATGTCTCGGTAGACGGTGGTATGACGGATAATCCGCGTCCGGCGTTATATCAGGCCAAGTATGAAGCGATGCTGGCGAATCGGGCACAGGATGCGAACGAAGAGACCGTATCCATTGCGGGCAAATGCTGTGAGAGCGGCGATATGCTGATTTGGGATGTGGAGCTGCCTCGTCCGAATAGCGGGGATTTGCTCGCTGTTGCCTCAACCGGAGCCTACAATTACTCCATGGCAAGTAATTATAACCGGATACGCCGTCCGGCGGTGGTATTCGTGAACAACGGTGAAGCCGAACTGGTGGTGCGCCGGGAAACCTACGAGGATATCGTACGCAACGATGTTGTGCCGCAGCGCTTGGTTCGTGACGAAGCTAGTCCAGCACTTCATTCCAATGCTAAAATTACGGTTTCGTCCTGATTTTTGATGTGTGTGAGCAAGCAGACCATTGGGCCGGGGATACTATACCGGTACAGTGGTCTTTTTTTTGGACAAGGCTTTGCTAAGCGCAGCAATTCATAGTAAACTGGAACTTGATGTTATTTAGCTTTCAAAACAGGTTGAAAAGGAGATACAAACAATGAAAAAAGGTAGAATAGATCTTGAAAACGGCGGTATCGTCGAAATTGATTTTTTCCCGGAAGAAGCTCCAAATACGGTTGCTAACTTTGAAAAGCTCGCTAACAGCGGCTTCTACAACGGTCTAAGTTTCCACCGTGTCATTCCGGGCTTTGTTGCTCAAGGCGGTTGTCCAATCGGTAACGGTACAGGCGGCCCTGGCTACACCATTGACTGTGAAACAGCTACGAACACAACAAAGCATGCCAAAGGCGTTCTGTCCATGGCTCATGCGGGCCGCAACACAGGTGGCAGCCAATTCTTCATCTGCTACGCTCCACAGCCGCATTTGGATGGAGTACATACTGTATTTGGCAAAGTGACCAAAGGTATGGAATTTATCGATGCTGTAAAACAAGGTGACAAAATGAAAGAGGTTAAAGTATTTGACGCATAAAATGCCGTTAAATGCTTGATTTTTTGACCTAGCACGCAGGCCGTTCTGTCTTTTGGACAGAACGGCTTTTTGTTGTCTTTTATTTGACGGTTTGCTGTTTTTCCCAATCACGCAGTTGTTTCAGTGAGTAAGATCACATTCGAAAAGTAAGCGTTGTGATAGCCTTTTCATTAGAATGCATTTTCATTTATTTTTATGAGTATTCAAGCTCAATGAAGGTTGCAAAAGAAGGGGGCTTATCACATTGTCTATTTTAACGCGCACAAATCGACTCGGATTTTTCGAAATCCGGCTGGAATCCATTGGTGGACTCGGTGCTAATCTGGCTGGCAAAATGCTGGCCGAAACCGGTGTGCTTGGTTTGGGGCTGAATGCTTCAAATTTCTCGTCCTACGGTTCAGAAAAGAAGGGAACTCCGGTTAAAAGCTTTGTCCGCTTCTGTGATCCGGGAGTTGATATCCGTGATCACAGTCCGATCGAACAACCGCATGTGGTAGGCATTTTCCATGAAGCATTATACAAAACGGTAAATGTGATCAGCGGACTTCCAGCCGATGGGATCGTTGTGGTCAATTCCACGCGTCCGGCAGAAGAAATACGGGCTGATTTGGGACTGGTATCCGGTACGCTGGCGGTGGTGGATGCAATGGGCATCGCATTGGAGGAGCGAACCAAACTGAATACGTCCATGCTCGGAGCCTTGTTCCGTGTCTGCGATTTTTTGGACCCGGAAGCGATGAGATCGGTTATTCGCAGTACCTTTGAAAAGAAATATCCACAATTAGTGGAGCCTAACCTGCGTACGTTTAACCGTGGGTTTGAGGAAGTGGAGCTGCACGTATATCCGGTCACCCATGACACGCAGGATCGGGTTTTTGAACGTCCGCAGCCTTTGCTCGGCTACGAAACGCAAACATTGGGTGGAGTTATTGCTACGCAGGGGAACAGCATGACAAAAGATCTTAGTGGCTCACGCCAGGGTTATTTACCTGAATATGAAGCTGACAAATGTACTCATTGTGCCAAATGCGATTCAATTTGCCCGGATTACTGCTTTGTATGGGAAGAGCAAGCAGACAAACGCGGCAGAATGATGCCATTTTTGCAAGGAATTGATTATCAGTATTGTAAAGGATGTCTAAAATGCGTGGATATTTGCCCATCGGGAGCATTAAGTTCGCGTCGTGAGCAATGGGGCTGGTCGGAACAGCACCGAGTTGCCCACCAATTTCCGGTGTATGAAGGAGGTCGTGTGTAATGGCTAAACTGGAGGAGGAGCTCAAACAAGCAGGCGCCGCACAAGTAACGACGTTCGAATCCGGCAATGAAATGGCCGCTACAGCGGCTGCGCAAATCAATTATCATATGATGGGATATTTTCCGATCACTCCGTCGACCGAGGTGGCGCAGTACCTGGATCAGATGAGAACGAGGGGTCAGCATAACATCAAGCTGGTTGCAGCGGATGGAGAACATGGATCGGCGGGGATATGCTATGGTGCCGCAGCAGCGGGAGCAAGAGTGGTGAATGCCACCAGCTCGCAGGGCTTCCTGTATATGCTGGAGCAGCTGCCTGTTCAGTCAGGTACGCGTTTCCCTATGGTGATGAATTTGGTGACACGGGCCGTCAGTGGTCCGTTGGATATTCGCGGGGATCATTCGGATCTGTACTACGGTCTGAATACGGGCTGGGTCATTTTGACGGCAAGCACACCACAGGCTGTGTATGATATGAATATCATGGCGCTGAAAATTGCGGAGCACAGCGATGTTCGATTGCCTGTGATGGTCGCTTATGACGGCTTTTATACGTCACATCAGAAGCGCAAGGTGCAATATTTTGCCGATGCGGAGACGGTACGGGATTTTGTAGGGCCGAATCCCAATCTGAATCATCCGAATATTTTGGATTTTGATCATCCGGTTACGGTAGGCGCTCATATGAATGGCGATGATCTGACGAACAATCACTTCCAGCAGTCTGAGGCATTAAGACGGTCTGAAGGAGTATATGAGCAGGTTGCGGCAGAATATGCATCTTTATCCGGTCGGGAATATCCGATTTTGGATCTATATCATATGGAAGATGCCGAGGTTGCAGTATTCCTGCTGAATTCGGCGGCTGAATCGGCCAAGGATGTGGCGGATCAGTTCCGTGCGCGCGGCATTAAGGCCGGGGTCGTTCGTCCGAATATCATTCGTCCGTTCCCGGCTGCCCAGCTGCGTGAGGCACTGCGCCACGTCAAGGCGCTGGTGGTGGGCGAGCGTGCGGATTCGTACGGCGCCGACGGCGGTAATTTGACGCACGAAATCAAGGCGGCTCTACAGGAGGACCCGCTGAACAAGACGACTGTATTGTGCCGCATCTTTGGCTTGGGCGGCAAGGATTTTTATGCGGAAGACGCAGAGGCGTTCTTCCAGCTCGCGATCGAGGCGGCAGAAGCCGGCCGTGCGGAGAAGCCGTTTGATTATTACGGCATTCATCCGGGTTCACCGGATAAGGTGATGCCGCAGGTCATGCAGCCGCCACGGGGCGATGCGTACCGCACGGGTCTGATTCAGGTCACGCCGGACGAGGCGACCGGAAAGCTCAAGGTCAAGGTACCGCCGCTGCGTTCGCTGACGACCAAACCACGTCGGCTTACGCCGGGGCACGGAGCTTGTCCGGGCTGCGGAGCACTATCTGCGCTTGAGCTGTTTTTCAAAGGGATTGAAGGCGATATTGTCGTATTGTTTCAGACAGGCTGCGTCTATGTGGTGACAACGGGTTATCCATATACATCACACAAGCAACCGATGATCCATAATCTTTTTCAAAACGGGGCAGCTACACTTTCGGGAGCACTGGAAGCTTACTTGGAAATGAAGCGTCGTAATGAGATTGAGATGTCGGATGATCCAACCTTTATTATGATCAGCGGCGACGGTGGTATGGATATTGGGATGGGTTCTGCGATTGGTGCGGCTCTGCGCAATCATAAGCTGATCATGCTGGAATATGATAACGAGGGATACATGAACACAGGCTCGCAGCAATCGTATTCCACTCCTCTCGGTCATATGACCAGTACGTCGGGTGTAGGGAAGATGCAAAAAGGGAAGCAAGGGCATCACAAGGACACCGTGCAAATCATGGCCGCCTGTAACATTCCGTATGCCTTCACAGCTGCTGAAAGCCATCCGCAGGATATGCTGCGTAAAGCGGCCAAAGCGCAATGGTATGCGAACAACGTGGGAACGGCCTATGGCAAAATCCTGTGTGCCTGCCCATTGAACTGGAAGTCGGAAGATCGGCTGGGCACCAGCATTGTGGAGGCTGCTGTTGAGTCTTGCTTCTTCCCATTGTACGAAATTGAGCAGGGCAATACGACGATTACGTACAACCCGGAAGACAAGGGGAAACGGATTCCAGCCGCTGAATGGTTGAAATTAATGGGGAAAACGAAGCATCTGCTTAAGGAGGAAGCGACGTTGGCCACCTTTGAGCAGGAAATTGAACGCCGCTGGACCATTCTGAAAAAGAAACATGAAATTTCGGAGCTATAATTCGGTTTTTCCAAAAAGATTCTTTGCGCTTGCTGCGTGAAGAATCTTTTTTGTCGTTTATGGGATGAAGCATAAAAAAACAGGTAATGATTTCCGATATAGGAGTGGAGGCCTATATGAAATTGATTAAATAACAGTCTTCTTCTGAATTTTTAGATGCAATGAGGTGCAGGTATGATTAAACTGAATACAGTTGAAATAATCGAAATTATAAAAAAGCAAATCCCTAAGGTCATGAACATCAAGCCCGTGGAGCTGAAATTTACAGATGATTTTGGACGGGCATCACTGGCGGGGACGGAGCATAAATTTACGCTGACGAATCAACATTATTCCGCCAAGGTGATGGATTGCGTGTTGGAAACACAGGTGCGCCCGATATTAATGTGTGAAATTATTTATTTTCTAAAATGTGAATTTATTGATGGACACGTTGAAGTACGGCTGGATTATGACGCAAGTTCTGAAGGAAGCCACGGACCCACAGCTTCAGCGGTTATTACCTTTGACCATGCTACACAGCTCGGCTTGGAAGAACTGGCTGATCTGATTGATCTGGCGCTTCATATGAATGATAAAACCTGGTTTGAAGAACTCTCCAGCCAATATGTTAAAACAAAAGCAGGAGCGTCTATCCGATAACTTGCTTTTTTTAGAAGTTGGTGCTAATATACGTAACAAGTTTACTGTTAATTCAATTGAATAAGAGCAAGATCCTTCGGGGCGGGGCGAAATTCCCCACCGGCGGTGATGACGTGCTTGTGGATCGCTTTTTGTGATCACAGCACGGCTTAGTCCGTGACCCGGATGCTGAACGATCAGCAGAAGGTGGACCTGGTGCAATTCCGGGACCGACAGTATAGTCTGGATGGGAGAAGGATACGGAGCGCATGTGCATGACGTGACATGTGCCGATTATTAGCATACGTAAATGTACGTACGGCTTATTTCGTTGTAGGGCGGCATCGGGGAGACTGCTTTTTAGCTTTCTTTTCCGTAGGTCTTCTAGCGAATTAGGTTGTATCATACTCATGCTTTTTATTGGCATACGTATTATTCGTGAGATTTCAACATGCATATGGATTGCGCTTGTATACTGTAGATTTGACTCTCATCACCCCCATGACGGATAGATTCCGTACTGGGGTTTTTTTGCGCTTACGACAGATGAATTAGGGATAAACTGAAACGAGATGGAAAGGAGTGAGGGCATGTTTACCGGGTTGGTCGAGGAAGTGGGGCGCATTCAAACGATTTCCAAAAGCGGAGAAGCGATGGTTCTAGGTATTGAAGGCTCCGTCGTTTTGGACGATTTGAAAATAGGAGACAGTGTTTCCGTGAATGGTGTTTGTCTGACGGCCATACAGATCGGTGTTAAGGATTTTAAGGTTGATGTCATGCCGGAAACCTTTCGCAGCAGCAATCTGAAAGAACTCAAATCCGGTAGCCGGGTCAATCTGGAGCGGGCGATGGCAGCAAGTGGAAGGTTCGGAGGTCATATTGTGCAGGGGCATGTAGACGGAACAGGCACGATTCGCCGGGTGACTTCAGACCAGAATGCGGTTGTGTTCGAAGTTGCACCTTCTAATCAAGCATTATTCAAATATATTCTTCTCAAAGGTTCGATCACACTGGATGGCATCAGCCTCACAGTCGCGCAGCGTACGGGAGATACCTTTGCCGTATCCATTATCCCCCATACCTTATCCGAGACAGCCTTACAAGCCAAACGTGAGGGAGACACCGTCAATATTGAATGCGACATACTGGGCAAGTATGTGGAACAGCTTTTGAATTACAGAGGCTCAGCGGCGACGGAGGGAGCAGAAAAAGCTCCTATAAGTCTGGACTATCTGGCGAAGCACGGCTTTGCCTGATCTGGAATGGTAAATCTGCCAGAGGAGTACTTATGCCACAAAAACTAAGGAGGACAGCACTATGGATCGAGGGAGTCAAACAAGTGCAGCGGCTGACGTAATGGAGCATGACGAGGGGGAACTGGACGAAGAGATTCGTCTGGATTCCATCGAAGAAGCGCTGGAGGATTTGAAGAACGGTAAAGTCGTTATCGTCGTGGATGATGAACAGCGCGAAAATGAAGGTGATTTTGTTGCGTTGGCTGAAAAGGCAACTCCGGAGGTCATTAATTTCATGATCACTGAAGGTCGTGGATTGGTTTGTGTGCCGATAACACAACAAAGAGCCGAGGCATTGGAGCTGCAGCCAATGGTGGAGCAGAATACAGATTTCCACGGCACAGCCTTTACCGTGTCGGTTGATCATATGGAGACAATAACAGGTATTTCGGCAGCCGAGCGTTCCTTGACTGTACGCGCCTTGGCTGACGATACAGTCGTAGGAGGCGATTTTCGCAAGCCTGGCCACATGTTTCCGCTGATTGCCCGCGATGGCGGTGTTTTGCAGCGTGCAGGTCATACGGAAGCGGCAGTCGATCTGGCCCGACTCAGCGGCTTCAAGCCCGCCGGAGTCATTTGCGAAATTATAAAGGAAGACGGCACCATGGCCCGACTGCCTGATTTGGCCGTGTTCGCCAAGCATCATCAGCTGAAGCTGATCAGTATTCAGGATTTAATTGACTATCGTCGTCGTTTGTCATTGTAAAAATCATTTAAAAAAAGAGAGGTTGATAAGCATGGCACGTTTTCTGGAAGGTAATCTTGTATCGGATGGTTTAAAATATGGTATTGTGGTAGGAAGATTCAATGAGTTTATTACAAGCAAGCTGTTAAGCGGTGCAATTGACGCACTTCAACGACACGGTGTACAGGAAGATGAAATTGATGTGGCCTGGGTTCCTGGTGCTTTTGAAATTTCACTGATTGCGCAAAAAATGGCTGCAAGCGGCAAATATGATGCTGTTATTACGCTGGGGACGGTGATCCGTGGTTCTACTTCGCATTATGACATTGTCTGCAACGAAGTGGCAAAGGGAGTGGCGGCAATCAATCTGAAAACGGGCGTACCCGTTATTTTTGGTGTCGTGACTACAGAAAATATTGAGCAGGCTATTGAGCGTGCAGGCACGAAGGCTGGTAATAAGGGTTGGGATTCTGCGCTGGCGGCGATTGAAATGGCGAACCTGGGCAAGCAATTTTAATGATATAAGCAACTAGATAAGGAAAGCGTAATTGCAAAGCGAACAAGGGATTGGATTGTTAAGCAAGGCAATGACGTATATACTACAGAAAGAGGGATTGATAACGTCGAGCATACGTGCTATGGGGAAAGGTATTGTTGAATGATGATTGGAGTAAGGCAGGGGGAAGCACATTGACAGTCGTAAATTACAAGCTGGAAACATTCGAAGGTCCGCTGGATCTGCTATTGCATCTGATTGATAAAGCCGAGATCGACATTCAGGATATCCCGATTAGTGATATTACGGATCAGTATATGGCTTTTTTGCACAGTATGCAGGAGCTGGAACTGGACATTACGAGCGAGTTTCTGGTGATGGCGGCGACGCTCTTATCGATTAAGAGTAAATTGCTGCTTCCCAAACCACCTGTGATGGAATATGACGATATGGATTATTATGAAGAAGAGGATTATGATCCGCGCGAAGAACTGGTTCGCAAGCTGGTGGAGTATCGTAAATATAAAGGGATTGCTCGTCATCTGAGTGAACGTGAGTGGGAACGGAGTCTGATTTATGGCAAAGAGCCGGAAGATCTGAGTGCGTTCCTGCCCACCGAACCCGTAAATCCGGTGCACGGGCTACATACGAGCGATTTGGTCGCGGCCTTTCAGCGTGCATTGCGTAAAGCAGAACGACGTACGACGGTAACTCGTGTCCACCGGGATGAAATTTCAGTCAAGGACCGTATCCGGCAGGTTGTCGGGGTGTTAGAGGGATTGGGGGCAGGAGGGCGGTTTCTGTTCTCCAAGCTGATGCATGAGGATATGTATCGGCATGAAGTGGTAGTCACCTTTTTGGCGATTCTCGAACTGATGAAAATGAAGCAAATTTTCTGTTATCAGGAGAAGATTTTTGATGATATTGTAATGGAGTGGAGAGGGGATTTACGGGTTAATGGATTATCTGAAGCTGAAATCAATTATTGAGGGACTGTTGTTTCTCGCGGGAGAGGAAGGATTGTCCGCCAAGCAGATCGCCGACATTGTAGAGCAGCAGCAAGAACTGGTTGAAAAAAGCCTGGAAGATATGAAACAGGATATGGAGCAGGGAGGAAGAGGTCTGCAACTTGTCCGTCTTGCCGGGAATTATCAACTTGCAACATTACCTGAGCATGCATCCTATTTTGAAAAGCTCGCTTATTCTCCGGCACGTGCCTCACTGTCTCAAGCGGCTTTGGAAACACTGGCCATTGTTGCGTATCGCCAGCCCATTACAAGAATCGAAATCGAAGATATTCGGGGCGTCAAATCCGAGCGGGCCATACATACACTGGTCAACAAGGAGCTTATTGAGGAAAAAGGTCGTGCAGAGGCCATTGGACGGCCGATATTGTACGGAACGACGAAATCATTTCTGGATTATTTCGGTCTGGGCTCTCTCGCGGATCTACCGCAACCGGAGATGTTCGAGGATTCGGACAATCTGGAGGAGGAGACACAATTATTGTTCGAGCGTCTGGAGAGCAGCCAGCCTGCTGCAAACGATCCGGATCTTGAAGCCTGATAAGAAAAGAAACAGCCAGTTCCTGCAGAGAGGGATTGGCTGTTTGCTATTTTAGGATGCATGATTTTCCTGTGAAGAACCCATACTATTTTTGCCATGGTATATCCATAGAAAAAGGTTGGGAGGACTCGTCAGTGTGGAAATGGATCGGTATCGCCATCATTGTTATCATATTACTTGTGCTGGCTGTTTTGTTCTCTCGTATCCGCTGGAAGCTTGATATTGCCAAGCATGACAGTGATGATCGGGCGCATCTGGAGATCAGATTTCTGTACGGGTTGATCAAAATCAATTATGATATTCCTGCTATTCTGATAGCCAATCTGCAAAAAGGGCTTCTCTATCGGCTTGACCGCAACAAAAACATACATAAAACCGATGCTTCCGTGGATAGTGGAAATATTAATGCAGAAAAAATTAAGCATTTTATACACGATGTACGAGTTTTGCTCAAAGGAACGAAAGCCTTAAGCCGCTGGCTACGGCATACGTTAGCCCATGTGACGATGACCAAAATGGAATGGTCCACCAATATCAGTCTTGCTGACGCAGCCTATACAGCTACCTCAACCGGTATTCTATGGGGCCTGAAAACGACGCTGATCGGTTTTGCTTCCAGCTTTGTACATATGAACTGCACGCCCAAGCTGTTTGTTGTACCCTACTGGGCCAATCGTTTGCATTTTACCACCACTTTGACCTGTGAAGGAAATGTGTCGCTCGGATATTTATTTTTTTCCATGCTCATTTTAGCTTATCGGATATGGCGCGTTCCGGGTGGACCGGAAGCTTGGAAACGGGTTTTGTCCAAGAAGCCTATCCGGCATGAGGGATGAGCGATACATATTTTCTAGGTGCTCTGTGCACAATAGCGAAAGAAAAGGCAGTCTACGCTTGAAAATAAGCAGAGGAGGAATAATCATGTCAGATCACCCGATTCAAGGGCTCATGCAAACCGCGATGGAAAACATCAAAGCCATGGTAGACGTAAATACGATTGTGGGAGAAGCGGTGGAAACACCCGATGGTTCTGTTATTTTGCCAATCAGTAAGGTGGGGTTTGGTTTCGCAGCCGGGGGAAGTGATTTTAATGTTGATGAAGAAGAACATCATACTTCCTCGGCAGCGGGTAATCATAGCGGGAAGGAAGGGCATCCGTTTGGTGGCGGTAGCGGTGGCGGTGTATCTATTCAACCGATTGCTTTTCTGGTTGTTGGCAAACAGGGGGCGCAAATCGTTCCTTTGGACAATCAAACACATCTGATTGAGAAATTAATCGACTCCACCCCCTACCTGATTGATAAGGTTCAGTCTATCTTCCAAAATGTAGGCGGCGGCATGCAGACTCCACCTCCACAGGTACCTGTAAATGTCACTACAGATCCCAGCCAATCTGGCCCGGCTTACTTGTAAAGGTCATGAACTAAAATGTTACTTCAGGAGGGTATTCCAAAGCCATACATGGGCTAAGGAATACCTTCCTTTTGCTTGCATTTGCTTTTATCTGCGAATATACTGCCTTCCACCAATGACTGCATGTACACGTTGACCATGTTCCTGTTGATAAGAAGTATGCAGCGATCGTTCAACTTCACGGTTCTCTTCGGGAGCAAACTGGGATAAATAAGCGAAGTCCGGATAAATCACCTCATCCGTTAAATAAGCAGATATGGTAGCCCCCGGCTTGCGATGCTGATTGAGGGAATCAATAATGCCTTTTGCTGGCAAGATGCCGATCCCATGTCCATAAAACGAGTCCTCCTCCTTCATCTTAACGACATTTTCTCCTTTCCACTCCAATGTTTCGGGTGACACATCCGGATTATTGAAATACAGGATGTCGCCGGGAGACGCTTTATGACTTCCTTGCTCCTGTATGAGCTTGAGGTCACTGTCATAGTGCCAATCATACAACAGCATATCTGCAAAAATCCGGTTAAATTCACTTTCCAGAATGGAATCCAGCACTGCTTTGTACAGAACAATCACCATAGCAGTTGCACATTCAAAGGCATATTGATCACCATGTATAAAGATATCCCTGATCCCCTGCGCCGGAGTAACACCTGCTTTGAGCTGAAATCCACCTTTTGCCGTCAAATCCCAAAACTGCGGATTGCGACGCGCGGTTGCAAACGTGGCAAAGGATACGCCGCTTCGTTGTAATGCCTCTGCGGACTCTACAATCCGGGATCTCAAAATCGGTTCAAACTGTAGGCGCTGCATGCTGTACCCCCATCCAAATTAAATATTTAGCTACTCAGGATCTTGCAAATCCTCAACTATATATATGTGATCAGGAGTGTAAATTGCCTGACCGGGCATATCTTGTAGAGGAATTTTCTGTTATAAAGGTGGACATACTTTGAACAGCTTGGACATAGAATGGTACAAGACTTGCTCAAAACCGGAGGAATCCAAATGTTTAAAAAGAAGCAACACATCCACGCGGGCCAAAACCAGCTTTCGTCTAATGGACGCGCCTTTGTTTTGCCGCTGGCACTGCTGCTTATTGTGTCATTGCCGCTCGCATTGCTGAGTCCACAGCCTGTTCGGGGAGCGATGAAGACAGAGGTATCCCCACCTGCATTAAAAACCCATGCGCAGGCCTCCTCTTTAATTGATGTCGCATCAGGAAGAATCATATATGCTGCCGAGGGTGATCGGGAGCTGCGTATTGCCAGCCTGACCAAAATTATGACTGCTATTGTAGCTATTGAGCATGGACGCTTGCAGGATCAGGTAAAGGTTAGTCCGACGGCTTATGCCAAAGAAGGTTCCTCACTTTTTCTGCGAATGGGTGAACAAATGACGCTGGAAAACATGCTGTATGGTCTGATGCTGCGTTCCGGAAATGATGCTGCTTCTGCCATTGCCGAGCATGTGGGTGGGACAGAAGAGGGATTCGTTCATTTGATGAATGAAAAGGCGGTTCAGCTTGGGCTAAGTCATACGCATTTTGCTAATCCTCATGGACTGGATACCGAAGGGCATTATTCCTCAGCGAACGATATGGCCCGGCTAACCGCTTATGCGCTGCATAATCCAACTTTTGCACATATCGTTAAGACAGAACTGAAAAAAGCACCGAATCCCAACGATCCCTGGGATTACTCGTGGCGTAACAAGAACAAGATGCTGAGGCTCTATGAAGGGGCAGATGGTGTGAAAACTGGCTATACCAAAAAAGCCTTCCGTTGTCTGGTCAGTTCGGCCACGCGCGACGGTCGCCAGCTTGCTGCCGTTACTTTGAATGACGGGGATGATTGGAATGACCATGCACATATGCTGGATTACGGGTTTCAATATTATCCACTCATTCCGATTACGGACAAGCAACAACCCATTAAAGGCTATCCGCTATTGACGGGTTCGAGCTTTGCTTATCCTCTGAACGACGGTGAGAAGAGCCAACTGCACAAAAGATTAGTGCTGTATAAAAAGTCCCGCTCTGCTGGCAGATCGGACGTATCCTTCGGTTTACGAGGACGTGTCGAGTTTCTGCTGGAAGGCAAACTGATCGGTTCCGTTCCTGTGTATGCAAAAGGCAGTAAGCTGCCCACCCCAAGAACGATACAGCCAGGACAGGAGGTTCCAACTGATCAAGCTCCTGTAAGCAGCACTCAGCAACGCAGCTGGACAAGCGGATGGAGTGTGATTATCAGAAATCTGTTTGGAGTATAGGAGGGATCAATCGTGATTCATCTCATATGGGTGGCTTTGATTTGTATCGGATTTGCATTTGCTGCTGCACAGGGAAATATTGAGGTAGTGACCAAGGCGGCTTTTGACGGGGCAGCCACAGGTGTTACAGTGTGCTTTGGACTGATCAGCGTGCTTGTGTTCTGGATGGGCATGATGAGGCTGGCCGAAGACGGCGGGCTCTTGCAAAAAATATCCAAGCTGCTTGCTCCCATCGTTGCCTTTTTGTTCCCGGATGTTCCGCGCAATCATCCGGCTATGGGCTATATTTTGTCCAATATGAGCGCTAATCTGCTGGGCCTGGGCAATGCAGCAACTCCAATGGGCATCAAGGCGATGCAGGAGCTGCAAACGCTCAACCCGGATAAGCAGACCGCTACTCCTGCCATGTGTACGTTGCTGGCGTTAAATACGGCCAGCATTACGCTGATACCCACAACGTTGATTGCGATTCGGCTTAATTATCATTCTGCACATCCGGCAGAAATCGTCGGCACGACACTGGTGGCAACTGCGATAGCGACCTTTGCTGCGATAGTGGCAGATCGGTGGTACCGTAGTCGAGAACTGCGCCGCCCCCCAGCGAATCCGCCGTCTCAGACCGCATTGACGCCACAGCCTCCTCAAACCACGGCAACCCCTGCGTCCTCTTCGACAGCGCCGCCTGTATCTTCACCTGCAGCTCGACGGACGGGAATCACCGCTGTCCAGAGCAGGGATACCACTTGGAAAGGGTGAGGGAGGCATGCTCAATTTTATTAACCTCATATCGACTTGGGCCATTCCGGCGATTCTCGCTTTTATTCCTTTATATGCATATGCCAAGAAAGTGCCCGTCTACGATTCCTTTGTGGATGGAGCCAAGGACGGCTTCTCCACCGCGATCAACATCATTCCTCATCTCGTAGGCATGATGGTAGCGATCAGCATTTTTCGAGCTTCTGGTGCCTTGGATTATATGATATCCTGGGTTACACCATGGATTAAAAGCTGGGGTGTCCCCGGTGAGGTGCTGCCTTTAGGGCTGCTCCGTCCATTGACGGGCACCGGTTCGCTTGCGTTCACGACAGATCTGATTCGCACCTATGGCCCGGACTCTATGATCGGTCGGATCGCTTCAACCATTCAGGGCAGCACGGACACAACTTTGTATGTGCTGACTGTATATTTTGGTGCGGTAGGTATCCGCAATGGACGATATGCTCTGAAGGTAGGACTATTTTCCGACGTGGTTGGTTTTGTCGCAGCCATTGCAATTTGCCTGCTTGTATTTTGATTCCTGCATCGTTTTTTGAACGGGGGTTGTGATTTTGTTCGTAGATGGGTATCATTAACATGAGGTGAATTAGCGAACATGGAAAGATTGCAGAAAATATTGGCCCAGGCTGGTGTAGCGTCCAGACGGAAATGTGAGGAGCTCATTCAGGCGGGCAGCGTGGAAGTGAACGGGGTTGTCGTAACAGAGCTGGGAACGAAGGCGGACCCTGATCAGGATATAATTACGGTAAAGGGTAGACCGATCAAAACCGAGAAAAAAATCTACCTGATGATGAACAAGCCCAAAGGGGTTATTACGAGCGCCTCCGATCCGGAAGGTCGAAAAATCGTGTCTGACTACCTGAAAGGTGTCAAGGAACGTGTGTATCCGGTAGGCCGTCTGGATTACGATACGGAAGGACTGCTGTTGCTTACCAATGACGGCGAGTTCGCCAATTTGCTCACCCATCCCAAGCATCATGTGCCCAAGACATATGTAGCGACTGTCAAAGGCGTTCCGCATGGTACCGAGCTGGACAAGCTGAAAAAAGGGATTGTTCTGGAAGATGGCATTACTGCACCAGCCGAGGTAGAATATAAAGATGTAGACCCGGATGGTAAGGAGTCTGTTATCCAAATTACCATTTATGAAGGTAGAAATCGTCAGGTAAGACGGATGTTTGAGGCTATTTCACACCCGGTTATCAGACTTAAACGAATTGCCTTCGGGGATCTTTTGCTGCAAAACTTGAAGCGTGGTCTGACCAGACCCCTCACCAAGGACGAAATCAACCGTCTCATTCAACTTGCCAAATCAGACAACACGAAAAAGAAACGGACAGGACGGGGGTCATAACCCCGGCCTTTTTGGTGTAAAGAGACTGTTGAACAAGAGTAAAGTTTGACCACGCACGGGAAAATAGTAAAATAGAGAGAATGCTTTTTTTAGCGAAGGGGCTGGGAATATGTCAGAACATAGCAACCGCATATTAATTGTAGATGATGAAGAACGCATTCGCCGCCTTCTGCGGATGTATCTGGAAAAAGAAGGTTATGAAATTGATGAAGCCGAGGATGGGGAGATTGCTCTCCAAAAAGCGACTGCAAGCGATTACAGCATTATTTTGCTGGATGTGATGCTTCCGGGTATGGATGGGATTGAAGTATGTACACGCCTGCGTCAGACCAAGGCAACGCCTGTCATTATGCTGACCGCCAAAGGCGAAGAAGTAAACCGCGTACAAGGCTTTGAAGTTGGGGCCGATGATTATGTGGTCAAGCCTTTTAGTCCCCGGGAAGTCATTTATCGGGTTAAAGCGATTTTGCGCCGTTCTTCGGAAACTGCCTTTCTAACCAAAGAAGCGGTCCCAAGCAATAGTATCGTTTTTCCGAATCTTATTATTGAGCATGATGCACACCGGGTAAGTGCAGGCGGAATTGAGATCAGTCTCACCCCAAAAGAGTACGAGCTGTTGCACTATTTGGCAGTGTCGCCGGATAAAGTCTTCTCGCGTGAAGAACTCCTAAAAGATGTATGGAATTATGAATTTTTTGGCGATCTGCGCACCGTTGATACGCATGTGAAGCGGCTTCGTGAAAAGCTGAATAAGGTATCCCCGGAGGCAGCGGCTATGATTACAACCGTTTGGGGTGTAGGCTATAAGCTGGAGGTTCCAAAATAACGTGAACTTTTGGAGATCACTGGTAGGCAAGCTGTGGATCACCATCATTTGTCTTGTAGGCTCCGTGCTTATTTTCCTGGGACTTTTTTTATTGCCGTATATCAACAGGAATTTCGCGGCGCATGAATCGACGGAAATCAAGCATTTGTTCACCTATGCCTGTATTGTCGGATTTTTATTAACGACCTTTTTTGCTTTATTTCTTTTTACCAAAATCACACAGCCTATGCAGCTGTTGATTCAGGCGGCGAATGCCATTCGTGAGGGAAAGTATGATACACGGCTTTCGCTGGTGACCAGTGATGAGATCGGGGAGCTGGCGAAAACCTTTAATCATATGTCTACGGAACTGGAAGCGACGATCCGCAGTCTGAATGAGGAGAAAAACCATCTATCCAGGGTACTGCGAAGCATGTCTGACGCTGTAATTACCTTTGATAGAAGCGGGCAAATTATTTTGACGAATCCGCCTGCGCAAAATTTGCTGGATAGCTGGGGAGAGCTGGAATGGCAAGGACATGATCAAAAGGAGTTTGGAGCACCTGTGCCAGACCCGTTGCTGCCATTGTTTCATACGGTTATGGACAAAGGAGAGGACGTCGGAGACCATATTCATGTAAAGAATGGCTCCTGGTCGGTGCAGATGGCCCCTCTGTACACAGATAATGTAATTCGTGGCACGGTAGCTGTGCTTAGGGATATCACAGAAGAAGTGAAGCTTGAAAAGATGAGAAGCGACTTTGTCGCCAATGTATCTCATGAAATCCGTACACCATTATCCATGATGCAGGGCTACAGTGAAGCGTTGCTGGATGGTATGGCTGGTTCACCGGAGGAATCCGAGGAGCTGGTGCAGGTCATCCATGATGAATCACTGCGCATGGGAAGGCTGGTTAAGGATCTGCTTGATCTGGCCCGAATGGAAGCAGGTCATACAGACATGCATCGTCAGGAAGTGAATGTGAACGAGCTGATTGAGCGTGTTCACCGTAAATTTGCAGTACGCTCGAAGGAGCAGGGGCTGGCTCTTGATTATCATGATCAGGGCGAACAGCTGCTGTTGTCTGATGCGGATGAGGATCGGCTGGAGCAGGTACTGACCAATCTGTTAGATAACGCGTTCAGGCATACCCCCGAAGGGAAAAAGGTTACCATTGGGGCAGATCGAATTCTCGGGGAACGGCATGAGCTTGTACGCATCCGGATTAAGGATGAAGGCGTGGGGATTGCCAGCGAGGATTTGCCTTATATTTTTGACCGTTTTTACAAGGCCGACAAGGCCAGAGTGCGAGGCGAGGATAAGGGCACAGGCCTGGGACTTGCTATTGTCAAAAATATTGTAGAGGCTCACGGAGGCTCTGTCTCTGCTGCCAGCACATTGGGAGAAGGGACAGAGTTCACGATTCTGCTGCCGATCTCCAAAAAACCAAAGTCAGGCTCTGTCACAGACTAAGGAAACTTAGCTGGTTAGCCTGTTCGAAAGCATCCTCGGAAGAGGGTGCTTTTTGTTGAAAAATCAACATTTATCTTGTTCAACGTGGAACATTCAGCATCAAGATAGATGCTTGACATTGGCATAGGAAAAAGACGCCTGATTACCCAGGCGCCTCACTTTTATAGGGAAAGTCAATGGACTTTCTTAAGCTCTGTCTATATTTAATCCAGCACTACTTCTTGAGCGGTATTCAGCTCCGGCAACCCGACCAGCTGAATCAGCACGTCTTTTGGCACAGCCTTATCAA